>JANWXY010000059.1 GCA_025057135.1 Bacteroidia bacterium | reverse complement strand
CCCGCGGCCCCCGCCCCCCCCGCGCGCCCCCCCCCCCCCCCGCGGCCCCCCCCCCCCCCCCCCCCCCCCCCCCCCCCCCCCCCCCTCACTCACCCAAAAAACTCATTCATCCCTCACTTCCCCGCAGCTCAAACCTCAATCGCCATCCAGAAAATGGATATATTTTCCGAATCTGATTCTCTATAAAGTTTAGATAGGTCTTGCGAATCTTTTCGGGATGTCGCGCATGCAGAAGGAATAGGGGCGGTTTCGTCCCTATCTGTTGTAAAAGCCGAATAGATGGCTGTATATTCCCTACCAGAGGGTGAGGGTACTGGCGGAGGATAGGTAGGATGGTGTCATTTAGATGGCGGGTGGGAATCTCATACTGTCCCTCTTTATAGACTTTCAGCGCACTTTCGGGTATCTCACTGATACCTCTGCTTGTTAGGGCTGATACTAATAGAATAGGTACTGGTTGAAGGGGACGAACCTTCTGGCTAACCCACTGAATCAGTCGCTCCCCCTGAGAAGGTGTAAGGAGGTCTGATTTATTGAGAAGGAGTACGATTCCTTTGCCCTGCTTTTCTGCTTGCCTAAGCAGAGTCATATCTTGTGCGGTCAGGGCTTCTGTGGCGTCTATGACTAAAAGCACTACATCAGACGTAGCCAGGGCTTCTAAACTACGGAGCGAAGCATACTTTTCCACAGAAAAAGTCGGAATCCGAGTTCTGCGACGCAAACCCGCCGTATCTACCCAGTAGAACTTCTGATTTTTCCACTCTGCTGGTTCATACAGAGGGTCTCGCGTTGTACCTGGCAGGTCGCTGACTATCGCTCTGGGAGAACGCAAAAGAGCGTTTAGAAGGCTGGATTTACCCACATTGGGACGTCCGATTAGGGCGAACCGCGGGCCATCAATTCCAGTTTCGCCTTCTTGGGCAAATGCTAAAAGGGCTTCCCTCAGCTCTGAGAGACCACGACCCGTAGTGGCAGAGGCAGTATAAATAGGCTCTATGCCTAACCGGTAAAACTCAGTAACGGCTGTTTCCCGAGTGGGATTATCTGATTTATTGACAATAAGCCAGAGAGGCTGCGTAGAGCGGCGGTACCGACGAAGCCATGCAGCAAACTCTTCATCGCTTGGGGTGAGGCCTGTCTCTGCATCTACTACCCATAGGAGTAAATCAGCTTCTTCTATCGCAAAGCGAACTTGCTGGGATACCTGGGCTTCTAAGGTGTCAGTTTCGCCTAAAAAACCCCCTGTATCTATGAGCAGGATACGGCCTCCATCTAAATTGACTATGCCATAATGCCTGTCTCTCGTGACGCCGGGTTCATCTTCTACTATAGCTTGGCGTCGTCCGATTAGACGATTGAATAAACTAGATTTACCAACATTCGTGCGTCCGATAAGGGCAACCTTGCGCATGAATTATAATCTGCGTTGCCATAAGATGGCATATCCATCTTTGCTCTGAATCAGTAGGCCATACCGTCCTTCATACCGAATAAACTCCGCTTTTTGGAAAGGGGATTCCTCCCCCTCAATCTTGAGGATATTTTCCTTGCGCTGTATTTCAGAGGTTAGCAAAAACTCTTCTTCTTGCACTTCCATGGTTTCCGGGTCCATTCTTGAAACCTTCACATTGAGAGTGATGGCGTTAGGTAGGATATTGACGATAATGAGCCCGACCTGATCTCCCGGCAGTCCTTCGTAAAAGCCGGCGTATAATGAGTCGCTTGTCGGAAACCAAGGTTTTAGACTTGCGATCCGTACATAGGTTTGCTTTTCCCCCTCTTCAATCGTCACAGCTACACTGTCATTAGGCGAGAGGTTTATGAAGCTCTCTTCTACGGGTGGTTTTTCCACATAATATGGATTGCCCATCAGAGAGTCTGCCATATGTATCCAACCTTTTATCCCGCCGTAACAAACTTCTATCCACTGCCCCGACTCTGCGAAGGTATAGACCACGGTCCCCGCTGGGAGGGTATCTATTACTTTTGAAGAAGAAGTGGCAGCTGCGTAACGAATCACTGAGGTGGAAAGCTGAATTTCTCCTTTTGGGGTGGGCGCACAGCCACTCAGAAGAAGAAACCCAGATATAATAGTGCTCCTTGTCAGCACTCTGCAAATCTACAAAAACTGCAAGGGCTGTATCTTTGGAAAATATGTCGCTTATAGCCTTGATACTTTGGCTGCAAATGCAGCTCGGTTTTGACGGCGGAGGGGGGATAGTCCATCGCGTGCCTGTGAGCCGAACGAATATGTTAGAGGGTGTATTCCAGCAACGAAAGGGCGAAAAGCGCCAGCCTGGACCCCACGCGTATGGCGGTTTTTTGCTGAGGTATAAGTATGATACTCGTCGCTTCATAGAGTCAGGTGCTCATCTCCTTTTCTACCAGATAGGTATAGAGCAGCGTCGTGAGAGCTTTTGGATGGTGGCTGTACCGATCAGGTGGGGTACTCAAATAGATACCAGCAGCCGTTGGAGCTTGTGGGGAGGGATCAGGGGAGTGGTTCTCCTTTCAGCTAAGAGTTTGCCAGACTCGGCCCGAGTTTATCGGTTTAGAGACTATTTCAATCGGTCTCAGTTGCAGCTGCAAGTTGGCTTAGAGAGAGCCTTTGCGGAGAAGTGGACTCTTGGCGTACAAATTTCGTGGGACCTTGCTCCTGCGTGGGATCGAGTATTATTTCAAGATAGCCGTACGCTTGCGCACCACTTGATGCTTGCGCCGTGTATCCGATATTTTGCATGGAGGCTGTGATAGGTGAAGCGGTCTTCAGATATCTTCGATGGAGAGTTCAGCGGCACCTTCTCCGGTCTCCCTTTTTAGATAGCATAGAGCATTTGTATAGGCGACTCAGTCGCGCTCGGAATGTTATTCTGCCTGTGGAGATGTATGGCTCTAAGGCAGGCAATCCAGGTCAAGTTGCGAGGGTTTCCCTCGCCACCCTAACCCGAAAAAGTGCTACCCCTCCATGGAAAGGTCGGCTTTTGTACGATATCGTGAGGCAGGCTAAACCCAAGCGTATTTTAGAACTCGGTACGCATCTCGGCTTCGGGACTCTGTATCTCGCCGCTGCCGCTCCTCATGCAGATATCCACACTGTGGAGGCTTCCCCTGTTCTTTCCGAGAAAGCCCGCCTTCATTTTCGGCTTCTGGGCATCAAGCCCAAAGTGCACGTGGGGCTATTTGAGGAGGTTATCCCTACTTTGGCAGGGGAATGGCATATTCTCTACATTGATGGGGATCACCGAGCTACTGCCTTGCAGAGATATGTGAGCCTTCTGTACGACTCTATCAGGCCAGGCGGGCTCATTATTTGTGATGATATATTCTGGAACTGGGACATGCTCAATGGATGGCGTGTCTTGACTAAAAGCTATCCCGAGAAAGTCTATAGTGTTGGGCCTTTTGGTATTGTATTCAAATGAAGCGCTGGCTATTTCCTGTTCTTCTTCTCGTGAGTCTATTTGTGGGCACAGCTGGGGCAGCGTGGGTATTTAGGCTTGAGCTATTGCCTCATCTATTATACATCGTGGGGGCACGGTATGAGATAGAGCGGATTTATTATGAAAAAGCGGAATGGGAGACATTCGGAGCGATTACGCTCTACAATCTGGAAATAGAGAAGAGCGGATGGAAGCTTTATGCGGATACCTTCATTGTACGATTTTTCCCATACCGTACTGTACGGGTCGCCTCGGGACGACTTAGTCGTCACCTGAGTTCTCATCTGCCCTCTCGTCATGTTTCAGAAGCAAGGTTATCTCTTACCACTCCTTTGCGTCTTATACGGCGCTTTATGCACATAGATACGCTGGAATGGCACTATTTGCAACTACCGAGTCCTTTAGCTGCATCGCTTGTGAAGTATGATACTGTATGCTCTGCTACTCTCTATTTGGATAGCCTCCACAAGGTGCGTGGTGAGTTTTTCCTCCTTCGGGGTGATAGTATAAAGTTCCAAATCTTGCCGGACTCCTTGTCGTTGGATAAACAGAGTTTTGTCGCATGGGGCGCACTTGGCGGTTCTTTTGCTTTCAATAAGGAAGGCTTTCGGGTTTATGTGTATGGTCGTCAGCTTCGGTTTCGGCATCGCCGATTGGCGAGTCGTGTCCTTCATTACGCTCATGTCTCTGCCAGCATCACCGCCAAGGTGGAGAATGATACCCTATACGTAAGCGCTGAACCCATAGATATGCCTCTCACTGGGCGGTGTGATTTGGCTATCCATGTGCTCAGTAGGAGTTTTCGTTTTTTGCTTAACATTCCAGAGCAGGCTCATGACGCATATATTAAGGCTTTCCCAGAGGGATTTTTCACCTGTCTCGGACAGGCGAAAATAGGCGGAACGTCCTCTCTAAGACTTGAGCTACGCTACGACCCGGCACTACCTGAGACCCTTGCCTTAGATATAGATTGGCGACCGAAAGACTTTTCCATTCTAAGCTGGGCGCCTGGCTGTATGACTATTCCTTTACCGGAAACGATTGCTTATCACCCCTACAACTCTAGTCGCACATTAATCCTTGGCGCAGGGATGCCGACATATTTGAGCTTTCGTGAGATTACGCCCTATGTCTTACATGCCGTCTTGCATAGCGAAGATGGTCTTTTTTTCTTCCATCAGGGCTTTCAAAAGGCACATTTTCTCAGTGCTCTACTGGAAAATTGGCGTTGTAAATGTTTCCGCCGTGGAGCCGGGACTATCACTATGCAGCTGGTGCGGAATCTCTTTCTCACACGCGAAAAAACGCTCGCCCGAAAAATAGAAGAAATACTTCTCACGGCGATCATAGAGCGCTTTCGTCTGTTATCTAAGCCACAGATAGCTGAGCTCTACCTCAATATCGTAGAATGGGGGCCGGAAGTATATGGTCTTTTAGAGGCTTCGCGGTTTTATTTTGGTAAAGAACCGCATGATCTCACGATACCAGAGGCTATTTTTCTCGGTATGCTCCTACCCAGCCCTAAAAGTTATCGTTACTTCGTAGACTCAAAGTCTGGCTGCTGCCTCTCTATTTACAAGCCGCATTTTCAGAAGATTGCTTACTTTTTGGTCAAACAGAACTACCTATCTCCCGACTCCGTAGAGGCTATATCTCCCGAGAAAGTCTGTCTAAAGGCGCCTGCATGGACGCCTTCTGATACTGTAGGACCATGAAGCGGCTACTGCGGCTGTTTTTAGGGCTAATCATAGGATTTTTCATGGCCCTCGGAGGACTTGTTCTCTTGATATACTTTTCTCGCGACAAGCTCATCGCCTGGGTACTCTCAGAGGTGGAGCGCTCTTTCGCCGCCCAAATCCACATAGAGGCCATAAAAGTCGGTACGCTTAGGGCACTGCCTGATTTAGGTATTCAACTGGGTGGTTTTATTATGAGAACCCAGCGTGGAGATACCCTCTTCACTGCAGATGAAATCCTCCTTCACCTCAATCTCTGGGAAGCCCTCGTTCAGAAAAAATACCGCATACGAGCCCTTACGATCCAGACTCCAAGGTTTTGGCTCATATACGATAAAAAGGGACACACGCCCTGGGAGGACATATCCACCGCTTCGGAAAAGGATAGCACAGAACCATCTCCTTGGGCGCTGGAAAAAGTCGTCGTGGAGCATGGCAGCTTTATTTATCGTGACAAGCAAGCTAACTTTAGCCTGTATCTTTTGATTGCAGACCTAAACGCCCGCATTCGTAGCGACTCAGGTGTTCTCCAAATTGCCGGTCAGGTGGATGGAACTATTCGGCATCTTAGCCATCATAAAAAAGTATGGTTTGAGAGCCGAACTTTTGGGTTGGCGGGGGAGATTACTTATGAGAAGCCATGGTTGATATTCTCTCGGTTAGAGCTCAGTGTCGCTGGTTTATTGAGCCGTCTCAATGGGGGCATCAAACTTGCACCAGAGCATCCGGAGCTTTCTCTGCGAGTGGAGGATATTCAGTTAGACTTAGCTGAAATGAAAACCTGGTGGCCCGAAGCGCCAGAGGAACTTGCTCAGCTCAACGGTTCCTTGAAAGGCCAAGGCGATGTCTTAGGACCTGCGGGAAAAGGCAAGCTGCCGCGTCTCAGGCTTTCGGCTACTTTGCATGTAGGGAGTCGTTTCTTCGTAGGAAGTTACCCCTGTCATGCAATCTATGCCAAAGGTCAAGTAGAATGGAATGCCGAATCTCCCAAGCAAAGCTACTTACAGGTAGATACTTTATTTTTCGCTGGTGGTGAAAGGGATACGATTTACTTGAAAGGCAGGTATATCCTGCACTCCGAGAAAGTGTCGGCGAAGTTCTATGCGCATTTCAATCTCGCCAATCTGTGGCAGTGGAAAATACCTCGTACCGATTCTCTCAAGGGGGAAATCCAGGTACTCGGTACAGTCAGCCTTGAGAAAAATCGCTGGCACCTCTCGGGCAAAGGCAGCCTGCATCAAGTTGTATTTTCCCCTGTGGCGGTGGAAAAGCTGGAGTTTGAGGTGTCGCCAAGTCGGCTCAATCTGTCAGATGTGAGTCTGTGGTATGAGGGCATGCATATTCGGTCTCCTGCCTTAGAGGTAGGTTCGTACGAGAGATTTTGGGATACTTCGGCGGCTCCCCTTTCGGTCCGTGGTAAAGTCTTCATTCCGACCTTTGCTTACTTGCCAACGCCGGATTCCTCAACAGGTGGCATACCTTGGGTGAGTGATTTATTCGTACAGATAGACACTTTTCGCTGGGGGAAAGTCATTTGCGGTCCGATCCGTGGGCGTTTCATCAAAGAAAATGACACCTTTCGTGTGATAAATGCGGAGGTAAATAGCATCGCTACCGGGCGTATCACCGTCACAGGTATTTTTTCCCCAGTACGCATCCAAGGTCAGGGGAGTTTTCAGGGGATAGATTTAGTTGAACTATATCGCCAGGTGCCAGAGTTGGATACTCTTTTTCCCCTATTGAAACACATACGGGGTACGGTCAGCGGTAGCATTCAGACGGATTTACCTTTCAGACAAAAAAGGCTATCGTGGGCGGAAGCTGAGGGTGACCTAGTCGCAAGCTTGCGAAATATCGTCGTCTTGGAGAGTCCTTATACCTATGAGCTTTTTTCACTCATTCCTCTGACAGACTTCAAGCGTATAGAGGTAGGGCATGTAGATACGAGGCTTACGCTGCGAGAAGGCATTCTTCGCACCGACACTACATGGCTTCACGCTAATCGTTGGAAAATGCGCATAGCCGGAGCCCATAGCTTGCGGGGGGAGCTTGCCTATGACCTTCTCGTAGAAGTGCCTCGGGTCATCCTGGATAAAAGTGCCCTGCGAGTCGCAGAGTTTGTAGAGGAGAGTGAAGGCGAGATGATGAAGCTGTACATAACTGTTTCTGGGACGGTAGAGGCGCCCAAGTTCTCATGGAAAGCAGGCCTCCCTTCTCCTAAACCCTTGCAGCCTGCTCCTATGGAAAAAAAGAAGAAAAAACGGTCTAAACGAGAAGCCCTTCCTGTACAGGAGGAATAGTATGTCTCGTCAGAGGGCTCTTTTATACAGCATACTTTTGCAGCATGCGACTCTTGTGGAGTTGGCTATGTGAAATGGTAGATATTCCGGAGACCCCCGAGGCCTTTGGGGAGCGGCTTACCCGAGCGGGCTTGGAAGTAGAAAGTATAGAGTCCTATCGTCGGCTTCCTCCGCAGCTAAAAGATATTCTAATCGGCAAGGTGATCGACATCACCGCTCATCCTGCTGCGGATAGACTTCTCCTGACAAAGGTTCAAGTGCATTCAGATAAAACCCTGACTATTGTTACAGGAGCTCGTAATCTACAAGTCGGAGACATGGTACCTGTTGCTATGCCGGGCTCTTATGTGCGCTTTGAAGGGAAGTGGGCTCAGTTAGAGCCCCGAACCTTCCGTGGAGTTTTATCAGAGGGCATGCTATGTTCTGAGGTGGAGCTCGGTATTGGTAATGATACCGAAGGGATACTGCGCCTGTCGCCTGAGGCTCCGATGGGAGAATCTGTGGTCAAAGTGCTGGAGGACTATACAGACATAATCTTCACGATTAGTGCGACTCCGAATCGGGGAGATGCCCTGAGCCACCTGGGAGTAGCTCGTGAGTATGCTGCCCTTACTAAAAAGTCCCTTAGACTGCCTGATTGGAAAGTGGTTGGAGAGCGTGTGCCTTTTCCTTTGGATATAGAAGTACTTGATCCTGACAGTTGTCCTCGTTATGGGGGCGTGTATGTAGAGGGTATTCAGCCGGGAGTAGTTTCGCCGAGTTGGCTTCGTTTGCGTCTAGAGGCGCTCGGGATGCGCAGCATACATCCCGTGGTAGATATTACCAACTACATTTTGCTTGGATATGGGCAACCGCTCCATGCTTTTGATATTGATCAGATGTGTGGGACTAAACTCCGAGTAGCCCCTCTTACGGAGGCGCAGGGGTTCATAGGGTTAGGCCGTCAATCATTAGACCTGAGCAGTGGGGATGTGGTCATTTCAGATGCGGAAGGACCGGCGTGCCTGGCAGGGCTACTTGGTGGGGAGCGAACCTCCATTTCCACCCATACGCAGCGTGCCTTCATAGAATCTGCATATTTTTCTCCGCAAGCTATTCGGCGAACAGGTAGGCGCCTCGGGATTACAACGGAGAGCGGTTATCGCTTCATGCGAGGTACAGACCCCCATAGAGTTCCTTGGGCGGCTGAGGCTGCTGGCGCCCTGATTCAGCAAGTCTACCCTGAGGCGATTGTCTCTAAATACACCGAGGTACATCACCAGACTCGCACAGCTCCTCGCTATTTTTCCATCTCTCTGCCCGAGCTCACTCAAATGATAGGGGTGCCTGTATCGCCTGAGGAGGTTTTTGATACACTAATGCGTCTGGATATACAAGTACATAAAGAGTCGGAGGAGGTCTGGGTGGTGGGAGTTCCCTTGTATCGGCTGGATGTAGTACGCCCTGTTGATATAGCGGAGGAGCTTTTGCGCCTAAGAGGATGGGAAACCCTTCCCATGAATAGTCATCCGCCGGTTGCCTATCCCCGAGTCTCAGCGGTAGATATTGAGTTTGAGCTGAGACATAATCTCTCTGAGTTTCTCACGGGGATGGGACTATGGGAGATACGTACGAATTCTCTTGTTGGACGCTCACATTTTCCGCCCCAGCTTACATATGAGCCCATCCGTCTGGCGAATCCCCTCTACGAAGAGCTGGCGTACCTGCGTCCTTCTCTGATAGGTAGTGGGCTTGAAGTTCTTTTACATAATCGGAATCATGGCGCAGTAGGTTTCTGGGCTTTTGAGTGGGGGCGCATCTATCATGAAGGTGGGGAGGAGGGGCGGCTCGGCTTATGGGGCTGGGGGCGTACTCCCAAAGCTGCCCTCGGTGAGTCTGTCTCAGCATTAGACTATCTCCTTGCCCTGGTGCGGGCTCTTCTTCAACGAGCTAAGGTCTCTTATTATGAAAAACTGCTTTCTTCTGACTCTCTTTGGCGAGAAGGAGTGGCCTTCTATACGGGCGAGTCTCTGATTGGTTATGCGGGGCGTCTGCAGGAAAGTTTTTTGAAGCCTTTTCATCTCAAGGGAGAGCTCGTGGTGGCGGCGGAGCTGGCGTCTAACCTCATATTATCTCTCGGTCGTCGAATGCCGGGTTTTACGGGTATCTCTTACCATCCGGTGGTGGTAAAGGACCTGAGCCTATACGTTCCTCAGGGCTTGACTTACGCTGCGCTTAAGGAAGCGCTTGAAAGCTTGCAGTATCCCTATCTGCGCCGCATAGAGCCATTTGACCAATATCGAGATAATCAAGGGCGCCTCAGCTACGGTATCCGTCTGTACCTGCAGGCCAATCACACTTTGACCGAAGTGGAGATTCATGATTTTCTACGAAACGCCATACACACCTTGGAAAGTCTGGGAGCCATAGTCCGTAAAGGGGAGAGTATATAGGAGAAAGCTCCTTTGCAGAAGCCTTATATTTGCTGCATGGAGATTAAGCGGCTACACGATATCCTTGCTGAGCAGCTCCAAAAGGGCGGGCGTCCCGATGCCATTGCGGCTAAGAAAAACGGGAGATGGCAAACTTATAGTACCCAGGAAGTCGCTCAAATAGCCGACACTGTAAGCAGAGCCCTCCTCAGACTCGGTATCAAAAAGGGCGACCGCATCGCTCTCGTATCACCCAATCGTCCCGAGTGGAACTTTGTGGATTTAGGTGCGGTACAAATAGGGGCTATCGTCGTCCCTATGTATGCTAACTCTGTCGCCAAAGATTATGAGTATATCATCCAGCACTCAGAGAGTCGGGTGCTATTCTGCTCTGGAGGAGAAGTGTGGCAAAAGGTCTCTTCTATACTTGCGCATTGCCCTACATTAGAAAAAGTATATGTTTTTGACCCAGAGCCGGGCGCCACACCCTGGGAGGAGTTTCTTAGCATGGGTAAAAGTAGCGACATAGACCTTACTCCTTACAGGGCTGCCGTACAATCAGAAGATTGGGCTACTTTTCTATACACCTCAGGTACTACTGGCACACCTAAAGGCGTCATTCTGACTCATCAAAATATCGTTTCTAATGTGCTCACTGTACGC
Organism: Bacteroidia bacterium; assembly: GCA_025057135.1. GTDB lineage: Bacteria > Bacteroidota > Bacteroidia > SpSt-205 > SpSt-205 > SpSt-205. Next base: position 20,535 of record JANWXY010000059.1, on the reverse strand, counting down.
AACTTGCGTCTGATTCCTGCCCACGCCGAGTCAATCAAAGCCCTTAGCTTCTTGCCTTTGAATCACAGCTTTGAGCGGATGGTATTCTATGTGTATTTAGCAATGGGGATAGGTGTGTACTATGCTGAAAGCTTGGATACCATCCGAGATAATCTCCAAGAAGTCAAGCCTCATGTTTTTACTTCGGTTCCCCGTCTCCTTGAAAAGGTATATGAGCGCATCATGGCGACTGGGCAAACTCTAACAGGCATAAAGCGCAAACTTTTCTTCTGGTCGCTTGACCTCGTCAAAGATTACGATCCGGAGCAAAGTTACCCATTCTTTTATCGGTTACAGCTTTCTTTGGCTCGGGCGTTAGTATTCAAAAAGTGGAAGGAAGCCCTCGGTGGGAATGTAGAACTGATTGTTACTGGGGCGGCGGCTCTCCCTAAGCATCTGGCGCGCACTTTCTGGGGAGCTGGTTTTGCGATTATGGAAGGATATGGCCTTACAGAAACCTCGCCTGTTATTGCGGTCAATACGTTTGATGGCTATCGCCTGGGTTCGGTAGGACGACCTATTCCTGGCGTGGAGGTTCGCATAGAGCCTTTAGAAGGCTACACGGAGGGGGAAGGAGAGATTGTCGTCCGAGGTCCGAATGTTATGGTCGGATATTACAAAAATCCTGAGGCGACCGCCGAAGTTCTAAAAGATGGCTGGTTTCATACGGGCGATGTCGGTCGCTTAGATAAAGACGGCTTTTTGTACATTACCGACAGAAAGAAAGAACTCTTCAAAACCGCCGGTGGCAAATACATTGCTCCACAGCCTATAGAATCTGCGCTCAAAGGCTCACTGTACATAGAACAAGCCATGGTGGTAGGAGAGTATCGGAAGTTTCCCGCCGCTCTGATAGTACCGGCTTTCGCTAACCTGGAGAAATGGGCTCAAGAAAATGGGATTACTTTCACTAATCGGGCAGAACTGGTACATCATCCTAAGGTACAGGCACTTATTCAGAGTGAAGTGGATAGGATAAATGAGCAGTTTTCACAGTTTGAGCGGGTGAAAAAGTTTATCCTCCTCACAAAAGAATGGACGATAGAGGGGGGTGAGCTTACGCCTACCCTTAAGCTCAAGCGGCGGGTTTTACTTAGCCAGTATAAAGAGGCGATTGATGCCCTCTACGCCGAAGCGTAAATCGCCTTCTGATTGGAGGTTGGCTGCGGGATTGGGGGTGGAGATTGTAAGTACGATCTTATTATGGATGGCCGTGGGGTATCTTGCCGATAAGTATGTGGGTATCCATCCGTACGGACTTCTGGGGGGAGGACTTTTAGGAGTAGGCCATGTGGTTTGGCGATTGAGTCGGATTAGGTGAGAGGTTAGGTGGTATTGGGGGGGTTGAGGGCGGCAGCCCCTGCGGGGCTGCCGCCCATACCACCTCTCAACATTACAAACCCGTAATACTACCCCTTACCCCAAAAACCCAGAGAATAAAACATTCTCCTCTCACAAGTCTCCCAACATCGGGCGTATCACTATTTCCTCCACCACAGCCGATGGAGGAAGCTGACTGATCGTCCATACAATCTCCGCTACTGTCTCAGGAGCGATGAACCTCTCCGGAGGATAAGGAGCGCCTTCCCATGAACGGGTCAAGGTCGCACCGAGTAATACAGCTGTGACGCCCACGTGGTAGGATTTTAGCTGCTCACGCAAGTTGCGTGAGAATGAAAGCAGTCCAGCCTTAGCTATGCTGTACGAACTGCCATTCGGATATGCCGCTATGCTGGCGATAGAAGCGATATTGATAATCAGCCCATTTCTCTGCTTCATGAAAGTCGGCAGCAGCCTTTTAGTGAGATAATAGGCACTGCTGAGGTTGATGGCAAGCATCTGTTCATACACTTCGTCGGTTTCATCGTAGAGTCGTCCGGGCATGAATCGCCCCGCGTTATTAACGAGGAGTTGTATCTCTGGGTAGTTACTTAGAACATAGTCAGCAAACCCGATGACTTCTTTCTTTTGACTCAGGTCATAAAGTTGTATATCCCATTCCGGGTGGCGTTTTTGTGTATCTGCCACAGTATGGGCGGTGCTCCCACAGCCTATTATGGTGTATTTCTGACTGAGGCGCTTGGCAATCGCATAACCTACCCCGCGAGTGCAGCCAGTGACAATGGCGACGGACATTTAGCTAAGATAAAACTGAATGATGCGTTTTTTTAGCTCTGGAAGCGGGAGACGATTCATCTCACCACGATAAGCCAAAGAAATGAGCCCTGTTTCTTCTGAAACCACAATGGTGGCAGCGTCAGACTGCTCTGAAATACCCAGACCTGCTCGGTGGCGTTGTCCATAGTTTTGAGGCAGGTCTAATCGCTCGCTCAAAGGCAGAGTGCATCGTGCAGCGACAATCTTATTACCCCGTATGATGACAGCACCATCGTGTAAAGGGCTTTTTTTCTCAAAAATTGTTAGGAACATCCGAGCATCCACAGGCATTTGAACGGCATCTCCTGTCTGAATGTATGTGCCCAGGTCGTCCGTTCCTTCTAATACGATGAGAGCACCGAGCCCATTTTTGGATAAAAGCTGAACTGCTTCTATAAGCTCTTCTGCCAGTTTCTCGGCTTCCTCTTCGGTGATTATTTCTTTACGAAACAGGCGCAACCATCCTAAAGGACGCAGCCCATACAGCCATCGGCGTAGCTCTGGCGCCAATATAACCGCTAAAAAAACGCCCACCCAGAATAGGATATTCCGAAGGAAGAAGGACACAGCGATGAGCCCCAGCAGACTTGCAGCTTTGAGAAGAACTATCAGAAATATCAAAAGCACCGCTACACCTAAGAGGTTGCTGCGGTAAAACCACCGCAGTACAAAGTACAGTCCGATAGCAAGCAGCAGTACATCTGCGATATCCTGCCATGTAATGGGTATTAGGCCGATGCGAAAGAGTTCCATGCGGTCAGGAGAGACACGAGCTGGCGAGCCGGAGCCACATCATGTACGCGTAAAATACACACACCTTTTCGGAGCGCTTCCCAGTGCAAGGCTGTCATAGCTGGAAGGACTGTATGAGGTGTGGCGTTTAGAGTGCGCCAGAGCATAGATTTTCGGGAGATCCCAATAAGTATAGGGCGGCCCAATCGCCGAAACTTCGGTAACGCACGAAAAAGAGCATAGTTGTGAGCGGCTGTCTTGCCAAATCCAAACCCTGGGTCTATAATCACATCTTCAATCCCCAGCTCTCGGAGATTATTCAGCTTTTTCACGAAATACTCCCATATCTCTTCAATCAAGTTGGTATAGGTCGGATTTTGCTGCATTGTCTGAGGGGTTCCTTGAATGTGCATGAGAACATACGGTACTTTATACTGGCTCACTACACTCCAGAGCTTCGGATCAAAGGCTCCCCCAGAGATATCATTGATAAGGTCTGCTCCTTCTTCTATGGCGATTTTAGCTACATTCCCGCGGTAGGTGTCTATGCTGATAGGCACTTCGGGGAAAAATTTCCGAATGAGGCGTAAGGCAGGTAGCAGACGCTGAAGTTCTTCTTGTTCAGAGACCTCGGAGGCTCCGGGGCGGGTAGATACCGCCCCTAAATCCAATATATCTGCTCCCTCTTGTATGAGCCACTCAGCCCGGCGGACGGCATCCTCCGGCTTGTAGGCTTCACCTCCGTCGGAAAAGGAGTCAGGGGTTATGTTTATTATCCCCATGATGCGGGGTGGATAGAGGGGATATGCTTTATTACGAAAGGGTAGGATGTATCTCGCGCAGGACATACTCTATCATATCGCGGATGGTGCTATAAGAGTATGGATACAAAAAGGGGACTTCTTGTACAGGCACCCACTTATATCCTTGTATGCCCTCTTCCTCTTGAACTTGGATGGGAGGACGGCTCTCTGAGCAGCGGAAAAGATACCAATGAGTTTCTTTGAGAATATATTGCCCTCCTTCTGCGTAGATGTGGTAGGTCTGCGCTAAAAATCGCTCTGGCGGACCGCAATCTAATCCCGTTTCTTCCTTAAGCTCGCGCTGAGCAGTTACGGCCAAGGGCTCATCGGATTCACCTTTGCCTTTAGGTAGGTCCCAACGCCCCCTTCGCCATATGAAAAGGATCGCTCCTGTCCCATCTACCACCACAGCACCGCCTGCGGTTATGTTTATGAAGGTAGTTCGGTAGCTCTCCCAGAAGCGCTGTATAGATTCTTCTGAGGGAAAGTAAATCGTTACATGACCCGTTCTGTAAGTCTCCCCAGCTTGAATGTGAAAGCTGCGTATCTTCTCTTGGGTAGAAGGAAGATAAATGAGTCGGGGCGCAGACTTCTGAGGCAGAATCTGCGTAGTCGGCAGCCCGCTGAGATTTGGGGGGAGTTTGGTCAGCTCTATGCAGAATTCATACACATAGACGCGTATCATTCCCCTAAGATACGGGCTTCTGAGCAAGAAAAATCAATCGCGGACTATCGGTCAGCTGAAAGAGCTGTCCATCATAATCTCCCCATGTGGCTTTGATTTCCAAGCCTGCCCGCTCGATTATCTGATAGAGGTCGCCTTCTGTAAGCTTCAAGACATTCTCTTCGTAAGTCGTTGGGGAGCTGCCATCGGCGGGATAGACTTGTATGCTTTTATGCAGCATAAAGCTATCTTGCCAACGCTTAATGATGAACCGATTATCGTTTATGACAAGCTCTTCTTCTGTGACAGGATTGGCCTTGTGTATATTGGTATAATCAATCACAAGCCATCCCCCTGGCAATAACCAGCTTGCAAGTCGGCGAACAATACTTTTGACCTCATCCCACCGCTGTATTTCTAATCCCAGGCTCGTAAAAAAGCTACCGATGAGGTGATAATGGCGGTCAGGTTCCCATGTTCTTAGGTCTTTCTGATAAAATCGGACGCCTTCGGGCACATTTGGAGTGGAAACAGCGACGTCAATAGCATCTACCACTAATCCTGCCTTGGCAAGGGCACGAGCGTATCGTCCCTCGCCGCATCCAGCATCCAGAGCATACGCAGGTGTGGGTAGACTAATATGTCGCAGAATAGTTCCCACAAAGCGTGCCGCCTCATCATCATCTCTATGAGCGTACAGGAGCGCGTAGTACGGGCTGGCAAACCAGCGGTTCATACTGGACAAAGATAGTACGCCGAAAGTGAATGTGTTGAATTTCGGAATTTCAAAGGGTAGTGCTGAAGAGCCATGGGTAGGCGCGCACCGAAAAAAGGTTTGGGAAAATTTCCCCTCTCCACACCTATGGTCTATATGGCTACTGTCGTAGGGAAAACTTTCCTCTATATAAGTAGATACCGGCGAGAGTACAGGGCGCCCAGCGAGGTGCCATGCCGTCAGCCATAAACTTGCCAGACGATGTATAGCTTTACGCAGACGGCTTTCTACCATTCCCTCTAGAAGTGTGTGATAAGTCTCAATGAATGCCGCTGAGTATGTGCGAATGGTCTGGTTTCCGCGAATCCGATAGGTATATTTCTTTATTTCTCCGACTTGGTGGGTGGCTGTTCGCTCCGCTTGGAGGACTACTGAGACTAAGGCGTGGCTCTCGTAGATAACTTTCCAAAGAGTGTCCCGTACACTGCGCCAGATTTTTGCTTGTCCCACCCAGTAGTCGTAGGTTTCGCCATACTGCTCGGGAAGGAGTGCTTCCCATAGAGCATGGATTCCCTGCTGTCCTGTGAGCTGACCGTTGTAGTTTGCGGTGGTGTGAAGAGGGACATGCGCGTCACCAATATAATGACCAATCTCTGCCGAGAGCTTAAGTATTTGAGGGGTATTCTGTTTGCGGAAAGCTTCTACCAGGTCCCAAAATGCCGCTTCCAAATGCCATGGCAACATTCCGTGGGCATGCAAGGTATCTATGGACAGAAGTTCTACGGCTTCTTGCCAGCGATGCGGCAGATTGGGCGGGTAGCGGTCCAGATCTATGTAATGTCGAGGCGGTTCCCAGCTAAATGCCATTCGGCGCTCATCGGGCTTCGTAGCTTGTCGGGTAATATATTCTATGTGGTTGCGGTAGAAAGCAAAAAGCGTCTCAGGGAGCGAGAAGACCGCCAGACGATTGATACGACGATGAGCCCAAAAGCCCCATGCCCATGATTGACTTACTGAGAGCAGTAGACATATCAACCATCGCATCTCTTCTAAGCTACATATTCGCAATGATTTTAGGGCTCTACTGGCTGGCTTTAGCTATCGGGCGAGCTTATGACAGCAACGCACCCGCCCAATCAGTTTCTATCCTAATCCCTGCCCATAATGCTGAGCGCACCATTCCGTTCCTCCTTCAAAGCCTTGCCCACCAGATATACGAAGCAGATATAGAGATAATCGTAGCGCTGGATAGATGCACTGATGCAACTCGTGCTGTGGTAGAGTCATACCGCTCTCTGCTATCGCTAAAAGTCATAGAGATTAGTACAGTTCCGTCATTTTGGACGCCAAAGAAGTATGCTCTCTGGCGAGCGGCTCAGCTCGCCTCTCATCCGTGGTGTATCGTGATAGATGCAGATGTGATGGTTCAGCCCGACTGGTTGAAGGGCATGATGAAGCAAGCGCACTATGGAAAGTACGCTGTGATTGGATATGCGTGGCTATTCGGGAATGGCTCTATCTTCAGCGAGCTGGCGGCATACGAGGCGGCTCTGGTTCAGCTTGAATCTATTGGGCGGGCGAAATGGGGTTTTCCTTACATGAGTACAGGACGCGGCTGGGCTGTGCGGCGCGCGTGGCTACTCACTGGTCTATATGCTTGGCGAGAAGTAATTTCTGGGGATGATGACCTCACGCTCCAGCTCCTTCCTCGGAGCAGTATTGCTGTAGGCCCCGTGTGCAGCTGGTCCTCAGCTCCAACTACTTTTACTACTGCATATCTTCGGAAATGGCGACACCTTCAAACCGCACGATACTATGGGAGAACTCTCAGACTCAGCTTAGCGGCTGTCCCGTTCTTACAGTTGACGCTTTTTTTCCTGTCGCCGTACGCCCCGTGGATTTTGGTCATTGTACCTGCAGCTAAGTTTATTGCTCTTGGCTTGATTAGAGCACCAAAAGCCTATAATGCGTTATGGGCAGATTGGCTTCTGGTTTTCTTACAAGGCTTATATCCATTAGGGGTTATGTGGGTTCGTCGTGACTGGTAGGTCAGTAGCGTATATTTGCTACATCCACGAGCATGGCAAAGGACTTGAGCGATGTTGAACTTATAACGCTCTATCAGAGCTCTTCCGAGACCGCCGATGAGGCGTATAATGAGCTTGTGAATCGGTACTACTATGTTTTGCTCAAAGCCTGTCGTGGATACCTTTTTGGGCTGAAAAATACTCGCCTCCTGTATGAAGGAATAGATGCCATGGCGCGCGACATAACGCACGACTTCATGATAGAGCAGCTTCCGCGAGTGCTGAGGCGCTATGATACAGGTAAGGGGAGCTTGCGTACTTGGCTCAGTCGCTGTTTGATTAACTACACCACCGATATACTTCGTCGCCGTCCCAAAGGCACCATAGACACTTTTTATGTGGAAGATGAAGAGTGGAAAAGCCATCGCATCCTCACTGAGGTATTGGGTGAGGATAGTCCGCACCAGGAGCGAGATTTGCGGGATATTCAGCGGGTATTGATGATGCATTTGGAAAGGTTGCCTGACCATTATCGCCGCCCCTTAGAACTGCGCTTCTGGCAGGGCTTGTCTGTGGAGGAGGCAGCTAAGGAACTTCGCCTTCCCCTCGGCACAGTCAAGTCTCAGCTCAGTCGGGCTATTACTATTCTGCGGCAGCGTCTGCAGGCGGAAGGTTGGGACACTGAACTCCGATGAGTTATCGGGTAGTGCGCCGTTGGCGAGAGGTGATTATTGTAGGGGAAAAAGTGCATTATGTAGGGGGAAATTTAGCGCGTGCCTGGACTGAAGCCCTAAGTGCATTGGGTTTAGAGGGTCGTTTCTGGCAACGGGTCTTATTGATAGGCATGGGCGCAAGCCTCATCCAGCTTATAGCTCGGCGGGCCTTTTCCCAGCCAGAAGTCGTAGTTGTAGAAATAGACCCTGAGATGGTTCGTTTGCAGGAAGCTATTTTTGATATACCCTTGCCTTATACTGTGCATATTGGAGATGCAGCGGATATTTTGCCGAGTCTCTCTGGAAGGTTTGATGGCATATTTGTAGACGCTTTTATTGAGGATAGGGTACCTGAGAGCCTCCTTAGTAAGTCTTTTGTTGAGGCTTTATATGCTCATTTGGACTTGAAAGGCATGCTTTTATGGAATACCCTTTTGAAGCCTCAGGCGGATGAAGTTGGAAAGCTGCTCATGGAGCGCTTTGCTGAGGTGAGGCGATGGCGGTATGATGCCCACACATTTTGGGCAGCGGCATTTGGTAAGGATTGTTTTTTGACACCATTTTGAGAAAAAGTTGCTTACTTTGCACTATGCGCTGGTTTGCGCTGATTGGCGGTTTCAGCCTCGTGGGTACCTTTCTCTGGGCGCAGCGAGGTGCTTATAAAAGCTATTTAGCTATCGGTCCCTCTGTCGGCATTACTAACTACAAGGGAGATTTAGACGACGATTTTACCTTGAAATTCACCCGTCCTGGATTTGGCATAGGCCTATTCTACAACTTTCATCCGCATCTGCGGGCGCGATTAGCCTTCACGCAGGGATGGATAGGCGCTGCCGATTCTGTAAGCACGGACAAGTTCCGTAAGTGGCGAAATCTGCATTTTCGCTCACATTTGACTGAGTTTAGCCTGCAGTTTATTTATGAGTTTTTCGCTTCGCCCCGCATATACCGATATCGTCCTCGGTTCTCTCCGTTCATCTTCGGAGGTATAGCTGTATTCAATTTTGATCCCAAGGCTCGAGCGTCTGATGGAAAGTGGTATCGCTTGCAGCCCCTCGGAACCGAAGGACAGTTCTTGAACGACCCCACCCGAACTTACCCGAAGCCGTATGCTCTGACGCAAATATCCATTCCTATAGGCCTCGGAGGGCGATGGACGCTGTCTGATAGATGGGATTTGTGGTTTGAGATAGGTCTGCGAAAAACCTTTACAGACTACCTGGATGATGTCAGCGATCGGTATGCACCGTTAGACCTTATGCGGGCGCAAATGGGACCAATTGCAGCGGAGCTCTCTGATAGAAGTGGGTATAGGGCGTTAGGTAGTAGCGGGTATGAAGCTAACGACGTGCGAGGTTTTGTCAATCAGAAGGACTGGTATGTCTATACAGGGGTATCCATCACCTATATTATAGACCCAGGTGAAAGGTGTCCGAAGTTTCGTTGATGGATAGGTTAGTGGAGCAGGTGGACCCATCGGCCCTGCCGCAGCATGTGGCTATTATCATGGATGGGAATGGACGGTGGGCTCAGCGCCGTGGGCATTCTAGGATAGAAGGACACAGAGCGGCTATCGCCGCCGTCCGAGCTGCAGTTGAATCTGCTGTTGAGCTTGGGATACCATATTTGACTCTTTATGCATTTTCTACTGAGAACTGGCAGCGCCCAGTGGAGGAGGTATCCGGCTTGATGCAGCTGCTCAGCCACGTCATAGACCAGGAAGAGGAGAGTCTCATACGTCAAGACGTACGCCTTCGGGTGATTGGGGATTGGCAAACCCTGCCAGAATCAGTACGTCGCCGTTTGGACGGGCTGTTGCGCCGAACGGCCGCTGGTAGTCGCCTTACCCTTACGCTTGCGCTGAGCTATGGAGGGCGACAAGATATTCTACAAGCTGTTCGAGCCATAGCCCAGCAAGTCAATCAAGGTCGCCTCAATCCCCAAGATATTAGCGATACCGTATTTCGCTCTTTTCTATGGACCAGAGACCTTCCTGACCCGGAGCTGCTTATACGCACCAGTGGAGAGCAGCGTATAAGTAACTTCCTACTGTGGGAGAGTGCATATACGGAGTTCGTATTCTTGCCAATTCTGTGGCCCGATTTTCGGCGGGAGCACTTCTATCAGGCGATATGGGAGTATCAGCAGCGCGAGCGGCGGTTTGGGCGGGTGCTTTCTTAGCTATCTCCTTCGGACAGGATGTCAAGGTGTCGCAAAGTGTAGAGGTTGCGGGTTTACGGGTAGAGGGCACTCAATATCTGGACCCACAGGCTGTGTTGATTGCGAGTGGTCTCTACCTTGGTCAGAAAATACGTATTCCCGGCGATGACCTCGCATCAGCAGTTCAGAAGTTATGGCGGCAGGGCATCTTCGGAGATGTGCAGATTCTGGCGGATAGTCTCACGGAAAAGCAAGTTTGGCTGGTGATTCGAGTGGAGGAGCGTCCTCGGCTCAGTCGCTATACTTTTCGGGGCGTCAATAAGACTCAGTCCAAAGAGCTCTCTGAAAAGATTGGCTTGGTGCGTGGGACGATATTCACAGAGACCCAGCGTCTCAATGCTCAGCGTACTATTCGAAACTACCTTCAAAGTAAAGGCTACTACCAAGCTCAGGTTTCTACCCAAATAGACCCCGATACAGGCGCAAACTCCGTGAAGGTACTCTTTCTCGTCAAGCGTGGTCCTCGGGTAAAGATAGATAAGATAGAGATTCTTGGTTTGCAGGCCAATTCTCCTTCGTGGGCCAAAAGAAAGCTCAAAGAGACGAAAGAGCATCGCTTTTATCGCTTCTGGAAGCGCTCCCGTTTTCAAAGTAATGAATTTGAGCAAGATCAGGAACGGCTTCTGAATGCTCTCCGTAATAAAGGATTTCGGGATGCTCGCCTTCTGAGCGACTCCGTTTGGCTTGTGAGTCCAAAGCGGCTACGTGTGCGCATGGAATTGTACGAGGGACGCCAGTACTACTTTCGCACCATCCGATGGGAGGGAAATTCCGTCCATGACTCAGCTACCCTGAGCCGCATCTTGGGCATCAAACGCGGTGACGTCTACAATCCCTCTCTCTTGGAGAAACGGCTTCAAATGGACCCTAACGGGAATGACGTGGCTTCTCTCTATCTGGATGATGGATATCTATTTTTCCGAGCTGAGCCGGTGGAGCATATCGTGGGAGAAGACTCGGTGGACCTTACAATACGGCTATTTGAAGGTCCCCAAGCTACTAATCGGCGCATTCTTGTAGAAGGGAATGATCGCACGCGCGACCGCGTTATTTTACGAGAAATACGCACACTGCCAGGAGATAAGTTTAGTCGGAGTGCTCTCATTCGTTCGCAGAGAGAGCTGCTTGCTCTCGGGTTTTTTGACCAAGAGAAAACGCAGATTGTCCCCCTGCCTGAGCCTTCCGAAGGGGTCGTAGACCTCAAATATGTAATGGAAGAGCGCCCCTCCGACCAAGTCTTCCTACAGGGGGGCTGGGGCGGACGGATTAGAGATGCTAATGGAAATGTCATAGGCGGTGGGCTCATTCTCACGGCTGGCATACGCTTCAATAACTTCTCTTTTAGCCGCATAGGGAAAAAGCGAGCTTGGCGACCTCTGCCTACTGGGGATGCCCAGCAGCTCGGACTTCAAATTCAGCTAAATGGGCGGGGCTTCCAGAACTATGCCATCAACTTTTTAGACCCGTGGTTCGGCGGGAAAAAGCCCAATTCTTTCGGCATTTCCGCCTACTATTCTGTACAACGAGCGATTTTCTCTGATTATTATCTCTCTATTTTGGGCCTATCTGCTGACCTTGGGCGGCGCCTGCGTTTTCCCGACGACTTTTTTCGAAGCTACACCACATTTTCTTACAGGTATTATACCGCTAAAAATGCTTTTACCCTTCTCGGGGATAGAGGTACGGCATTTGTCAATATTCTCTCTATTCGTCAGGCTATTGAGCGCACGAGCATAGATGCGCCCATTTATCCCCGTTCTGGATCGTCGGTGGTCTTTTCCGTAGAAATTACGCCCCCATGGTCCTACTTAATGCAAGGTGCGTATGTTCCCAGCCGTGATGCTCTGCGCCTGTTGGAGTTTCACAAATGGCGGGCAGATGCTCAGTTTTATTTACGGGTGGCGGGGAATATGGTACTTGCTCCACGATTCCGTATAGGGGTCTTGGGAAGATATAATCGTGAGCTGCCTTTTTCTCCCTTTGAACGATTTTTCATTGGAGGGGATGGGATTCAAGGCTTCAATATAGATGGGCGTGAAATCATCGCTCTTCGCGGATATGCTTCTCCTTTTATCGGGCCCGCGAATGGAGCTTTGGCTTTCAGTAAATTTACCCTTGAGTTGCGTCAGCCCATTTCTCTCAATCCAGCAGCTACTTTATGGGTGCATGCCTTTACCGAAGGTGGAAACGCATGGGGCTCTTTGAAAGCGCTGAATCCTCTCCTTCTTAAGCGCTCTTTTGGTGTAGGTGTGCGGATATTTCTGCCCATGTTTGGTCTATTAGGGGTGGATTATGGCTATGGGTTTGATGATGCCCGAGACCCGAATGGACTTCCTCTGGGGGGAAGTAGGTTTCATTTCATGATAGGTCAGCAGTTATGAAAGTCGGACATATTCTGGCGCTTATTGCGCTTTTCATCGGTAGCCTAAGGGCTCAAAAAGTGGGCTTCGTAGACTCCCAGAGTCTACTAGATCGCATGCCGGAGTATAAGGCGGCTGAGCAGGAGATCGAACGGCTCACCCAGCAGTGGCAGAAAGAGATTGATGATATTTACGCAAGAGTAGAGCAGCTTTTTCAGCAGTATAGAGAACAAGAACCCCTCATGTCCCCAGAGATGAAGCGTCGTAAGCAAGATGAAATAGAAGCCGAGGAGCGTAAAGCACGCGAGCTCCAGCGAAAGCGCTTCGGTCCAAATGGCGATCTATTCAAACAGCGAGAGGAAAAAATGAAGCCTATATTAGATAAGCTGCAGCAGGCTATTCAAAGCGTCGCTCAGGAAAAGAAATTCGCCATTGTAATTGATCGCAGTGCGGGGGGGACAGTATTGTATGGTGAGCCTACCTATGATCTCACGGATGCTGTGGCTGCTAAACTCGGTATCCGATGAGAATGCTCTACCTTTGGACGATGCGAAACATGCGTGCAATCGGGCTACTCATTCTTTTCTCCTGTAGCCAACCTCAAGTTTCTCCCGCTCAGTCGTCTCAAAAGTCGCTCCGAATCGGATACACGAACTTAGAGCTTGTTCTCAGCTACCTGCCAGAAGCTCAGCAAGTAGAGCAGCAGCTGCGTACTTACGAGCGTAAGATTATTGAGCAGCTAAACATCAAACAGAGCTACCTCCAGACCAAAGTGGAGGAGTATTCAGAGCTCAAGCAGCAAAACAAACTTACTCCAGCCCAAGAAGAGGAGCGACGCAAGGAAATCATGCGTCTGGATGAAGAAATCAAGCGTTTCCAAGAGGAATCCGAGCAAAACTACGCCAAGAAGAAAGCTGAACTCCTCCAACCCATCATAGACAAGCTTCAAAAAGCCATAGACGAGCTCGCAGCCGCGGAAGGGTATGACTACATCCTCAATAACTCCAACGCTACCGGCGTGGCATTCATTCTTCATGGGCCAAAAGAACATGATGTTACTGAGAAGCTCCTCAAAAAACTCGGTGTAGATACAACTAAAATCCAGAAGCCCGACTCAGCTGCGACACCCTCATCTGCCGCACCAAAAAAGTGACAAGCAGAGCCTCTGGGGGGCTCACTTTTGGCTATTGCTCTTTCTGAGCCTCACTTGAACAATGGTCAGCTTCTAATCCCTTGGTCGTTTGACTTAGCTGAAGGTCAAGAAGTGCTTACCTTAGCCTGAATGACTGCTCAAGAGCATCTATGGGAAGAGCTGCGTAACGAGGAGCGGCGGATGCAGGCTTTTGAAAAGCTTGTCAAGCTGCATTATCCACAAGTCAAAGGATGGGTTCGGCGGTGGGTGGGAGATGAGGCGATGGCCGAGGATATTGTACAAGAGACCTTCTTGAAGGCATGGGAAAACTGTCATACATTTCGGGGAGAAGCGCAGTTTTCCTCATGGCTATATACGATTGCGCGCCGGCTTACCTTGCGAACAGTACGGAAGCGCTCCATATGGCGCTGGATTCCATGGCGATGGGAAGCTGTTGAAACGATTGAAAGTGCCATGGAGCCCTCGGAGATGTCTGCGGAGAGCATAGAGACTAACCTCAGAGCGGCTCTCAAACGCTTATCTCCTATTCAGCAAGCGGTGTGGCAAGCCGTATGGGAGGAGAATCTACCATATAAAAAAGTCGCTCAGCGCCTTGGCATTAGAGAAAATACGGTAAAGGCGCATATCCATCAGATTCGCCAGCGTTTGCGTAAATGGTTTGGAAGAGAATGACCCCGGCAGGACTCGAACCTGCAACCGCGGGATTAGAAATCCCGTGCTCTATCCGATTGAGCTACGGGGCCCGTCGAGGCGAGCGGATTTGAACCGCTGACCCCCTGCTCCCAAAGCAGGTGCGCTACCGGGCTGCGCTACGCCTCGCCGCGGTGAGGGCGGGATTCGAACCCGCGGTACGGACTTTCATCCGTACAACAGTTTAGCAAACTGTCCCCTTCGGCCACTCGGGCACCTCACCAGCGCTCACAAAGGTAAGGAAATTGCAGCTTAGATTAGCCCCTCTCACATCTATCGCAAAATCCACCCCAGCGAAAATCCCATGAATGGAATAGGTCGGCTGCCTCTCCGCAAAACAAAATCTCCCACCGCTGCGAGACGGTATTGATAGGGGGGAGCGAGGGGACGCCAATCATGCGTAGAATAGCGAATCCCAAACCCCGTGTATATGTCAAAAGTCAACCTTGACCCCATCTGCTGCTGGTATCCGAGCATAAAGCCCCCCATGAATGCTTGAATCCGCCTCTCGTAAGGGACGCCTACGACTATCGGAGATGGATTATACATCCCCGTCGTATCAATATATCCAAAGTTCTGGTTATAGTGCTGATAGCCAGCAACTAACGATATATAGCCTCCTGTTAGAGTATAAAGAGGTCGGTCCGAAGCTCTATTAGAGGAAAAGTAGTTTCGGAGTGCCACTCGCACCTTGAAGCCTGATTGGGTGAAGTCATTGTCTCCTGTATTTGTGCCAAGGTCTTCACCTAAATGACCGTACACCCAACCGCCTTCTACTTGAACGCTGCTTTCCCGATTTATAGGGGTCTCTAACCCCAAGTGGAGTGTATATTGAAAAGGATCTACAGCGGCTAAGGGAAAAAACTTAATCACAGGACGACGCAGTTGCGGCACCCTCGTATCTACCTCCTGAGCTCCTAATGATCCTAACCAGACAGCGACAAATACTACTCTTAGCGAAGGGTACATTCCTACAAAGAAACTACATTCATGCTAACTTCGGCGAAATTAGCATGAGGCGTGTGAGCACCTAAAACCTGTATTCGCTACGCTTCAGAGCGTCTGTTTCTTGGGTAAAATAATGTCCATTATCATGCCCAACATGAGCTGCTTATCGGAGTGGCGATTAGGGATGACGCCTTTCTGGCGGGCATCGGTTTCTCGAAGTACTCTGAGAGCGTATTCACACGCTTGTAGAGATATGCGGGGCAGTGCCAGTTCATACACCTTTGCCTGAAAGGCAAAGCGCAGACCTAACCGCTCTTGAATACTTTTAGCATTAGGGGGAGTTTTTGTGAGGTGTAGATGGGCTAAATTCTGATAAAAAGTGCGCAAATGCCATATTATTTGACTCAGAGGATATTCTCGTATCTCCTCAGCAAATACCCCTCCTATTCTGAGAGCAGTTTTTGTGTCGTTTGCGGCAAGTGCATCTGTAAGCTTGTAAGGGGTGAAAAGAGGATTGAGCCCTAAGGACTCGCTGATGACCTCAGGTGTAAGAGATTTTTCACGATGATTAGCTAAAAAAATCTCAAAAGTATGTACCATCTGGCTGAGGAGGCGTAGGTCTGTCCCCAGAAGGTCCACTAGAAGAGCTGCAGATTCGGATGGGAGATTCAGCCCCTTCTCTCGGGCTTGCAAAAGTACCCAGTCTGTGACTTCTTTTGAGCGGAGGGGCTTGAAAAGTTCGTAATAAACTCCCTCACCTGTGGGTAGGTCGGGTTTAGTGGAAGATGCGACTTCAATAATCAACCGTGTATGAGGTGCGGGCTTTTGGAAGTAATGGGTAAGGATTTTGATGTCCGATTTTGTGAGATTTTCGGATTCAAATATCAGAGCGACTACTTTGTGAGAGAGCAAAAAGGGCAGTTCATATAACTGAGGCAGTATGCTTTCATTGAGCCCCTTTCCTCGCCATACAGTGAGTGCAAATTCTGGCGAGGCTTCTCCGAGCTGCTCTTGAATAAGGGCTTTGCGGCGTTCGCTGCGGCGAAACTCATCCTCGCCATAGAGAATCCAAATCATATCGCCATTTCGGGATGAGACAAAGCTTGACTAAGCCCCTCTAAAAAGGCTATCAAATGCTTAGGTGATGTGATTTCACTGACTTCCATCAGAAGGATATTTTGATGTGGAATAAACTGGAAGGGTATGCGAGGGCGCTGTTTGTCCATGTACTCTAAGATAGGCTGAATGGGGCTGTCGGAAGGAAGCGGTAGGCGGACTTTCTGACGGCGTACTTGAATATATGGGAGGCGGAGCTGATCCCCTAACCAGCGCAGCCGCATCACATCGGCCAATGTCAGGACTTCTGGTGGTAGCGTACCGAAGCGATCCATTAGTTCGCGTAGGATGTTTTGCAGATGCCTCTCATCCGATGCTGTACTGAGCTTGTGATAAACCTCCAAGCGGGTAGCTGGATAGGGGATCCAACTTTCTGGAAGGCGGACTGCCCAATCGCAATCTACTGAACATTGCGGTTGAGAGGGGCTCTGAGCCAAAGGTATATCTAAACCCTCCTCCTCACGAATTTGGGCTATGGCTTCCTCTAAATAGCGCTGGTAGAGGTCGTAGCCAATCTCAGCGATGAAGCCGCTCTGCTCCCGTCCGAAAAGGTCTCCGGCGCCCCGAAGTTCTAAGTCGCGCATCGCAATCTGAAAGCCACTCCCTAAATCGCTAAACTCTTCTAAGGCTTCTAAGCGCCGCAAGGCATCTGAGCTCAGGAAATGAAGCCCAGGTATGAGTAGATAACAGTAAGCCTGCCGTCCGCCGCGTCCGACTCTACCTCGCAATTGATGAAGATCGCTCAGCCCAAACCTGTGTGCATGATGCACAATAATCGTATTCACATTTGGAAGGTCTAAGCCTGACTCCACTAAGTTTGTCGTAACTAAGACATCTATTTGCTGGTACAAAAACGCCAGCAGCGTGTCTTCTACTTGTCGTGCGGGCATTTGTGCATGAACGAAAGTCACTTCCGCTTCGGGGAGAAGCTCTTTTATCTTTTGGGTGATTTTAGGCAGCTCCTTTATTTGATTATGGACGAAAAATGCTTGTCCGGCTCGGTTTAGTTCGTAGGATAGAGCTTCCTTGACCAGCTCCCAACTGAATGGACGTACTTTTGTTTCCACGGGGAGGCGATTCTTCGGAGGGGTCACCATCAGAGAAATCGACCGAATGCCCTGCAGAGCCATCTGTAAAGTGCGGGGTATTGGAGTAGCACTCATAGAGAGCGTATCCACAGTGGGATACATTGCTCGGAGCTTCTCCTTAGCTACGACGCCAAACTTATGCTCTTCATCTATAATCAGCAGGCCTAAGTCATGAAACTTTACATCCTCGGAGAGCAGACGATGTGTGCCGACGATTATATCAATCTCTCCCTCCATGAGCTTTTTGAGAATGGATTTTTGCTCTTTTGGGGATTGAAGGCGGCTCAGGGCAGCTATCCGTACGGGGAAGCCCTCAAGGCGTGCCTCCAGTGTCCGCAAATGCTGCATTACGAGGACCGTAGTCGGTGCAAGGAAAGCCACCTGCTTGCCATCCTGAACGGCTTTGAATGCCGCTCTGATAGCAACCTCAGTTTTTCCAAAGCCCACATCGCCGCATAAAAGCCGGTCCATAGGATAGGGACTCTCCATGTCTTTTTTGATTTCGGAGATGGCCTGTAGCTGGTCTGGGGTCTCCTCGTAGGGGAAGCGAGACTCCATTTCAAGCTGTTGTAAGGTATCTGGGCTAAAAGCGTAGCCATGCTGCATGCGGCGCTTAGCGTAGAGCTTTACGAGGTCTAAAGCTATCTCTCGCAGGCGTTTGCGTACTTTTTCTGTGGTGCGTTGCCATTCTGAGCTGCCGAGACGGGTGAGTTTGGGTTCTGCTTCCCCCAGCGCTCTATACCGTCCAATATCTCCTACCTGGGAAATCGGCACATACACTACGGCATCATCTGCGAAGATGAGCTTAATGCCTTCCTGCGGAGGGTCAGATTTAGGAAGGGTGGCTAATCCGCCATACTGAGCGATACCGTACTGCCTATGCACGACAAAGTCACCTATCTGCAGCTCATACAGCTCACGCAGAGCCAGTGCTTCACTGCGGCGAAAACTGCGATGGACAGGCGGTGCATAGAAACGCTTGAATATCTGGTGATCCGTGTAAAAGGCTACTTGATTAGCAGGGTCGTAGAATCCTCCTGAAAGGCTACCGAGGTGGTAATGTACAGGGTAAGGCAGTTCCACAGAGGATAATAGGCGCTGAACTCGTAGCTGTTGCTTTTCATTCTCTACATATACATGCAGGGACCTCAGAGGAAGTAGCCTTAGATGTTCGTAAAATAGCGAGAGGTTATGAGGAAAACTGGGTTGAGGATGAGTGATGTGAGAAAGCGTCGTCTGGGGTTGGAACGCCGGTTCATGACCTAACTCTACGCTGTGGGCGGCTAAGGGACGTAAAATTTGCTCGGCATATTCTCCGGTCGTGCGATGGAGCTGGGCTAAGGTGGCTTGACCTTCTACGAAAATCACCTCTGCATGAGACGGGATAAAATCAGATAGAGTTGTACTCGGGGACTCTTCTATGGCACTGTATGCCGGCAGAATGAATGCGCCTAATAGCTCGCCTTCTGAGAGTTGGGTTTCTAAGTTGAAACGGTTTAGGCGGGTGAGTACATCGCCTTCAAAGCGTAGTCGTAAAGGATACGGATGCGCATAGCTGAATACATCTATCACAGCCCCGCGCCATGCATATTCTCCTGGGGCATTTACAGCACTGACCTCTACAAAGTCATATGTCCGCAAGAGCTCTACGAAAAATTCCCTATCCACGCTACTGCCTACCTTCAGTTCAAAAAGGTGATTGCGCCATTTATCAGGGTGGGGGAGCCTTTCAGACAGAAAAGAAGCGGGACATACGAGGCATAACCGCTCCCCTAAAAGGAGTCGTGTGAGATAATAGCTGCGCTCAAGTAGGTAAGCATTTAGCAGAGCATGAGGAGCTTCAGTAGAGTGCGGTAAGAGGGCGGTTGATGCTTTTGCCTCAGTGAATAAGCGTAAATCCGCCAATAGAGCCTGAGCTGCATCCATGTGGGGAAGTACAACCAGAATAGGACGCTCTATCTGAGCAAAGTATTGTGCAATCCACAAAGCAGCAGCACTACCGCGCAGCCCGTCTATATGAATGGGACGGGGGTGGTTATCAGGAAAAGGTAGCCGCAGCTCATCTACCATGGGGCGAAGGTAGGAGTTCGCTTAGAGCCGCATCTATAGTAGGGTAGGTAAATGAAAACCCTTCTGCTTGAAGGCGCCTTGGAAGTACATAATTCCCCTTGGTGAGTGTGGTAGCGAGCTCTCCGAGAGCTACATGGGCGACTACTTCTGGGATGGGGAGGAGGAGAGCTCCTTTTTTGCGTTTCAAAATAGCTTGAGCGAGTTCTTTTGCGCTGATGGGTTCGGGCGCTGTGAGATTGTATATTCCATGTTTTTCAGGCTGCTCTAAGCTCCATATGATGGCTCTCACTACATCTTCTATGTGAATCCATGAGAAACCTTGCACGCCTGGGGAAAAATAAGTGCCAACGCCTAAGCGAAATCCTCGCAGGAGTTGTGGAAAAGCACCACCCTCTCTGGAAAGCACGACGCCTAAACGGAAGATAACGGGAGGCACTGGCGCTGCCTGAGCGGCAGACTCCCACGCTTGCGCTAATCCAGCTAAAAAATCTGAGCCCGCAGGGCTACTCTCCGTCAATCGCTCCTGACTAAGTGAAGAGCCATAAAATCCTACCGCAGAAGCCGAGATGAGCCGAGCGCTCGGAGCATGCGCATGTAACCACCGAACTAAGCTTTTTGTCGGCTCTATCCGGCTCTCCCATAACTCTCTTTTGTAAGCCTCGCTCCACCGCTGATTAGCAATACTTGCACCCACTAAGTTGATGGCAGCTACGAAGCCTTCGCCTGATAGACTGGGGGGAATTTCTCGCCCATCCCACAGGAGAAAGTGCGGGGCTTTACGGTTCTGACGAGATAATATAACTGGCTCGTAGCCAGCTTGGATGAGCTTAGGAGTCAGTGCATTTCCGATGAGTCCAGTTCCGCCTGTAATCAGTATTTTTCTCATAGCTGAAAGTGTAGGGGTTTAGCGGTTTTTAGGACGATAACATTATTAGGAGAGTGGGGTTAGTGAGGTAAGGGGCGCGTGGGGGGGGGGGGGGGGGCGGGGGAAGCGGGGGCGCCCCCCCCCCAACCAAAACAAACAACACACCAGACAACAA
>JANWXY010000037.1 GCA_025057135.1 Bacteroidia bacterium | reverse complement strand
CCCCCGCGGCGGGGCCCCCCCCCCAACCTACAAACACCCCACCCACCATCCACTTACGAAAGAAAATACCACAAAGGCGCTATCCAGAGCAGTGAATCTACTCTATCCCATATCCCCCCATGTCCAGGAAGTAAAGCCCCACTATCTTTCATGCCATGCGTGCGCTTCCAGGCGGACTGATAAGCATCTCCAAGAAAAGCAACGACAGCCGAAAAAGCCCCTACGACGACACCAGGCACCCCTTCAAAACCACCTACCCATGGAACTGCCCAATATCCCCAAATGCCCGTCACCCCCATAGAGCCTATTAAGCCTTCCCAAGTTTTATTAGGACTAATATGGGGCAGAATCCGAGCCCGGCCCAGCCATCGTCCGAATACATATGCAGAAGTATCGGCCATCCAGGATATTGATAGAAACGCCAAAGTTCTCCGTATGGAGTAAGGCTCAATCAGCTCCCACCCCACCGTCCCCCATCCGACCCCCATAATAAGAAGCCCATATAAAAGCTGATTCTGCCAGAGGGTTGCTCGCTGAGGATTTGACCGAACAAGACCAAGAAGTCCTAAACCAGTAAATCCTAATAAACTGGCTTTGAGAAAGTAAGGGCTTATGTAGCTCAGCCACATCAGATAAATACACCCCCACAGAAATAAGCGCCTAACAAGACTTATTTTCTCTCCTCTACTCCATTCTGCCAGAAGCAAAGTACCCGTGAGAAACCATGCTATGAGGAAGCCTATCTTTTGCGCGAAGTATAATAACGCCCATAGAGCGACTCCCGCTCCCAGTGCAGTGAGTACTCGCTGCCTATGCACGCCTTAAGCGCCGATATAACCAGAAACCCGTGCCACCTGCAATCACGGCACCTATAAGAGCTACCCATATCGGCGGACGATAGGTGGAGCTCATCCATTCGGGATGATTCAAGAGATGCATACCTGCATAAGCAATTATAGTAGCGTACGCATTATTTAGAAAGTGGGCCCACATAGCTGGCAGAAGGCTACCTGTATAATAACTCAAATACCCCATTACTACTCCCAGTACAGCGCGAGGAAAAAACCCATACACTTGAAAATGGATAGCACTAAACAAAAATCCTGTCAACCAGATAGCGACGTGAGGGTTCATAAGGCGCATAAGCTGGGGCTGAAGAGCACCACGGAAAAATAGCTCTTCAGCTATACCAGGTACCACTGCCATGAAGAGGATGAGCCATGGTAGGCTGCCATGCTGGATAAGGGCGGTCATTAGAAGTTCTATATTCTCTTCTTGTTTTTTGAGGAACATTTCCCATTCCTTCAAAGACGGAGGCAAGGAAAAGCTCTCAGCATCCAAACTGAGCCACGGTAATACCAAAAATAGTCCAAACATAAATAGACTGATTATAGCGTACACTTGCCCGGAAGCGCCAAAAGAGCGAAGTTGGGACCAACTATTTCGCCCGCCAATCAGCAGTAGATACAACAAGCCTGCTCCGCCAAAACCAATCAGTAAGGCGAGGGCATTCCCTGCGGCAGTCTGGAAAGCAGTATCAGCGCTGCTGACAACTTGTGGAGTAAAACCTAAAAAGGCAAGTATCAACCCCGAAGCCATCATAGTTAGCCCCAGTAGGAGGAGGAGACCTGCCAATCGCAGGAGTTCCCGCATATTCAAAGTTACGACTACATTTGTCAAATGAGGGTTCAAGGCATTAGCCGCAGCTTTATCACTCCCCAAGGAAAAGTCGCCGCTCTTTCCGATATCTCGGCTGAAATGCCGGTACAAGGCATCGTTGGACTACTGGGGCCTAATGGCTCTGGTAAGACAACCCTCTTACGGATTATCATGGGGATTCTGCCCTCAGATGCAGGGGAAGTTTGGTACAACGGTAAGCCACTGGATGCCCTGACACGAAAGACTTTCGGATACATGCCAGAGGAGAGAGGTCTTTATCCTAAAATGACGGCAAAGGAGCAGCTTCTTTATTTATTACGCCTCAGGGGGCTTTCCAAGACAGCCGCTGAAAAGGAAGTCGCTCACTGGACAGAGCGATTAGAAATGCCATGGATAGATCGTCCAGCTCGTGCGCTATCCAAAGGTATGCAGCAGAAAGTGCAGCTGGTTTTGGCGCTGGCTGGCAAGCCGCCAGTGATGCTTCTGGATGAACCATTTTCAGGATTGGACCCTATCGTTTCTCATGATATAGAAAAGCTTCTTCGGGAAAAGGTAGAAGAAGGCGCTTTGATAATCCTCTCCACCCATCGGCTTGAACAGGTAGATCACCTATGCGACTATATACTGCTCATTCATCGGGGACGGCTTATTCTTGCTGGCGAGACCAATGCCATTCGTCGGCAGTTCTGGCAGCGTACTTATGAGGTGGAAGTAGATCGCCCCGTGGAGGGGTTAGAGTGGCCAGCAGGAGTCTCTCTTTCTTCTGCAGGACCAAACTCAGCTCGTCTATCCGTGCCAGAGCATATTACAAGTGCAGCACTTCTGCAAGCCCTTCTTCCTCAGGCAGAAATAAGGCTTTTCGCAGAAAAGTTACCTACTGTACGAGAAATCTTTCTACATCTCGTTGGAGAGCTATGAATCCCATCATTCATATTTTCTTTAGGGAAATCCGCACACGACTGCGTGATTGGCGTTTTTGGATTAGTGTGTTGAGTATGCCGCTTATTATTTTAGTTATCGGAGTCATAGTCGCTTTGGTACAACGCAGTAGAGCCCCTATACACATATACATAACGGACCAGGCTCAAAACTTATCTATACCTCCTAAGGCGGGCTTTGCCTTCACCCCAGCGCCCCCGCTCCCCATAGACTCTCTCAAATCTCGTCTGCAGAAAGGGGAGGGCCTCCTCCTGTACAAGCCACCTGCCGATAGCACAGCAGTCCCAACTTTGGAGATTTATATGCGAGAAGCTCTGTCAGCCCCAGAATTAGAGCGTTTAGAAGAACTTCTGCGAACGGTCATACTTCAACGCGAGCTACTTAGCTGTGGGCTCCCATCCGAGAAAGCAGAACTTTTACTTAGTGCTCCTCTCGTCAAAACATTTATACTCACTGAATCAGAAAAAACTCCCAAGTCTGCCGGGATTATGACGCTTTTGAGTACAGCCCTGAGTTTCTTTCTATTTTTCATCATACTAAACGCGGGTTCCCAGATACTCCTTAGCATCTTGGAGGAGAAAACGAATCGCCTCGCGGAATACCTCCTAATTTACGTATCGCCTATGCAGCTCCTTACAGGCAAGCTTCTGGCGAGCTTATGTTTGACTCTGGTACAGGGCGGTGTATGGATTGGCTTCGTAATAGGTGTAGGTAAGTTTGTTTTATCCTCTACCGCAGTAGGAGCGGGTGCTTTGTACTCGCTTCCCTGGATGTGGATTGGGGGGTTCTTGATAGGTGGTGTGCTCCTTTATACTTTTCTGTATGCGGCGGCTGGTGCTTCTTCCGAGTCAGTAACCGAACTATCCAGCTTCGCACAATCGCTTTATTGGCCGCTCTTGATTAGCTTTATTTTAGTCAGTGCAGCCAGTCTTCAATCCAACGATAAACTGACCATATTTCTGAGCCACTTCCCGCTTACTTCGCCTTTGGCGATGCCGCTTCGCCTTGCAGGCGGAACCGTGAGCTTGGCGGAAAAGCTGATTTCAATGGCTCTACTTTGGGTAAGCGTAGTCGGTGCTCAACTTTTTGCTGCACGCCTGTACAAACGCGCCCTTCTCCTATATGGGCAAAAGCTAAGCTGGAAAGGTATTTGGCGATTGCTGTCTCAGTAGGGTAAATGGGGGGGGGGGGGGGCGCGCCCCCCGCCGGGGCGGCCCCCCCCCAGCAAAAAAAAAACAACACCACGGGCAGCGACCGCCCAAAAAAAAAAAAACCAAACACCCAACCAAC
>JANWXY010000066.1 GCA_025057135.1 Bacteroidia bacterium | reverse complement strand
AATATACCCACCTCATCAACTTTTTTTCAATCCCCTCTAAAAGTCAACAAGAGCCTAATACCCTCTGACCCCTTCCTTTTCACTTTGCCATGAATAGCTAACGCTCAACTACCTTTGTTTTGTTCATATCATACTCAGCTAAGCGATGAGGACCTTAGAGAAAGCTTTATCGGGCGAATGGCTCTCCGTAGAAGAAGGGGTAGAGCTGTATCACCAAGCGCCACTTCCCTTACTCATGGCATATGCCCACGCTCTGCGTCTCAAAATCAAAGCCGATACCCCCGATATCGTCACATGGCAAATAGATCGTAACGTCAATACCACTAATATCTGTGTAGCTAACTGTAAGTTCTGCAACTTTTTTCGCCCGCCCGGACATCAGGAAGGATATATAACAGATGACGAGACTTACAAGCGAAAGATAGAAGAGACCCTAAGCCTCGGTGGCGACCAGCTTCTCCTTCAGGGTGGACATCATCCAGATTTGGGTATAGAGTTTTATGAAGACCTTTTCCGAAAGCTCAAAAGCTGGTATCCCAATCTTCGCCTCCATGCGCTGAGCCCCTCAGAAATAGTCCATATCTGTCAAATGGGCGGGCTGAGTTATGAAGAGGCCCTTATTAGATTGCGTAGAGCTGGGATGGATTCGCTTCCGGGGGCAGGCGCAGAAATCTTAGTAGATAGGGTCCGGCGGCTTATATCCGCAGGGAAATGTACCGCTGATGAGTGGCTGGAGGTGATGCGTACAGCGCATCGCCTGCGCATTCCCACCAGTGCGACTATGATGTTTGGGCACGTGGAGACGATAGAAGAGCGGATGATTCACCTTGTCAAAATCCGAGAGCTCCAAGCTGAAAAGCCCGAGGATAGCCTTGGCTTCACAGCTTTTATTCTGTGGCCTTTCCAGGATGAAGGGACGAAGCTAAAAAAGGTCAGGGGAGTTCGTAATCAGGTGACCGCTCACGAATATGTACGCATGCTGGCTATTTCTCGCCTTATGCTTCCTAATATTCCAAATATTCAGGTCTCATGGCTCACCGTGGGACCGGAAGTTGCTCAGGTATGCCTACATGCAGGGGCTAACGATATGGGCTCTATCATGATTGAGGAGAATGTGGTCTCGGCGGCAGGGGCACGATATAGATTTACGGCAGAGGAGATTCAGAGGGTGATACGAGAAGCGGGCTTTGAACCGCAGTTGCGAGATCAGCTCTATCGCTTCCGAGAATATCAGCCGGCACAAGCCTGACTTATAAGATTTTTCTATGTAGGATTCAAAAGCTTTTTTTGAATATTCACACAGAGCTCTGCCAGACAAGGCATTACACCGAAAACTATCAATGAGTTGGCTACTTTGGCTTTTGGGTGCATTACGGTAGTCCGTAGCTTTGGTCTACTTATGAAAACAAAACTCAAAATCAACAGCCTATGGCTTGTCGGGATTGCCCTTGGTAGCATTATGAAACTACATGCGACTGGGTGCTACGATCTCAGCAATGTTCCACAGCCCAACTTGCTGCCCGGAGCTGTGAATTGGTGTCTTTCTAATCCTGCACCTACGGTCACTGTAGCTAACCATTCTACCATATCGGCGATACCTCAGTTTCTGGGATATGTGTGGATAGTAGCTGGTCCCTCTTATTATCAAGTTGTTCAGCAGGGGCCTTCACCCAGCCACACGCTTACGCCGCATCCAGTTATCCCGGGTCTCCAATTAATAGTCAAAATCGCGCTGCAAGGCGATGGAACGCCTAGCTGCCCCAACGACACCTCCAAATCCTCACGGATATTTATATACCTGGACACGATGCCTCCCGTGCCTCTACTCTCAGGGCCGGTGCAGACTTGCTTCAATCAGGCGCCTTTCACCTTTCAAGTTTTGAATCATTCTACAATCAGTGGTCATCCCGGATTTATCGGTTATACATGGTCGTTGAATGGTAGCAGTTTAGGTTCTACGGGGACATCGCCTACCTATACCTTCGCTCATGGACTTCCGGCTGGACAGCATAGCATCATAGTAAATGCGGTTTTCAATTCCCTCTGTGCGGCAGCCAAATCTGACACAATGCTATTCAAAATAGATACCTTCCTAACCCCCATAGACATGCTTCCCCCTCCTGCCTTAGTTTCTAATCCGCAGGTTCCCTTCTGCTACACTTATCCACCTTCGGTGACTGTGTCTATATCCAATGCAGCGATCATCCAAAGTAATCCTCTTTTTGTAGGGTTTAGTTGGGAGGTGAATGGTGTTTTTCAAGCTGGTGCCAGCGGCCCTACGCTAACTATCAGTAACCCTCAGGTGGATATGACGGTGAGAGCTTATGCCATATACAGGAATACTTGTGGTAAAGACTCCATATTCGGTAGGACGTATTTGTATCTTTTCAATCCCCCATTTCCAGCTCCGTATCTGGGTGAGACGCTGATTTATTGTGATCCAGATAGTACGACCCATTATGTATTCAATCATGCTGCGGTGAGTTCAGCGCCAGGATTTTTAGGATATCTATGGTTTATGAATGGACAGTATCAGGGGGCGAGTGTTGGCCCATCTTTTACCATATACAATCCGCCGCATGGTGTAAATGTGATTCAAGCATACGCTATATTTCAGCATGTGTGCGGGATAGATACCACCTCAGGCTTGACTTACATACACGTGGGGCTTCCTCCTCAGGCTAAAATCTATGTGAATGGGGTCCAGTACTACAATAATGATACTGTCCATGTAACGGGTCCTACTCAGATAGTTTTCTCTGCCAGTAGTAATGTCCAGGGAAGTTACCATTTCTGGGCTCTCCAACTGCCTGGGAATACAGGTCCGCTGACCAACCAAAATGGCATGGGGCCGACCTTCACGAGCTTCTTAGACTCAAATGGCGTTTATCGCATTCTGCTTTCAACTACGAACTACTCAGCCTGTCCGCAGAATGACACGATCTATGTGCATCACAAGAAAGTACCCGCTTCTCTCGCAAGTCCGACTCTGCATGCGCAGATTTATCCCAATCCGACTTCAGGGCGCCTAACGATAAGCCTTCCTGATGCCACTATGTATATCCTTTCTGTACGGGATATGCAGGGACGAGAAGTACATGCTACGACCATCCAGGGACCGGAAGCCACGCTCACGCTCAGTTTGCCCGATGGGGTGTATGAGATGATCCTTTCCGGGGAGAGTGGTATAGGTACTGCTCGGCTTGTCATCGCGGAGTAGGGGAGGTAGCTGAAATTAGCCTCTGACTCGCTAAGGGTTGTAGGGTGGGGGGGGGGGGCCCC
>JANWXY010000044.1 GCA_025057135.1 Bacteroidia bacterium | reverse complement strand
CGCTGGCGCCCCCCCCTCTATCCTGAAATACACACCCACAAATCAATCCCTCTCCCACGCTCTTCGCCCTGGCTAATCACCCGCCACTGCACCTAAACGACCCTCTCCCCGAGCGTAGTCATATACTATGGCAAACGGCGGCGACTTCCAGTACTTATGTCTCTCAGCTTTCGCCGACTCTTTGTCCGGTTCGTGAAGATTGGGATACAGAAGCAAAAGGGGCTTTCCCGCACTCTCCCACCGAGCATGATACGTGGCTCTTTCATGGGCTGGATAAAAGTGCTGATAATCTATCGCCAGAAAGTCCCAGAGAGATATGGTGGGAATGTCGTCTATTCGTCCAGCACAGAAGCCCCACTGATGCGTTGTATCCACTCTCTCAAGGGATGCCAGTAGTCCCCTCCAATCGGCTGTATCCATCGGGGCTCTATGCCACTCACGGCCAAAGACGACATATTTCACTTTTTCGTAAGGTCTTATGAATGGTAAAAACTCTTCTACCAGCCACTTTTGGAATAGTTCCGACCACACTCTCCCTGCTCTGAAAAACGCTGTATCATTCCAAGGCGACTCTATCACGACTACTTGTATGGGGAACTGCTCTAAGTAAAAAGCCAAAGCGTGTCTATGGCCAGAGAGCCATTCCGGTTTGTCGGTTAGAGGGTCTCGCCGAAGTGTCACCCGAACTGCCCGTATGGAGTCTGAGGCCGAGGTACCTGTTGGTATCAGAGGTATCGTTTCACCTGTGATTTCTACGGCGTACCATTTAGGTATAGGGTGCTCAGAGCTCTGGCAAGACCATAGCAGTAATAGCCAAGAGGCTTTTCTCATCCAGCTCGCAGCGTCCCGAGGTGAGGTAGGCCTGTTAGGAGAATCTTCCAATCTAAAAGCACCGAATAACGATGCGCATACATCAAGTCTACACTGAAAGTGTGTGGATAATGTTCCCGTAAAAGGTCTGTGGTGAGTAACCCTTGTTTGAGAAGGGGCATTTCTTCCGAAGGAATTTCACTATAGCTGACGAAGTGATAGCGTCCCATCAATACGCCGAAGAGGCTCCGTAAGGCGGCGAATGGTTGGTGATATATCCAAAATGTGAAGGGATAGGTGCACAGTAGGGCGAGACTCACAGTGAGGTCAAAGATTTTCTTCTGGAAGAGTACTTCCGGCTGATGGAGGCGCAGATATAGTCTCAGAGAGTGTCTGCTAACTAAAATGCTCTGCGGTCCGATTAGGTAGTCTGCGTAAGGGGGGATAATTTTGAAGCTAAGCTTGCGGTAAAAGTACCGCATCATTAGTGAGATGATTTCCTGGGAGGAAAGGCTGGTATTACAGAAAATAAGCTCGTCGGGCTGATAGCGGTCCAAGAGATAAGGAAGCTGAGCTGGGGTGCCTATGGAGCGGTGGTGTGGGCGCGGACTTACGAAGCCCAGAAACTCCGCAGGATATTGAATATCTTCAAAGAGCAGTCGGTGGATACGGTCAAACTGTGTGGGTTCTGCTATAACCATCACGCGGTGGGATATATCACCGGTCAAGTGGGGATGTCCCTTCTTTAGCCAGTTATCTAAGGCTCGTAAAATGAGACCCACTGGCATCGCCCCTGCGGCCAAACCGAGTACCATGAAGCGGGATACATTGATGGAAGGGATTAGATAGCTTACCAACACTATGAGCAAAAACCCTACGATTACAGCACCTATGATTCGGCGAATCCGATATGGAGAGTTGTAGTTCAGGAAAAGGCCATGCCCGATTACAAAAGCAAGAGCATAACCTATGAGCCCCCAGGTTTCGTAAGCGGGGTAGAAAGATTTGCCCGTGTAATCTCGCCAAAAGTTGAATAGGCCAAGCCCCAACAGATAAAGTAGCGCTATTTCTGCGCTGGGAAGATAGATTGCTCTAAAGACCCGCTTAGCAGCGGATAGCATAGCCGCAGAAATAATGCCCGCCTGGTATAGCAGTGCCGCAGGCCAACGCTTCCAGCTTTTGTAGTGCTTCTGTATGAACTGTAGGGAGGCTTTGTAAAACGTAAGTACATAGTTCAGAGAACGGCTTTTCGTGCTTTCACCCTTGAAGTGGACAATTTGTGTGATCGGGAGGTAGTAGTTGGTATAACCTGCTTGTAATATGCGGTAGCATAAATCTATATCCTCCGCATACATGAAAAATCTTTCATCCAGAAGCCCGACTTCATCAAGCACATGGCGAGGTATAGCCATGAAGGCTCCCAGAAGTACTGGCACTGGGGTGATTTCATTTTCGGGAAGGAATGTCAAATGATACCTTCCAAAAACGCGACTCTTCGGAAATAAGCGATATAAGCCGCTTAGCTTACAGAATATATTCCAGGCTGAGGGCAGGTCTCTCCGGGAGTCAGGCGAGAACCTGCCCTGCCCATCTATAATTTTCACACCTACGGCGCCTGCTTCTGGATGTTTATCCAGAAAATCAACGACTACTTGGAAGGTATCTTCTTGAACGATGGTGTCGGGATTGAGCAGGAGGATATGGCGTCCATTAGAGAGCTTGATTGCTTGATTGTTAGCTTTAGCGAAACCAAGGTTTGCAGAATTAGCGATGAGTTTGACCCATGGAAACTCCTCCCGTACCATTTCCACGCTGCCATCTATGGAGGCATTATCTACGACCCAGACTTCAACGGATAGACCTTCCATCGCTCGAGCGACAGATTGCAGACACTGCCGCAGAAAGTACTTGACATTATAGCTTACGATGACGACGGAGAGGTCTATCATAGAGTGAGCGGTTGCCTTTCGCGGAGGGAACGGGAAAGGGTAAGCGGGTCAATATATTCCAGCTCACTGCCGACAGGTATCCCACTAGCAAAGCGGCTCAGGCGCCCATGCCAGTCTATTAGGTGACGGGCGATATAGTACGTCGTAGTTTCTGCCTCTGGACTTGTTCCCAGAGCGAAAATGAGCTCCTCGTACGATTCTTTTTTCAAGCGTTCCCATAGCTGCTCAAGCCGCAAATCTTTTTCTCCTACTCCCGAAAGGGGATCTATAACCCCACCTAAGACATGATATTTTCCGCGGAAAGCTTGACTGCGCTCAATAGCGAGCACGTCAGCGGCATCTTTCACGATACACAAGGTAGTATGATCACGATGCGGGTCTGTACAAACATCACAAAAGCCCTCGCTTTCTGTCCAAAAGCCGCAGTTCGGACATGTATGGACAGATTGTACCACTTCTTCGAGGGCGCTCAGAAGGGAATGGATATGCTCTGGCTTCTTGAGAAGCGACTGAATGATGCGCAGTGCACTGCGCGGACCGATCCCCGGAAGCTTTTCCAGAGCCTGTCGTAAGTTCCGCAGAGCAGGGGGCAGTAGCAGTTCCATCTAAATCACAAATCTACGACAAAATAAAACGGCTTTCGGCAATACCTACCTAACTTTGGAATAGCAGTAGAAGTAGTAGATTTGGGGCGTGAGCCGATGGCCATTTTTTCTGCTGGTCAGCTTCATTTGGGCGCAAGGAACCGCTCTTCCGGACGATCCAGACGAGTTTGGGGTCGCGCTTAAGGCGGCTCTGGATCGCTTCAAGCGTCCAGATATCTCCCAGCGCGCACAAGCATTTTTTAGTTCATGGGAAACAGGTGAGCTTTCTGTACCAGAAAAAAAATCCATCGCCAGCCTATCCAGTCGTCTCAATAAAAAGGGGTTCAAGCCCTATCCAGACATACTTTCTTTTGTAGAAACAGCCATTATCCTGAAAAATCCAGAAACGAAAGTCAGAGTGCCTGTATCGCAGTTTGTGGCTATTTCTGAGACACTCGCCACTGAAAATCTCGGCTATCTTACGAAGTTTTGGGATATTATTGGCAAGTTTGCTCCTCAGGGGGTAGTCAATAAGACGACGGTTTTCACATGGCGTATAGATAAGAGCGATGCACGCTTAGGATTTTACACCTACACAGACAGCACCACTTTTGAAGAGAAACGAGTTCCTGCCCTTTTCCTTAGAAAGGCGAACCTTATCTGCACCACAGGGGGTACGGATATTACCATTCAGGAAGCTGATGGTGTGCTGAATCTCACTAATCGTCACTTCATTGGCACGCATGGTAAAGCCGACTGGGGGCGCTTAGGTGTGAGTCCTTCTGACTTATATTGCGAGCTGGAGAGTTTCACCATAGACATGAATGTTCGCAAGCTGTATGCCCCCCGAGCTACATTGTACTACAACTTTCTACCGCGCCCAGTGAAGGGCGTATTCAGTGATGATTTCATCGTGCATTCGGACCCGCTCAAAGCCACCTCTCCCACTTTTCAGATGACTGAGGGTAGCATACAGATTCGGGAGTTCATCCCTAATACCAACTACACGGGTGGATTTGCCTTACAAGGGCTCACTAAGTACGGTTCAGCTGTGGGAGATACACTGGCTGAGCTCAGCGTTTTCGCGAGTGGTAAGGAAATCATGCGCGTCTATTTGGAGAAGCTGGCATTTGACCCTAAAAAACTCGTTGCGAATGAAGTTTCCGTTGAGCTCTATTTGCCATTTGGCGATACGATATACTATCCTGTCACGGACCTGATATATGATGTCAATACCCAGGATATTCTCCTGAACCGCAACAGAAAAAATCCACGAACGCGCCAAGGGTTTTTCAGCACCTATCACAAAATGGAGATGCTCTTTGACGCTATCCAGTGGAATCCGGTGCGCGATACTGTGATGCGCTTCACGGCTATTATTGATCCCAAGGGAAAGTATGGCGTGGTTCAGTCCATAGATTTCTTCAATCAGCGCGAATACGAAAGCTATAAGGACATTCTCCCTGTCAATCCACTTGGGGCTATCTATCGGTTACTGAAGGAGCGTGAAAAACAATCTCAGGGTCGGCGGCGCAGAGGTATGAAGTATTATATCTCGGATGTAGATGTTATCAAGAGCCAAGGGCAAGACCCCAAAACCTTCCTTGAGCGCTTCAAGATTCGGTTGCAGGATGTGGAGACTTACGGATATCTGAAATATGATCCCACGACGGGTATTATACAGCCCCTTCCCAAACTCTACCGATGGGCTCAGGCAGCTTTTGGTGAGAAAGATTACGATGCAATCCGTATTTTCTCCAATACCGATGATGGACAGAATGCCCATCTGGACCTTCGGAATAAAGAGATTACCCTGCGGGGTGTAGAAGCGGTAGTATTCGCT
This sequence comes from Bacteroidia bacterium, assembly GCA_025057135.1. Lineage (GTDB taxonomy): Bacteria > Bacteroidota > Bacteroidia > SpSt-205 > SpSt-205 > SpSt-205. The sequence continues at coordinate 5,937 of JANWXY010000044.1, read as the reverse complement.
GATTCTCATATAGTGGAGATTGCGCCATATAAGCGCACAATATATCTCGGAGAAAATCGCTCTATGCGCTTTGCGGGGCGACTTGCTGCTGGTAAAACTGACCTGTATGTGCGCCCTGAGCCGCGCATGCAGTTCGATTACGCAAACTTCAAGGTCCTTTTTTTCAATGTGGACTCGCTAAAATTCAAGCCGGAGCGAGATGTCCTCTTTCAGCAAGGGCGTTATCCAAAAGTCGCTCGTTCATTGGCCTCCCTTCGCATAGAAAATGTCAGTGGATGTGTCTATATAGACCTTCCCTCTAATAAGAGTGGGCGAAAGATGATGCCGTACTATAGCATTTTGGACTGCTACTCAGAGTCGTATAAATACTGGGAGGCTGAGGTGACACAGAATCGCCAATATTCTCGCGATAGGCTCTACTTTGAGTTGGACCCGTTCATGATAGATAGTTTGGAGACTTTCAGCATGTTAGGGCTGGAATTTCACGGGGTTTTCTACTCAGATAGCATATTTCCGCCTTTTCGAGATACCCTAAAAGCGGTGCCTGATGGTACTTATGGGATTATGGAGGTTTTTGCTCAGGGTACTTCAATCTACAAGGGCAAGGGTAAGTTTTACGGGCGCGTGGCTATGGACAATTTCGCTCTGCATGGGCAAGGGGAGGTGCATTATCTCACGGGTCAAGTTCAGGCGGATACATTCGTCTTTCACTTTGACTCATGCATGGCAGAAAAAGCTCGCCTTATCTTACCTCAGAGCCAATATGCACTCGCTCGCTATCCCAAGGTAGAAGCTGAAGATCTCCGCTTCAAGTGGTATCCCTATCAAGGACGCATGATTTTGGAAACAGGAAATAAACCTGCGGTCTTATATGGCGGTGAAGCTACTCTGCGTGGTAAGCTCATTTACACTCCAGAAGGGCTCACCGCTGAGGGAACCTTGGAAACAGGAGAAGCTCGGATTTATAGCACTAACTTCACTTTACTGCCTGAAAGCTTCAAAGCGGGAGACAGTAGGTTCGTACTTTTGGACCCCAAAGGCAAAAAGGATACAGTTTTTCTCGCCGAGGGAGTCGATTTGGATTATAGTGTAAAGCTTCACCAGGGAGATTTTTTGTCTCTCAGGGTTGGAGAGCCGAATATCACCTTTCCCAAGCAAGCTATACAGACTTCTCTGGGGCGTGGAACTTACAAGCGTGAGTCTGGCGAGGTTTTCCTAAATGCCCATGTCCAAGATGAGAGTAAAAACTTCGTGATACAACGCAGCAAGTCGGGTAAGGACCTCTACTTCAATACTCAGGTGCTTCTGTACAATACCAAATCCGGAGCCCTTGAAGCCAATCGTGTAGATTCTATCATTGTGGCGGATGCCACGATATTTCCGGAGGGAGGACGGGTAGCATTTCTTCCTGATGGAAAAGTTGGACCCTTGGAGAATGCCGTTATCAAAGCCCCCACTAAAATCAATCACCATACCCTCATAGAAGCCTCTGTTAGAATCAACTCGGGTTCGGACTACTCTGCCAAGGCTCGCTATAAATACACTGATATAGAGGGCAAGCCTCAGTTCATTCGGATGGATAGCATCTTCGTTGAAGGAGGCGTGACCACGGCCCGAGCAAAGATTCGGGCGGAGGAAGGATTTTTACTTACAGATAGGATACTTTTCCGCGACGAGGTGGAGCTCAAAGCGAATAGGCGTTTCCTATACTTCAAAGGCGAAGTACGGATTCAGTCGGAAAATGAGTTCCTGCGGGAGTCGTGGTTCGCTTTTGAGGGTTTGGTCAATCCCGATACTGTCTTCATTCCAATAAAAGAGCCCAAGAACCGCAAAGGGCAGGAGCTCACAGTCGGAGTGCATTTTGTACAGATTTATCGGTCATTTTATACAAACTTTTTGCAGCCCAAAAAGAATAAAGACGACATTGATGTGCTGACGGCGGAAGGCGGCCTTTCCGTAGACCGCGCCACGAAAGCTTTTCGTATTGGTCCAATGAAAAAGATCAACGGCGAAACATATAGAGGCAACTGGGTGGAATATAATGACGCTACTCGGATTACGACCGCATATGGACGGCTTACCTTTCCGGCTTCTATCCCGCCAGAGGGGGCCCAGATAGCTGTTTCCGGCATGTGGCGGGAAGAGCAGCGCTTCCAGAAGCTCTCTACGGATTTGATTCTCGCCATTCACTTTCCGAATATTCCTTCCAGTCTCGCCGAAGCCATCGCCAATCGTCTCAATCTTTGGTCTCTCTCCTTGACTGATATGGAATACACAGAACCGCGCTTCATAGAGGCGATAGCTGAGTTAGTTGATCCTGACTCCACTCAGCCTGAGAATAATACTCGGGAAATCCTTCAAGCTGCCCAACGGACTTCCATAGCCAAAAATATTCCTTTTGCTAAGAAGCTGCCCGTGACTTTGCTTTTAGCTCGGGTGCCATTCCGTCGAAGTGACTCTACAGGGGCTCTCTTTGTCTCTGCTGATGTGGGGGTGGCAGGAGCAGGCGGAGTCGGAGTAGGCAAGTATTGTCCCGCTAAGATTGAGTATAGCTTCGGTGCATACAATCCCGCTGAAAGGATTCGTAATCCAGATATTATAACCATCTACCTGGAACCATCCGAAGGCAACTGGCTCTTCATCATGTACTCGGGACATACCGTGAGAATGGTCTCAAGTGATGCTGGGCTCAACCGCCAAATCCGACAGGTAGCTGATAAGCAGAAAGATTACAACAAAGACCCTAAAAAACCGCGCTTGCAGCTCCTCATGGCTGAACCCTCCGAAAAAGATGAGTTTCTCCAGCGCTATTCTGCCTATCTCTTGAACTGATATGAATCAGGATTTAGCCATAGAACGCATCCTATTTTTGGATATAGAAACCTGCCCTGCATATAGGAGCTTGGGGGAACTTCCCTCAATTTTACGAGAGTACTGGAAACGGCGTTATGATGAACGGCGTGCCCCAGCTCATGCTGAGCTTGACCAGGAGGAATACTTTCAGATGCAAGCTGGCATACACGCTCTCTATGCGAGGGTCGTTTGCATTAGCATGGGTTACTTCTATCGGAACGGAAATAATAACGCGGCGTGGCAACAGCTTTCCATATACGATTTAGACGAAAGTAAAATTCTCCTTTCATTTGCTGAAAAATGGAACTCATTCAAAGGATACATGGATAAAGTGCCTTACTCTCAAAAGGAACGCGCCAACTATGGCGTATGCGGGCACAACATTGCTAACTTTGATATTCCTTTTTTGGGGCGGCGGTTTCTTATTATGGGTCTCGCTCTGCCGGATTTTTGGCGTGTAGCTCAGTGGGCTCCTCCTTGGCAACTCAAGGAGCCAACCGTTTTAGATACCATGGCTCTTTGGAACTTCACAAACCGAGAAAATAGCTACATTTCTTTGGAGATGTTAGCGTTTGCGCTCGGAATTCACTTTCAGAAGGCCCTTTACCCCTCAGAAATTTATCATGCTTTCCAAGCATGGGAGGCATCTCGGGAGGTGAAAGAGTTTCTTCCTGTGGTAGAGTACTGTGAAAAAGATGTGCGCGTTACAGCCGAGATTTACCTCCGGATGCAGCTTCGTCCAGAGGTTCGAGAGCCCTATATTTCTGCTCTCAGAAACTACGAGGAGAATACTTTGACCTCAACCAGCTCCGCCTATGAATCACCTCATAACTGAAAAAAGCGAATACTTGCGCAGCCATGCCCATCAGCCAGTGGACTGGTATCCGTGGGGAGAAGAGGCGTTTCAGAAAGCTTGGCAGCAGAATAAACTGGTACTGATTAGCATCGGGTATAGCTCATGCCACTGGTGTCATGTGATGGCACGGGAGTCCTTTGAGGACAGAGAAGTGGCGAAGCTTATGAATCAGCACTTTGTCTGCATCAAGGTAGACCGTGAGGAGCGTCCTGATGTGGATCAGATTTACATGGATGCGATTTTGCTGACGGGGAAGTCGGGGGGGTGGCCGCTGAACTGTTTCGCTTTGCCAGATGGGCGTCCTTTTTATGCGGTTACCTACCTGCCTAAGGCACAGTGGATTGCCCTTCTCAAACGCATTCAATCCCTCTACGCTGAATCACCTGACCAAGTGCAGGAAATGGCTCGGAAACTCTCAGAGGCTCTCCAGCATATTGACGAGTCTTTTTTGAAAGCGCGCCCTCAGACGATTAGCCCAGTGCAAATTCACTGGGATAAGGTTGTTCAGCGACTTTTAGAGGATATAGACTGGATATGGGGTGGGGAGTGGAGCCAGATGAAGTTTCCAATGCCTGGGCGATGGCTATTTTCCCTTAGAGCGGGGATGCTTCTGAATAAGCCTGAGCTGCTCAGAGCGACACACCTTACTCTGGAAAAGATGGCTCTGGGGGGCATCTTTGACCACGTAGAAGGGGGCTTTATGCGGTACAGCACAGATAGGTTCTGGCGGGTACCGCACTTTGAGAAAATGCTCTATGATAATGGACTTCTTCTGGGGCTATACGCTGAGGCTTATCGCCATCAGCCCAATCGCCTTTATGAGCAGGTCATTCGGAAGACAGCTCGCTTCCTACTGGATAAAATGCGCCTACCTTCTGGGCTTTTCGCCGCTTCTTTCAGTGCAGAAAGCGAAGGGCAGGAGGGGTTATACTACACATGGAAATATGAGGAGTTAGACGCAGCTCTCACAGACCCTGAGGTGCGTCGTGTCTTTTTCGCCGCCTATGACCTTAGCGTGGAGGGTAACTGGGAGAATCATCGGAATGTGCTCTTTCGTCAGAAGAATACCGCCACCCTTGCCAAAGAACTCTCTCTTTCAGAGGAAGCTGTAGAAAGCGCTTTGGAGAGAGCTTATGCTGAGCTTTTCCGTCTGAGGCAGCACCGTCAGCCACCTCCCCGAGATGAAGCTGCCATTACGGCATGGAATAGTTATGCTATCATCGGGCTTATAGAGGCTTATAAAACTTTCGGGGAAACTGAATATCTCGCTGCAGCTCGTGCGGCTACTCATGCTCTGATGGAGCAGTCAGCAGAGCTCCATCGCATCCAAAAGGAAAATAGCTGGTACGGAGAGGGCTTTGCCGAAGACTACGCAGCTTTTATTTTAGCTCTCATACACCTGTACACAGTGACCGGGGCAGAGGCGTATCTCGCTCAGGCGTCGCAACTCATGAAGCGAAGTTTAGAGCTTTTTTACGACCAAAAAGAAGGAGTTTTCACCTTCAGCACAAAGGCAGTGAGATCATTTTTCGGGCGGCGAAAGGACATATTTGATACCAGTACGCCTTCGTCTAACTCTCTTTTTGCGGAGGCTCTTTGGCGACTGGCGCGGTATTACCATGAGATGGATTACGAAGAAAAGGTTAGGCTAATCCTTTCTCGCTTAGAGGAGAGGATGGTAGAGAATCCAACTTTGGCGAGTTATTTTCTGCAAGTGGGATTATTAGAAAGTCGTGCGCCCTTCTCTGTGGTATATCGGGGACACGATATTTCCCCTATTTGGCGCAGGTACGAGCCCTCGATTGGATGGGTGGGTTTTATTTCTCAGGAGGAGACGAGTATTCCTGCTTTGATTAGCTATGCTTCTACCTCTCCCGAAAAGCTGTTTCTCTGCACTTTTGGCGCATGTCTGCCCCCCGTATCTTCTTGGGAAGAGCTATGGGCGCTTTTGGAAAGTGAGAAGAAACGCCTACTCTTATCGGAGTCAAAGTGATTTGGAACTAAAATCTCTGATCATCCGAGAAGGAAGACAAGTCTATTGATACGGGTTTTTCTGCGCGCTGGATATTTATTCCTCGCTCCTTTAGGTAGTCTCTCACGAAAGAAAAGCAGTCGCTATGGGCTGCGATTTGCTCGGGGGCATATACACCCGGCTGCAAACTCTCAGGATGTGCCAAAAGCCAAGAGGCAATCGCCGTACAAGTATAGCCCGTAGTGCGGGCCATCGC
>JANWXY010000029.1 GCA_025057135.1 Bacteroidia bacterium | reverse complement strand
ATAGGCTGCTTGCCCCGGCCGATGCCTTGCTCTTCGGTCCAGAGCCGATACCGGCGCCCATCCAGCGGACCAGGCACACACTGCGCCCCCAAACCGTAGGCATATTCTCCCCTGAAGCGTAGCCAGCGCAAACGCACCGCCGCTGCATTCCCTGAGTCGCTCTCTAAGTGCCAGAAAAGAATCCCTTCCCGTTCTGCGGCTCGCCACCGCCACCGACGACCCAGCCCCTTCCATGTCCCCTCAAGCACAACCGCAGTGTCCCCTTCCTGCCAAAAGGTATCTATCTGCGCAAAGTATTCTCTGCCATAATGCGGCGCAAATCGAAAACTCCCCATCGCAAAACGCACCTGAGGCCGGATAGAGGCAACAGAGAGCCAGTTCTTTCGTAGAAACTGTACCTGTGCTCTCTCCCAGTGGAGAGTAAGCGTATCGCCCGAAGCAGTAAGTAGGACCAAAGCGAGAAGCATAGTACCCCCCAAGTTAGGTAAAGCCCTTCAAGCTAGTAAAAACAGATACTCCTAAGAGCTCAACGCAGTCCGTCAGAATAAGAGAGTCCCTAAATCCCTTCTGAATACACGACTTGCTACACGAGAAAGCTCCTTGTACCACAATTAAGAGATAGCCCCTCCTATTACGGGCCTGACTACCTTGGCAAATAGCGATTCTCTGCATAAGGTGGAGGTTCAAAGTTATTCCATCTGCTATGCTCTCCTTACGGGTTGTCAGAGTACATTTGTCAGGTATGAATGAGTCCTCTTCTACGCAAGGGCTTTTGCCCGTACATGACCTGCTTCCTATTCTAAAATGCCCCCACTGTAGTGGCAAACTTAGCCTACAGAGTGGTAAGCTCTATTGTATCTCTGATGACACCGAATATCCTATTCATAACAACATTCCAAGATTTGTCCCCAATGAGCAGTATGTCGGTAACTTTGGGTTTCAGTGGAATAAATTCAGCAAAGTTCAAATAGATAACGAGAGAAGTAAAGAGTCTGAGAATTTTCTAAGAACCGCTTTGAGACTTAGACCCTCCGATGTTCAAGGAAAACTGGTATTAGATGCAGGGTGTGGAGCAGGACGATATGCTGAGGTGCTCACTCGCTGGGGGGCAAAGGTAGTAGGTGTAGACCTAAGTAATGCCGTAGAGGCGTTTCATGAAAACTTATCTGGACGAAATGCATGGGTCTTGCAGGCAGATTTACTATCCCTGCCTTTTCAAGACGAAGTATTTGATATGGCTATCAGCATAGGAGTGCTTCACCACACTTCAGACGCCAAAAAAGCCTTCGGGGAGGTAGCTCGTACAGTCAAGCGAGGGGGATGGCTATTAGTATGGTTGTACGACAAATATAGTCAAGTTAGTACGGCTCGTCGGCTTTCGGATATCTATCGTGCGATTCTAAACCGTCTGCCTCCTCGGCTCCTTTATGCTTTATGTCATTTAGCAATTCCCTGGTACTACTTCAACAAGATTCCTCTTCTTCGAAGCCTTACTTCACGCTTATGGTACATCTCCAATCACCCAAACTGGCGATGGAGAGTTTTGGATACGATGGACTGGTACGGGTGTAAATACCGTAGCTACCACACCTATCCAGAGGTATATGAGTGGTTTCAGGAAGCAGGATTTCAGGATATTGGGATGTCTGAGACACCCGTAGCGATGTGGGGCCAAAAAGCCGAACAGCCTGCGCCCAGACAAAGCCATAGGTAGGCGCGCTCAGTAAGGGTTTAGAGGCGAGTCATTCTTAGAGGCCTGCGGCCCCACACCTTCTCAAAAGCTGAATAGTCTCGGATGCCTCCTCCCAGGTTGGTAATCCAATTCCCCGCAGCGAGGTATGCTGCAAGAACTCACTTAGTTTTTCTCTCAAAATTCGTCTGGCTACAACCTCATTATATTCATTCAATACTTTCTGCCTAAGGAGAGAACCCATTTCCCGCTTTTTAGAAAGAGGATAGGATAAATAAGCACGGATTTTTTCTGCTATTTCCCAAGCCTCTAAGGGCGCTACCATTTCAGGTGCAATTTCTTCTACAATATGGGCACCGCCAGTCCATTCCGAAACAAGTACAGGAAGCCCAGCTAATCCCATTTCCAGAAGGGTATTCGGAAAAGCATCTCCCCGCCCACAAACAACTCCTAAACTAGCACTGGCTAATAAAGGATTCAAATCATCAACTCGTCCCACCCACTGCGCTGTGGAATATGCGTTAGGATAACGATTAGCCAATTCTCTTCTAATAGAGTCGCTCCATTCTCCAGCAATAATACACCGAACATTAGGAAGGGTTTTGAGTAGAATTTCCATAGTGGCTAGCAGCAAATCTAATCCCTTATAATAGACCCTAAAGGGAGCTCCTCCCCCCTCCCCTATGAATAATATCGTTTGACCGCCCACCTCAGGCTTCACTTCTACAAGAGGTAGCCGTTCTAGACGAAAAAAGTTTCTTATTTCCAATATGCGAGAATGCCGAGAAGAAGGTAGGATACTCTTAATAAGGCGCGTTATCATAGGGGATATGCTCAGATAAGCGTCCCAAAGCCGAAAAAACCTTTTATGAAAGGCTGTACGAAATCTTCCATAATACCCAATAGCTACAAAGTAGGCATATTCTCCAGCCATGTAAGGAATAATCAGTTGGGTGCGAGACAGACGCCCTGTAAGGCGCAGGAGGGGAAGGAGCGGTTGCGGCCCATCGCCTATCAATAAATGCCACTGACGCCGCTGGGGAAACTTGAGCGTGCATCCTATAAGGCTTACAGCCTTACGCCAGAGAGGGGGAGTACTCTGTTCCATCCAGGGTAGCCAAAAATCAGCTGGAAGAAACTCGGAAGAAATGGCTTGGAGGATGCGGTAACGGTTGGGATGAGGAGCAGGCCGTCCATGAACATAAATGGCCCTCAGCACTTGCATACAGAATTCTTATATATCTTCATGAACCATAAACCCAATATGAATAGCCTCCAAGTCATATAGCTATAATTTGCTTCTCCATCCAAGTACAAGCGAGTGATTTTTTCTACCTGTCTGTAGTTTAGGTAGGAGTACATCGGATTGCCTTCCTCCGAGAGTATCTCTTCCAGGAGTGAGCGTAGGTTTTGAGTCATCCACCGATGAGTAGGAGGCGTAAAGCCTTTTTTAGGCGCACGAACCACTTCGGGAGGAAGCCATCGCTCGGCTAATTTCCTTAGCAGGTATTTACCCTGCCATGATCGTCTAAAAAGAGTAGGAGGAGGCGCCTTATAGCGAATATCTAGGCGCGCACAGAACTCCATCACTTCTCGGTCTAAGAAAGGCGAACGCGCCTCCAAGGAAGCCGCCATGGTAGCTATATCCAGCTTTGGAAGCAGATCATAGGCTAAGTATGAGTGTATATCCGCATTTAGCTGAAGGTCTAATAGATTATTAGTGCTCGCCAAGGATTCATGCCAGAGCCCGTCTAAGTATTCTTCCAGATATACACGAAAGTCTGTATTGTAATATTCTCGCCGGGCAGGGTAAGGGAGGGTTTTATATCTCATAAAAATATCGTAAGGTCGCCCGTCATAGGCAAGAATGTTCTTCAGACGAGAGAAGAGGGGGCTTTGAGCAAGGTAATGCATGACCTGTAGCATTAGGCGAGGCAGGCTGCGTAGAGCCTCATTGAAGAAAAGGGCCCCATATCGGCTATATCCCGCGAGGGCCTCATCTCCGCCATCCCCTGTGAGAACAACCTTTACATATTCCCGAGCCAGCTTTGCGATAAGATAAGTAGGAATCAGAGAAGGATCCTCAAAGGGTTCTCCCACCTTCTCTAAAAGGGGAATAAGGGCTTTTTCTGGCTCGGGATCGGCGTATAGCTCCGCATGCTGGGTATGATAGTGATTAGCGGTAGCTCGGGCTAGAGGCAGTTCATCCGACTTCTCTCCAAATCCCACGGAAAAGGTAAGAAGAGGCTCGCGGCGCAGCTGACTCGCTAAGGCTACTACGATCCCCGAGTCCAATCCTCCACTCAGCAAAGCTCCCACGGGCACATCTGCCACAAGCCTTAACCGAATCGCCTCTTTTAGCTTTTCCTCTAATCCTTCAATCGCTTCTTGAAGGGAGAGGGCTTGTTTAGGTTCATAGCGCAGGCGCCAGTAAGTCTGCTCTTCTACTCTAATCTTCCCCCCACTCCATGAGATACGGAGATATGTCGCAGGCTTTAGTTTTCTTACAGAGGAGAAAATAGTATAAGGCCCCACAATATAGCCCATCCCCAAGTAGGCATCTAAAGCCGCCATATCTATAGAAGTAGGCACTGCAGGATGAGAGAGAATGGCTCTTAGTTCAGAAGCTGCAATAAAGAGAGTTTCAGAGGCAAAATAGTAGAGACTTTTCTTTCCAAAGTAATCCTTCGCTACTATGAGCTCTTGATAGCGTTCATCATAGATGATAAACGCAAACATTCCTCTAAGATGCTCAAAGCATCGAAGGCCCCAGGCTTTGTAGGTATTCAAGAGTACTTCTGTATCACTTCGGGTGCGAAAAGAAAAACCCTGGGTTAGTAACTGCTGCCGAAGATGCTGGAAATTGTAAATCTCTCCATTGAATACAATATGCACTTTGCCTTCAGAACAGCTCATGGGCTGAATGCCCCCCTCTAGGTCTATGATAGCCAGACGCGTATGCGCCAAGCCTACAGGAGAGGAGGAGAAGAACCCTTCTCCATCAGGCCCCCTATGCCTGAGGCATAATGCCGACCGCTTAAGCCAAGAGGACTCTATAGGGCCTTCAAGGCTCACAACTCCTACAATACCGCACATTTCGTTAGCCGCAAAATAAGCCGATCCTACCCTAACGAATGAGCATCCCTTGACTTCACAGAGGCGGAGTTGTACGGACACATGCGACCCAAAGTGTGGCCTATATTCCCCTATTCTCAAACACGAAGAGCCAGCGATTGTAGAAAGCTTTTGGAGCCCAGAGATACGAAAAGTCCTTCTCACCTCGCCTAAGCGCTTGGCTAATCCTCTTCGTAGAGATAGAGAGGTCTTTGGAAAAATTTCTGCAGAGCATATCAAATCCCGATAAGGCTGACTCCTAATAAAGAAGAATAGAGCAACAGATAGCCCCTTCTAATACCCATTCTTTCGATACGAAAGGGTTCGCAGGGTGTGAAAATTTCGGGGATGGTAAGTGATCGCTTCGCGCTTATTTCCAATGAGTTGATAGAAGCTGAAGTAGCTGACTTCGTTAGAGAGCATAGATTAGAGCTTTTAGAGAAAGGCTATTCTAAGCAGGGTACAGCGCTGCGGATTGACATACTGAGCCCTAAGGTAGCCGCCATACAACCTAAACTTGAAGAGGGCGATGTCGTACAGTTCGGTTTTTCTATTCGAAACTCTATA
>JANWXY010000061.1 GCA_025057135.1 Bacteroidia bacterium | reverse complement strand
GAACTCAAGCTGGAGAGCCTTTTACGAGCAGTGGGGAGAGTAGAGTTAAAGGAGGCTATGCCTTGACCTGTAGAATCCTTGAGCTCTAAGAGGGCTCCGTCTCCTATCGCACCCGTGCCCTGCCAAGCCAAAACAAAGTCTGGAAAAGCGCCCGAGTCGGTAAAATAGCTATTGCCCCCTATCCACCAGAGCACTTTTTCCCTGTTAGATGCTTCTCTCAAGGCTTCAGGAAATCGCTCCTGAGGCAGATAGGTGATATTTCTTTCCAAAAAGTCTTTAAGGCTACGGCGATTGCCTACATACGCATAGGGTACATAAACTGTACATAACTCTTCCAACTTGGCTGTCTGAAGTAGATGAGGATTCCGATGAAGATGACGGGCTATATCTGCGTACAGTTTGAAAATTCCCATCTACTCAAATAAGGTAGGCTGATGGGGGAGGGAGCTATTATTTTCAGCAGGAATGGGCTCTCCCCAAATTTGGTCTAAATGGGGCGTAAATCGGTAGTATTTTTTGTAAGGTTCTATAGAATCAGCCGGTCGTCGGCTGATAAGACGCCAGTGAATGCATTCTACATTCTTAGGGTCTATTTCTATGAGGACGGCATGCCGACCTGTCTGGGCTGCCACTACGCCTGTAGTGCCTGTGCCCGCAAAGGGGTCTAATATCCAGTCCCCTGGCAGTGAAGAGCTTAAGATAATTCTCAGTAGCAAGGCTACAGGAGACTGCTGATTATGGAATCGCTCTCCATCAGGAGACCGAATCGCTTCTGGTCCCGCAAAGTAACCCGAGGTAAGTTCCCGAATATCGTCCCACACATCGGTTACAAAGATTCCATTCTGACGAGGCTCTTGGTACTCAGGACGCAGGGGAACATCTATTCGCAAACGATTGAAGAGTCGCGGCTTACCTTTGGTAGCAAAGGCAATAATCTGGTACTGCTTACCAAAGCGATACTGACCAGGCACTGCTGAGGTACGCTTGCTCCAAATAATAAGGTTCTGAAGACTCCAACCTGTCTCCCGAAGGGTGCGTAGTACAAATTCCGTGTTTTTCTCGCGCTGCATGAAATAAATAGCTCCGCCCGGCAAGCTCAGCTCATAAATAGCCTTGAATACTGTTTTCATCCAGTCCCAGTAAGTTTCCTCAGGAAGGTCATCCGAGAAATAAGCATACTCTTTCCCTTGATTGAAGGGAGGGTCTAAGAAGGTCAGAGCGAATCTATACTCCTCTTTTTGCAGAAGCTGGAGGTGCTCAAGCACATCTCCCTTATGCACCCGAATCACGCTGGTAAAGATAGAGAGTTTTGCGGGTAAGCTGCTAATCTTCCTTTTCGTTCCATCCTGGATAAGATCAGGTGAGCTCATATGGTTCGGATGCATAGTGGGCAGTACAGAAGACTGGATAAGAAGCTTTTGGAATCCCCTTAGAGGCTTAGCCCAAAAGCTTACCTCTCTCACTCCTCAAGCCTGCTTGGGCCAAGCTGAGAAAAGACGGCCTTTATGGCTATTTTTGGATAGGTGAGATTTGCTTGAAGATTTTCAGGCATTCTTAAAGCAATATGTTTAGGAAATAGCCGCAGCTCTACCCAAACTGGTAGATTAGGCTATGTAGGCTATAGATGAGACTGCTCAAGAGTAGGTTATCCGGTGTGGAAGAAAAAAGTATGTCTTGTAGCCATCTTGTATTCTGTCAAAGTCCCAGGCTAAAACGTGGAGAGCTTTCCCTCCGACGAGGCGCAGGGCTTCGGCCAGCTCTTTCAGCCGGGGGCAGGAGAGGAACGCATCTACTTCTACTACATGGACGTAGGCGCCTTCTTTTTGGCCGTGGAGGAGGGGATGGGGCGGCGGGTCTAAGGGCCTGGCCTGGTAGAAGTGTAAAACTATGCGGCGATGTTCCGCATCGGCATCTCGGAGCTTTTCGCGCTGCCACCACTGCCGCTCATACCGCCCCAAATTATACACCGCAAACGGCCGATATTTCTTGCCCTCCTGATAGAGCTGCTTCTGCACCTCTATTAGCCGCTTGCGGCTGACATGAATAGCGTAGCGGCCTATATCTACCCCTATCCACCGCCGACCCAGCTTCTCCGCCACCGCCAACGTCGTCCCAGAACCACAGAAAAAGTCCGCTACTATTCCGTCCTGGGGAGAGAGCACAGAGATGATGATCTCAAGTAAAGCCATGGGTTTCTGGGTAGGGAAACCGACCCATTCTTTAGAATGATTGGGGGGGTCTCCCCACGTCCCATACATCTGGGCGTATTTTCCCCCTCGGATCAAACAGATGTTTTCTACTTTCCGCAATCACTGCATCATGCGGTACACGCGCTTCCGGTATATCACTATTGAATATGTACTTGTCGGATTTAGAATAGTACAGCAGCGTATCATGCTTTCTGCCAAAATGACCTTCTGAGCCACCTCCCGAGCGATAATGCCATATTATTTCATTTACTATTCTGTCTCTGCCAAATATCTCATCCATGATTAGCCTAAGATAGTGGGTGACTCTATAGTCTACGTGGACAACTATATTACCTCTTTCGCTGAGAAGTTCTTTCATGAGGACGAATCGTTCGTACATGTAGTGGAGGTAGGAGTCGGTGCCTTTGCCCCAGATATCGCGATAGGCGACGGCTTCTAAGAGGGATTGCTCTTTTTCTATGGTATCGTTTCCTTCGCCGATGGGGATATCTACGGTGAAGTCTGCGCCCACGTCGAAGGGGGGGTCTATGTAGATGAGGTCTATTTGGCCGCGCAGTTCGGTAAGGAGGCTATGCATGACGAGCTTGTTATCGCCCCAGATGAGGCGATTATGCCAGGAGTCGTAGTGATGCTGCTTCTGAAAATCCTGCTCATCAAAGAGG
>JANWXY010000034.1 GCA_025057135.1 Bacteroidia bacterium | reverse complement strand
CGCAGGTAGACCCGCTAAGGCCTCCACAAGTGCCCAGAGTTCCACCTTGATACAACATCAAACCTGTCCATGTGGTAGAAGAAGTAAGCGATATCAGAATTTGACCGCTACTGGTAGGCGTGAAGACCCATACCATATCCTCGCCGCCATAGTAATTGGTACTACCGCAAGTGGGAGAGACATTAGAGCTGGTGAGGTTATTCCCCTTTCCGCAGGTATTATCGGCACCATGGGTGTAGGGGAGGCCCGGCACATTCACTATCCACGGGGTAGGAGGCGGCGTACTGCTCGCCGTGATATGAATCCTATCCACCGCCGCTGGCGGCTGCGTACCCGAGGAGCCGTCATTTCGTCAGGAGAAAATCACCCGATAGGTCTGCCCAGGTGTGCCACAGAAGGTGCGACTGATCTGAGTCCAGCCTGAGCCTACCATGTTATAACGCCCTATCCGATGAGTAGCAGCGACTTCTGTTCCCGCCATAGGTGTTACACTCGTGGGGGCCACGAAAATATCTAAATAGTCGCAGCAGCCTTCCCCCTGCACCTTCACATAGGCCGAGATCGTCATATACGGCTCTCCCGCTGGCAGCGTCACATCACGGTAGAAGTGCACTACCGATGAGCTTCCTGTATTATAGTCGTGGGGTGGTATGCCCATGCAGCCCGTGGGAGGAGGACCGCAGAATACTATCGCACTCCATCCTGAGTAAGTAATCAAGCCATCTGAAGTAAAGCGAAAGGTGAGCGAGTTACCCGTGCTATTTATCGTAGGAGGCAGTGTAGTGCCATGATAAGTGCCGATAAGCGGTGAAAGAGTATTAGGTCCATCATAAGCGTAGAGGTAATCATAGTTTGCCTCGGTGTGGAAGGATGTGAATACTACATAAACTTGCTGACCTGCCGGAGCATAGAAAGTGATGGTACGATTCTCATTATTGCCATAACTACTTCCTGAGCCGCCACTATCATAGAAGTTAGCCCCTCCACAACAACCCGCACTCTGAAGGTTTATATCCTGATGCGAAGGTGGCATGTTATAGGCACAGCCAGGGAAGGTGTAGTTGTAAGTAGAAATGTAAATAGCGCGACTACCATGATGGGCTCCGGCACCAGTATTGACGGCCCAGCGATTGGTTTGGGTGCCGTTGACGA
Organism: Bacteroidia bacterium; assembly: GCA_025057135.1. Classification (GTDB taxonomy): domain Bacteria; phylum Bacteroidota; class Bacteroidia; order SpSt-205; family SpSt-205; genus SpSt-205. The sequence goes on along the minus strand of JANWXY010000034.1, from coordinate 37,785 downwards.
TAGTCCAGCCGTCAGCGGTGAAGGTACCTGTATTACACGCGTTGCCTGACTCAAACGATCCTGCATTACTTGTACCATCTACCAGGATGGTCTGTGCCCAGCCCAGCGAGAGAAGCAAGCCCAGTATGTAAAGTGTGCGCATAAGTTACTTTGTTTGAGTGGTTTTTGACGACTCTATGCGGTAGAGGCTGCGTGTCTCTGTACCCGCAGCGCGCAGCACTTCATAGATATCCGAGAGCGGCATCTCGGGGTCTGTGCTGAGGCGCACCTTGAGCTGCTGCCCTTCTGTAGCAACCAGCTGTGCATCATAAAAGCCGACCTTAGATAGGATGAGCCTCTGAATGCGTTCCCAGTGAGGAGATGGGTCTGTACCAGGTTTGTAATCTCGGAGGAGGAGGACCGCTTCGTAATGGACTAACTTTTCTGCTGGCACAGGAGAGGATTTCTGTGCCAGTGCCCAGCCGAGTAGCAAGCCTGAGAAAAGGCGTACTGTAATGCGCATCCTGCAAAGTTAAGTAAAAATCAGATATGTCGCCGCCGAAATGGTCTTTGACCATAGCGTCATTTGGCTTAGTTGAAAGGATGTAGCGAGCTACCCGGCCGTGAAAGAGTACTATGTTTGCGAACATGTATAAGCTGTGGGTAGTGGTGGTCGGAGGTTGGCTATTAGCGCAGGAAGCTGCCCTCCACCTGACGCTTTCAGGAGATAATATGATAGGTACTTTTGTCCTACCTGAGCACCTGCGCCAGCGAGTATTAGCGCTGCGCCCCTATCTCAGTGTCGGTGATATTCGCTTCACGAATGTGGAGGGAAACTTTGTCACAGGTAAAGAGAAGCCCTGCAAATGCTCCGAAGCTTCTCGTCAGCGCGGGGTCTGCTTTGAGTTCGGTATGCCGGTCCAGAATGCAGACCTTCTCAAGGAAGTTGGCTTCAACTTAGCTCATCTGGATAATAATCATACGGAAGACTACGGCGTCGCCGCTTATGAGTCCACGAAGCGTCTCATAGAGAACATGGGGATCACGACCTTGGGTAAGCGTGAAAGCAAAGTATTAGAGATAAATGGGCTTCGGGTGGGTCTTATTGCATTTGGGTTTTCTGGACGGTCCTATCATGTAGGGAATATCCCTCAGGCTGTATCGCTTGTGCAAGATTTGGCGCGAAAATCGGATGTGGTGATTGTGTCATTCCATGGAGGCGCGGAGGGCTCAAATATGATTCATACCCCTGATAATGTGGAGATGTTTTATGGAGAAAATCGTGGGCATGTAAGAGCATTCGCTCGGGCGGTGATTGATGCTGGAGCAGACCTCGTGGTGGGACACGGTCCGCATGTGATGCGCGGCATGGAGTTATACAAAGGGCGACTTGTTTTATACTCCTTAGGGAATTTCATCGTCGTCAATGGGATTAGCACTCAGGGTCCGAATGGACTGACGGGGGTTTTTGAAGTAAGCTTAGATAAAGAAGGGCGCTTCCTCCGAGGCAAGTTTCACCCTATGCGCATCCTCCAGGGTATTCCTACACCGGACGAGAAAAAAGAGGCTTTGATGCTTCTTCGCCGACTCACTCAGGAGGATTTCCAAGGGGGGCGGCTTACTATCCGAGAGGATGGGGAGTTTGTGCCTGCCTCTTCGCAGTGAGGTGGGGTTTCTGAAATACCGACAAATCAGGAATATTTGTTGTAATTCGTATGCCTATAAGTGCAGAACAGACTCAGGTGGTGATAGACCTGTCCCCCTTGCGGACATTTTTTCACGAAGGCCCTCCTAAGGAAGTGAAGGTGCGCCTACGCTTTTTAGAAAGATTGGAGGAGGCGATTCGGCGGTCAGAGAAGCGGATACTTGAAGCCCTGCATACGGACTTAGGCAAATCGGACTTTGAAGGGTATGCTTCGGAGATTGGCTTCACCCTTGACGAGATTCGGTACTTACGCAGACATCTAAGAAAGTGGGTTCGCCCTAAAAGCGTCTTTCCCTCTATAGTCCAGCTGCCGGGACGCAGCTATATACGGTACGAACCCCGCGGAGTTGTTTTGATAATCAGTCCGTGGAACTATCCTTTTCAGCTAATGATGGTACCTCTGGCTGGGGCTATCGCTGCGGGAAATGTCGTAGTGCTTAAGCCCTCGGAGTTTGCCCCTGCCACAGCTAAGGTGATAGAAGCAATTGTACGTGAGGTCTTTCCACCAGAGTATGTTCAGGTCGTCCAAGGTGATGCTAATGTTTCTGCGGCTTTATTAGAGTTAGATTGGGATTACATATTTTTCACGGGCAGCACTCGTATCGGGCGGGTCGTCGCAGAAGCCGCTGCTCGTAAGCTTATTCCTTACACCTTGGAGTTAGGGGGAAAATCTCCTGTCATTGTAGAGTCTGACGCAGATATACCTGTGACCGCTCGGCGTGTCGCCTGGGGCAAGTGGCTGAATGCCGGACAAACCTGTATTGCACCTGATTATGTGCTTGTTCAGGAGCGTGTCTTTGACTCCCTCGTAGAAGCAATCAAAAAGGAAACGCTCACTTTCTATGGAGATATCCAATCTCCTCCCGCAGAGTATGCTCGGATTATCAACCAGAGACACTATGATAGACTGGTCAAGATGCTTGGAGAGGGTGAGATAGTCTTTGGCGGTTATACAGACCCAAGTAAGCTTTATATTAGTCCCACGCTCATTCTCTCACCTCAGGGTAGTTTGTTAGAGGAGGAGATATTTGGTCCGATTCTACCTATTATTCCGTTCAGTAGGCCTGAGGAGGCTGTCTCTTTCGTGCGCAGGTCCTCTCCGCCCTTAGCGATGTATGTCTTTTCAAGCGCCAAATCTATGCAGGACTTCTACCTCACCCAGCTTCAATCGGGCGGGGCTTGTATAAACGATACGATTATGCATATTGGCTCATCAAGATTGCCTTTTGGGGGAGTTCGAGAAAGTGGCATTGGACGATATCATGGCTGGTATTCTTTTGAAACTTTCTCTCATGCTCGCGCTGTCGTCAAGACTCCTACGTGGATAGATCTACCATTACGGTATCCCCCCTACGGGAAAAAAATATCACTCATCCGCAAGCTTTTAGGATGAAGAAGCGGTATTACATCCTCAAAGTCAAAGGTGTGGCTAAGATTCCAGATTATATCCAGATACGGGATGAGCGCTTTTCACTGGTTTGTTATGTTCGTCCTGATCGTGTAGATAAGCGTACAGCTTTACCCGAGGGCTTTTTAGAGAAAGTTTCCCTTATTTTTCCTCAGCTGGCTTACGGGGAAGTTCGTCCTGTGGAGTGGAACCCAGAAACGCGGGAGATTTGCCTGACATGAGTCCAGTACTCCTGATGCGAAATGTATCTCTGGCTTATGGCGACCGTCTCATATTGAAGGGGGTTAGCTTGTCCCTAAATAAAGGGGATTTTATCTACCTCACTGGACGGACGGGGTCAGGAAAAACTTCGCTACTGCGGGCTATATATGCAGACATCCGTCCTGTCCAAGGGGAAATATGGGTAGGGGAGACACGCGTGGATACTTTGTCTCAGTCAGAGATACCGTTTCTCCGTCGGAAACTCGGGATTGTTTTTCAGGACTTTCAGCTGCTTCCTTATCGTACCGTTTATCAAAATGTGGCTTTGACTTTGGAAGTTACAGGCTGGCGTGATAAGAAGAGAATCCGTGAGCAAGTCATGGATACCCTTTTGCGCGTAGGACTTTCAGCTCGCAAAGATGCTTATCCGCATGAGCTCTCCGGGGGTGAGCAGCAACGCACTTGTATCGCTCGAGCGCTCGTAGGCTCTCCTATATTAATTCTCGCTGATGAACCTACGGGTAATCTAGATCCGGAAGTAGGAACTCAAATACTAAACCTTTTTCACCAAATCGCCAGATGGGGTACCGCCGTCATTTTGGCTACACATAATCCTAAGCATATTCAAGATATGCCGGCTTCTACATATATTTGCAAAGATGGAAGCTTGCAACCTATCGCTACTCTGGTGTCGTAAATTTTTCGTACCTTTGCCTTGTACTCAAACTAATCAAGAGATATGAAGTACTTCGTAGTAGCTTTTTTGCTGGGCTGTTGGTGGCCTCTTCTGGCGCAGAGCGGTCAAGCCGCCTTCAAGGAAGGCGAGCAATACCGTAAAAATAAACAATACGACTTGGCACTCCAGAAGTATGAAGAAGCTATACGGCTAGAACCAACGAAGGCTATCTATCATGCCCGTAAAGGTGAAGTTCTAAATAGTCTAAAGCGTCCCCAAGAAGCCATACAGGCATATCAAAAAGCCCTGGAACTCAACCCGGGGCTTACGCCTATTTATGCGCGAATAGCCCAGATACATATCCGAGCTAAAAACTATCCCGCAGCAATAGATGCACTCAATCAAGCATACGCGAAAGAGCAGGACGTAAATAAGAAGATGACCTATAAGCTCAATGCCATCCGTCTTATGAATCTCCAGGGTCGGTCGCAGGAGGCGCTGTCAGAGATTGGAGCCTTGAAATCGCAAGTGCCTCAGGTGGCTGATGATCCTCGGATTTTATATGCTGAAGGCGAGACTCAACTAGCCCTAAATAACCCCCAGGCAGCTATAGGGGCCTTCCAGCGTGCCTACGACAAGACCAGGGATTTGCCGATCGCTCAGAGTGCAAAATATACTTATGGCTTGGCTCTGGCTCACTACAAGTCTGGCAATACCGCCGAGTATGAAAGATATGCTAAGCAAATAGAGAATCATCCTTATGGAAAGCGTCTGAAAGCGGCTGTGGCTCGTAGTGGTGCTGCATATAGCTTGGGTATTGCTTATGCCTACTTCAAGACGGGCGCCTTGGATGAAGCTATGGAATACGTGAATGAGGCTGCGAAAACTAAGGATCGCCTAAATCAAGTCTATCAAATGCAAGGCGCCATTCTTCTGAGGAAAGGGCGCACAGCCGAAGCTGCTCAGAGTTTCCTTCAAGCTGCGGCTAATGAAAATGATGAGAAGAAGCGTACAAACCTTTACGCCCGAGCCATCCGCTTGCAATATAACGCTGGCGACTACCAAGGCGCAATCAGCACCGCTGACCGCATATTAGAGAAAAATCCGAATAATATAGAAACCCTCCTTCTAAAAGCTCAAGCGCTCTACTTACTCGGACGCTATGGAGAAGTTATCTCCACCGTGGAGCGTACTATACCACTCCTCGGAACGGATGCAGCTAAGCTCTCCCAAGCTAACTTCCTCATGGGATTGGCTGCTCGTAAAGCTGGTCAAGTAGATAAAGCCCGAGATGCTCTCGGAAAAGTAACTTACAAGCAGTTCAAAATAGCTGCCAAAGTAGAGCTGGATAAGCTTTCAGCTCGGTAATCATTTTCTGAGTTTGTCTCCCTTGCCCGGCCTGCCTCATAAGAGGTAAGGTCGGTTTTTTTATTCTCCAAAAAGCTCAAGACTCTCATGGTCTCCACAAGTGGGAAGAGGCTATTCGGAACCCTCGTTCAAAAAACTTGGCGGTCGGAGTTCAAGGCTAACTTGAAAAGGACGGCTCACTCCAAAGCATGCGCGCCGGGTAGTTGTACTGCCTCCCTTCAAACGCCAGCCATAGTTCCGTATTTCTTCTCTAAAATGTTATGTCTTTCACTACACGATTACCCACATAGTCTGACACTTCTATGCGGAACTGACGCCCCGCAGAACGCGGAAGGTACAGCAGCCGCTGGGGTTCATAGTATTCTGGGAGTATCTCCTTTTTTCCAGAATAGACACGCAAAGAGAAGGGATTGACGCCGCTACCGAGGTCGTCTATTGACACGAGATAAAATGGTCCGGCTGATTTGAGCGGGCGTATTTCGGGTATAGTTTGGTCCTCCATGATTACGTAAGCTCCCCATGCTTTTACAGGCACTCGCCATACCCGTCCATTGCGTACAGCGCCGCGCACAGGTGACCATACCTCTTCATACCACGGTCGGTAGAGAGGATAGCTTTTATCTACACGGCAGGTATCAGGTAGGGACCAGGCTATTTCAGCCGGAAATCTCAGGGGCACATAAGGGTCTCCTATGAGAAATCCTTCGCCGAAGATGGATTTCACAGGTTGTATGCGTAAATAAAGCGTATCTTGTAGGGTCTCTCTGAAGATCCGTAGGCTACATCTTTCAGCAACTTCAAGGGTATAATCCATCCCGGGAAGGAGGCGATCTCGGAGGTAGGTTTTCAACGCTGTTCCATTTTCGGGAATAAGGGAGTCAGGCAGGCGGCTTCCCCCCAACCAGAGCGGCTTTTCGGGAGATACCGTATCCCCAGTAGAGGTGAGAAACTTTTTTCTTACGACCAGAAAGCCCTCCTCTATGCCCCACAGACTACGAGGGTCCAGGGGCTGCCATGTGCTCAATGGGGATTCTCTTGTGCCTTGAAGGCAGACTTGTATCTCTGCTGCGTTGCCGGAGAAGTCCTCGGCTTTGATTGTAAATGTTTCTATTTGTCCAGGAGCGAGGGAGATATAGCCTTTGTTTTGACTCCAAGGGAGAGCTGCGGAAGGCTCATATAATCGCCCCACCCCTATCTTATACACCTGTTGGTAGGCATAATCCAAATGCCAGCGCAGAAACCGTCTCCAATCAAAGTCTAAGGTTTCCCACTGTACTGCATAGATACTTTTCCCTTGATTGTCAAGCACAAGGAGCCTACGCAGGCCTAACCAGGATGTTCCACCACCAGCGCGATCCGCAGCTGTATAGAGAAAACCGACCGTTCCAGAGATAGGTATGGTGTCAGGTGTAGCATATTTACGAAGACCGTTTTTACAGCTTTGCAGGCGGAGAGGGAAAAAATATCTTTCATGCCTCCCTTTGACATGAGAGCTGGGTGTAAGTGGGCATAATCCTATGCGAAAAAACACAGGTGGAAAGGTATCAGTAAGCGGAGGCAGGTAGCGCAATGGAGGCAGTGTCTGATGGGTGGGCATACGCACCTCAAAGTGTAAATGAGGGCCAAAAGAGTAGCCGCTATTTCCAGCCCATCCTATGGTATCCCCAGCGCGCACACGCCACTCATTTGGGGTAAGATATTTTTCTACTTCGAAGCGCCTTTGGCTCTGTTGAAGGATTTGGATAATAGCCTCGCCTCGGGGGGCGAAATGCGAAAGATGTCCATAGACGGTATAGAGTCCATTAGGGTGTTGGATATAGACGACTTTGCCGAAGCCCGTGTGGCTTACTCTGATTCTGGAGACGTATCCATCGCCTGCGGCTAAAACTGGCACGACCCCGATTTTCTCGCCTACGGCAAGGTCAATCCCTAAGTGAATCGTCTGCGTGCGCATCTCTCCATAGCTTCCAGTAATAGAAATCGGACCAGGAATAGGCCACCTAAACTGAGACCAGATAAGTAGCAGTACAATGCTCATGCTACTTTGAGCGCTAATGGAGATGAGTTGCCATTTTCCTCATACTGTAGAGGGGGGTAGAGTCAGTCTCAGTAGGCTTTGGCAAAAAGCACGCGCTGCGACGAGGGGCGCCCGGTATAGATACAGCGCCCTTCTTCGGAGGGCATTTCTAAGGGAATGCAACGGATTGTAGCTCCTGTTTCTTCTTTGATAGCGAGCTCTGTCTCGGTGGTGCCGTCCCAGTGGGCGAAAATGAAGCCGCCTTTTTCCTCGAGAATTTCGCGCATCTCGGTGTAATTATCGGTGCGATAGATTTGGCTCTCCATGCGCGCTTTTGCCCTATCAAATAGACCTTTTTGAATATCCATTAGCCATTCCTCTATACGAGCGATAGCTTCGGATTGGGGATAGGTGCTTTTATGAGCTGAATGCCGCCAAGCTACTTCTACGGTACCCGCTTCTAAGTCTCTCGGACCGACGGCAAAGCGAAGCGGTACGCCCCGCAGTTCCCACTCGTTGAACTTCCAACCGGGACGATGCTGGGGGTCATCATCAAGCTTGACTCGAATACCCTTTGCTTTGAGCTGTTCAGTTACTTCACGGGCTTTCTGAGTGACTGCGGCTTGTTCTTCTTCTTTTCGCCAAATGGGTATGACAACGACTTGAATCGGGGCGATTCTGGGAGGTAAAATCAGCCCTTTTTCATCTCCATGAGAAAGAATCACGGCTCCAATCAGTCGGGTAGAGACGCCCCAAGAAGTAGCCCAGACGTACTCTAACTCATTTTGCGCATTGAGAAACTTCACATCAAAAGCCCGGGCAAAGTTTTGCCCCAAGAAATGTGAGGTGCCAGCTTGTAAGGCTTTTCCATCTATCAGAAGCGTTTCTATGGTAAAAGTTTCTACGGCGCCAGCGAAGCGTTCATTTGGTGTTTTCACACCTTTTATGACTGGTATCGCTAAATACTCCTGTACGAAACTGGCATAAAGGTCCAATATCATGCGAGCTTCCTGGAGTGCTTCTTCGGCTGTGGCATGTGCTGTATGTCCTTCCTGCCAGAGGAATTCGGCTGTGCGCAGGAAAAGTCGGGGGCGCTTTTCCCAACGAACAACATTTGCCCACTGATTGATAAGCAAAGGAAGGTCGCGGTACGAATGAATCCAATCCTTGAAGCTGTGCCAAATAATCGTTTCCGAGGTCGGGCGCACTACTAAGGGCTCTTCTAAGGAAGCCTCAGGGTCAGGGGAGACACTGCGAGTAGCCGTGTCGGTTTTTATACGATAGTGGGTGACGACGGCACATTCCTGAGCGAAGCCCTCTACATGTTGCGCTTCTCGGGCGAGGAAACTCAATGGAATGAATATCGGGAAATAGGCATTTTGATGACCTGTGGCTTTGAAAGCCTCGTCTAAAGGCCGTTGAATGTTTTCCCAGAGTGCCCAGCCGTACGGCTTGATGGTCATACATCCTCTTACGGGTGAGTGCTCAGCTAATCCAGCGCGTTCTACGATAGTGGTGTACCATTCGCTGACCGTTTGCATCGGGATTGGCATGACTTTCGTATATTTGCTTGTAGACAAAAGTACCAAGACTATGAAAACGCAGCTTTTGCCTTGGGTAGGAGCAGCTTTGCTCCTTTTTATATGGAGCTGTGGAAGCGGCCGTTCTGTAACTGCTTCCCGGAATGATACTTACCTCACTGCAAAGGAGCGTTCTAAGCTCAATCAGCAGGCTCAATCAGGAAGTTATACTGCCGACGGTAAGGAAATAGACGCTCGGGCGGATAACTATGAAGAGAATGCTTCTGGCAGCCGCCGTAGAGATTGGGAAGATGATGACTATACCTACTCGCGACGGATACGCCGCTATTCAACGGGAGTGTGGTATGATCCGTGGTTTGATCCGTGGTGTGCGCCGGGGTGGGGTTGGCGAAGCTCATGGTGGGGACCATCATGGGGATGGGGGGGAATGTGGGCAGCTACCCCGGGATGGTACTATACCCCTGGGTGGGGCTGGTCGTATTATGCAGGATATTGGGGACCGAGCTACTATGCAGGACCTGCATGGTGGGGAGATCGCGGATGGAGCTCGCCTGCTCCTCGCCGTACAAACTATGCCCCTCGCACCTATACGACCCCCCGAGCTACTACTACCTATACACCGCCTCGGGGAGGTTCCATGAGCCCCTCTACGCCGCCGCGCCGCTCAGCCGCTCCATCTTCTGCTCAATCTCCCTCGGGTAGTCGTCCCGCTCCTTCATCTGGGATAAGATCATCTTCTGTGCCGGCCGGTCCTCGTCCCAGCACCCCGGGCGTGGGCTCAGGCAGTGGAGGCATTCGCACTTCTACTGGTACTTCTCGTCCTCGCTGATATGTGGCATAAAAGCCTATTGGACCTGATAGGTCGTACTCCGCTCGTCCAACTAAACTCTGTGGCTCGTACTGTCTCACCGACCGTCCTCGCCAAAGTTGAATACTTCAATCCCGGTCATAGCGTCAAAGATCGGATAGCTTTGAAGATGGTGGAGGAGGCGGAGCGAATGGGACTTCTACGTCCGGGCGGGACCATTGTAGAGGCGACCTCTGGAAATACGGGCATGGGTTTAGCCCTGGTCGCTGCTGTGAAAGGGTATCGGTGCATTTTTACCGTGCCAGACAAGCAATCAAAAGAGAAAATAGACGCTCTGCGGGCCTTAGGCGCCGAAGTTGTAATAACGCCAACTAATGTGCCGCCTGAGGACCCACGTTCGTATTATAGTGTGGCTAAGCGCCTCGCTCAGGAGATACCCGGGGCTTTTTATCCTAATCAATACGATAATCTCCATAATCGTCAGGCACATTATGAGACCACAGGGCCCGAGATATGGGAGCAGACAGAAGGGCGAGTAACCCATTTCGTCGCAGGCATGGGTACCACCGGTACCATCTGTGGTATCGCCCAGTACCTCAAGGAACGCAATCCCGCTATTCAGGTGATCGGAGTAGATACCTATGGTTCCTTATTCCAAAAGCTTCATGAAACCGGTCAAATAGACCCGAAAGAAATCTACCCCTACCTTACGGAGGGCATCGGCGAGGATATCGTGCCTGGCAACTTAGATCTCTCGTTGATTGATAAGATTATAAAAGTCACAGACAGGAATGGCGCACTCATGGCGCGAAAATTGGCTCGCTATGAAGGTCTATTTGTAGGGTGGTCCAGCGGTTCAGCTGTCTGGGGGGCTTTGCAGGTGGCAAAGGAGCTTTCGCCCAAAGATGTCGTGGTTGTCCTTTTGCCTGACCACGGCACGCGCTACCTCAATAAGATTTACAACGATGCATGGATGCGTTCTCAAGGATTTTTGGAATCTACTTCGGAGCTGACGGTGCGGGACGTCCTGCAATCCAAAACTCGTAAAACTCCAGGCCTAGCCGTAATCGCACCCACAGACCCTCTGCGACGAGCCGTAGAACTAATGCAGCGGTATGAGATTTCACAACTACCCATTATTGACGGTGACCGGATTTATGGAATGCTGACCGAGTCCCGTCTCATAGAAGTGCTTATGGATGATCCACTCTCTCGGGATCAGCCTGTGCAGCGGTACATGGCGGACCCACCTGTTATAGTCCTTCCTTCCACGCCTGTGGATATAGTGTCTAAAATGATGACCAGGGAGATGCCGGCTGTCTTAGTGCAGCTTGAAGAAGGAGGATGGGATATCATTACTCGTTCGGATATCCTTCACGCTTTGGTAGAAGCGACAATGTGAAAGGCTTGACTTTGTTCGCTTTGGTATGGGCTCAGGTGCCTGAGATAGTGAGATTCATTCCGGGTTCTTACAGAGAAAGCTCCACTCATCAAATAGACCTTTATAACCCTTCGGATAGCCCTATTTCCATAGGGCAATGGCTTCTCGTTACGAGGGATTATTCGGTGCGTTTGCCGCCGGGACTGACCATAGGTGCGCATCAGCGCTTTCGTATTGCAAAAGCAAAAGGGGAGTTCAAACTGGATGGATATCCTGACTTCTTGATTAGATTCCCGGAGCGGTCGCAACCTGGCGCTTATGTGGCGCTGATAGATGAACAAGGACGCTTGAGGCGGGGCATTTATTTATCACCGCTACCGCAGGTGCTTTTCTTACCCGACTCCGGCACAAATATCACGCGAGAGGGGCGTCGCATACCGTTTTATTTGCCCTCAGAAACCGCTCCTGCCTGGGAATACGTGCCCTGGGAACCTGACCCTATCACCGGAGTCGTTCGCATTGGTAATAGCTGGCGCTATACCATCGCCGATGAGGAAAGAGAAGCACGCCTTTATGCTCCGCTGCGCTTCATGACACTTGTGGTTACTTATGAACAAGGCGTTATCCATCTTTCATGGGAAATAGAGGTGCGAGAGCGGCGAGGCACCTATTCATTGCAGCGTGCAGAGAATGGCAAGATGTGGCAAACTATCGCAACTTTCACCTGCCCCAGACCAAGTAAAACTCCGCAGCGTGTAGAGTACTATGATCTCAATGTACAGGAGGGCAATCGTTATCAGTATCGCTTGATGTATGAAGAGCCTCCTTCATTGCGGGTGATTTCTACGATTACTGAGGTGAGCTGTCATCGGGAGCGTCCCCCTCTCCAAATGGCCGCTCAACCCGGGTATCTGCGTCTGCGGGTATCGCAGTCTCAACCCCTAAAGGTACGGCTTTTAGATGAGCATTTTGCAGAAAGGCTCCGCATATATGATGGCTGGGTAAATGGCGATGTAGAAAATGTCTTTGTATGGGATACGACCCGCATCCGAGACGGTAAGTGGATAGTGGTATGGACTACGAGACGGCGCTATTGGCTAAGGTTCTGATGAAGGCGCCGAAGATTGTCCAAAAGACAGGCTACTGTCAGCGGTCCGACGCCTCCGGGTACAGGCGTATAAGCACTCGCTAAGGAAAGCGCTTCGGGCTGAACGTCTCCAATCAGCCGTCCCCCCTCCCGATGAATGCCCACATCTATAATTACAGCCCCTGCTTTGACGCCCTCTGCACTAAACCAGTGTGGTCGTCCGACCGCTACTACTAAGATATCTGCTTGGCGAGTGTATGAGTAGAGGTTTTCCGTATAGGTATGGCAGAGCGTTACTGTCGCATTTCCGTAAGCCATCGGACGAGAAAGCAAGAGAGCTAAGGGCGTACCTACGAGTCGTCCTCGCCCTACGATAACCACATGCTTGCGGGCAGGAGGGAGGTTATAATGCAAAAGCATTTCTACAATTCCCCACGGAGTGGCAGGGGCCCACTTTGCGCGCCCTTGGGCTAGCAAGCCTATATTGGCAGGGTGCAAAGCGTCTGCATCTTTATGAGGAGCGATAGCATCAAGCACCTTCTCCTCTGAAAGGTGAGCGGGGAGCGGTAGCTGGACTATCATACCAGTTACCTCCGGAGTCTCATTCAAGTGATGGATAAGCCCAATAAGCTCCTGCGTAGTGGTACTTTCAGGCAAATGATGAAGGACGGCTTTGATACCTACCTTTTCAGCTTGGCGGAGCTTATGAGAAACGTATATCTGACTCGCTTCATGATGCCCCACGAGTATAATGTCCAGCCTGAGCTTGTGCTGGCGGGCGTATTCAGTCACTTCTGATAAGATTTTCTGCGCAACTGGGGCGCCTCGTAGGATTTGACTCATGAGTAGCCTAAAATTTTCAGAACCTGCTTGCTGTTTTGCTCCTCGTACAGAACCTCAAAGTGGGGTTGCCCATCCCTATCTCGCCGAATGAGTATGTGTCGCGGCGTAGGTATCAAGCAGTGGTGAATTCCTCCTACTCCGCTGAGGGCCTCTTGATATGCACCTGTGTGGAAAAAGCCGATATACATCTCCTTCCGTGTCTTAGGCAAAAAGAGCACATTTGTATGAGCATCAGTGTGGTAAAAATCCAGTTCATCGCATGTAATCCCCCCTAAGATGACTCTTTCGTACTCGGCGCTCCAGTTATTGAGCGGAAGGATGATGTATCGCTGCTTCAAAGCCCAAATGTCTGGTAAAATCGTCATCAGGCTTCCATCTAAAATGAGCCAGCTTTCTCGGTCATTTTGGCGCTTCCTCTCTAACACCTTGAAAAGAACCGCACCAGACTCCGCGACCGTGTAACTTCCGAACTCTGAGATGATATCGGGCTCCTCTACGCCGTGTTGAGCACACGCCACTTTAAGTCGTCGCACAATTTCTCCTATTACATAAGGATAGTCAAAGTCAAAATCCAGCGAACTTCTGAAGGGCATGCCCCCACCAATATTGAAGTAGCGCAGAGAAGGTGCTTCTTTTTTGAGCTCGCAGTAGAGGTTTATCATTTTATCCAGCTCGTTCCAGTAGTATGGCGTGTCTCGTATCCCTGAGCTGATGAAGGAGTGAAGCATGACGAGTTGGAGATTGGGATTAGGCTTGATTTTTTCTAAGTATAAGTCTATCACATCGTCCGGACGAATACCAAGCCTACTTGTATAAACGGGGAAGTCTGGGCGCTCTTCTATGGAGACCCGGATGCCCAGTTTGGCAGGGACATCTAACTCACTAATGTAAAAGTTTATCTCCCGTTTCGTGTCTAAAACGGGTATCAGATTTTCGAAGCCGTCATGTAAAAGGTCCACGATTCGCTGGGCATAAGCGGGGGTTTTGTAGCCATTGCTAATAATCATAGTCTCTTTTTTAGATATTAGCCCTCGCCGTTCCAAAGACTCTATAATCTCCATGTCAAAGGCGGAGGAAGTTTCTATTTGGACTCCATGCTTGAGTACCTCCTCCAGGATATGGCGGAAATGGGAGCTTTTGGTACAATAGGCGTAGATATACTGACCATGATAGTCATTTTTTAGAAAAGCCTCTTGGAAATAGAGCCGAGCCTGTTGAATCTTTTTCCCGATGATTGGTAAATAAGTGAGCCGAAGGGGTGTGCCAAAAGTTTCCACCAGTTCTATAAGGTTGATGCCGTGAAAGTGCAACTCATCATCTATGACCTCGAAAGGCTCTTGCGGAAAATCAACACTCAGGTCTAAAAACTCGGCATAACTTTGCACGACGCAAATATGAGACGAAAATGTAAAATGAGTACTGTATGAGCCTTCAGGTAGTTGGCATTGCTTGTGATTGGGGCGCGGGACAGCCTGGAGGAGCTTCTGCTATACAGAGTTGGTACGCACTGGGTCTGTACTACAAGCACTTAGCATGGATAGAAGCAGACCACGTACTCCTATCCCCTGTGGAAAAAAAGCCTGTTTGGATAGAGACAGGGCGTCATGTGTATGCGCGCCGCTTAGATGCATGGATGGAGTTTGCTGGGCAGGTACGGGAAACCATACGCTCACTCCCGGGGTTAGAGAAAGTTCTCTTCCTCACTGGTGATCACAGCTGGGCGGGATGTATTTTGCCTGAGCTACATCGCCGAGTAGGGCGCATAGGAGTCGTATGGATAGACGCTCATGCTGACCTTCACAATCCCGCCACTTCACCCTCTGGGAATCTTCATGGAATGCCCTTGGCGATGGTGACCGGGCTAAACACGGAGCGTTTTCATCCCGTACCGGCTTTTACTTGGAATGAGTGGGAGTCGCTCGTACAGCCCGTCATTTCAGCTGAGGACGTAGTATTTATCGGTTTGCGTAGCTATGAGCCTCCTGAGATGGACATTATCACTCGGGCAAATATGCCCCATTTCACCGCTGCTGATGTCGTGAGGGTGGGGATTACCCCTGCTGTGGAAGCTATCCATATGCTTGTGCAGAGGGTAGAGGCTATATATGTCAGCTTTGATGTAGATGTTTGGGACCCCAGTTTCGCGAGAGGGACGGGTAGTACAGCTCCCGGCGGGCTTAGCATAGCTCATGTTCGCAATCTGCTAAATGAACTTTTTGCCATAGAAAAAGTCCGCTTTTTAGAAGTCACCGAAATCAATCCCCTTTTAGACCGAGAAAATCAAACGGCTCTTTTTGCCTACGGAAGCATTCGCCCTTTTATTGACGGACAGTTGGAAGACGGCCGTGCCACTTTGGAGTAGTACAGCCCTACTGCTCCTACTTTGGGGGCAATTGCCAGCGCGGTATGTCCTGAAAGCCGATGCGCTGAGTTTCCTGTGGCGAGAGTATCGTTTGACTGCGGAATATCGCCTTTTTCGTTGGGCTCCTCCTTTTATTGCTTCCGTAGAGCGGCATAGATGGGATGGACTGACTTTTATTCTAAGTGGAAGCTACTATCGGCGCCTACCGACCCGGGGAGGCATTGGAAGGATAGGGGTGAGGTATTATGTTTGGCGTCCGGCTTATAGTCCCCAGGGATTCTGGGTAGGCCTGCATGGCGCGGGACAGGCATGGGGGCTGAGAGGTGAAAAGCCCTCTTTTGCTTTTGCGCCGGGGCTGACCCTCGGATACCAGCATATCTTTCGTCAAGCATATGGAGGGATTGTGGAGCCGCACCTTCTTTTGGAGCCGAGAATCTTCAGACTCGCTCCTTTCGCCATCTTTCAGTTTGGCCTGAATGTAGGTTTCGCTGCTCGGCACTGGGAGAGACGAAATCTCCCCTGACGGAAAAATCGTACCTTTCTTTTTCGCTCATGAAAGATAAGTCCGAGAAAAAATGGAGCCCTATTTCTCGCAAGGCTTCTTCAGCCCAATCGCAGGAGTCGCGTCGTCAATCAAATATGCGCGTCCCTTCTCAAAAGAGCTCAGCTAAACAACCCATCTCCCCTCGTCCCAAACCCACTTCTCCTCAGGAGTCTCTCCCGGAGAAGGTTCGCCTCGTCCGTTTTCTTGCGCTTGCAGGTGTGGCTTCTCGCCGTAAGGCTGTGAATATCATTCTAAATGGTCAAGTGACCGTCAATCAGCAAGTCGTAAAAGAGCCATGGCTCTATGTGGATACGAAAAGAGATGTTGTTACCTATCGGGGAAATGTCATTCGCCCTGAGAAGCCTGTTTATATTTTGCTCAATAAGCCTAAGAACACCATATGCACGCTCCGAGATGAAAAAGGACGCCAAACGGTTATGAGCCTCTTAGAAGGGGCGCCGCCAGTGAGGCTTTATCCCATCGGACGTTTAGATAGAAATACCACAGGTATCCTTCTGCTGACGAATGATGGGAGTCTCGCCCAGAAGCTCCTGCATCCAAGCACTAAGGTACCACGCACATACCGAGTGACTACTGTCAAGCCGATGAATGAAAAAATCCTTCGTCGCCTACTGGAGGGCATACCCTTATCTGATGGTGTAGCTCAGGCTGATGCAGCCGAGTTAGAGGACCCATACACGCTACTTCTCACAGTGCATTTAGGGCGCAAGCACATCGTGCGGCGTATGTTAGAGCATTTAGGATATAGGGTGAAATCCTTGGATAGGATTGCATTTGGACCTATTAATCGGAAAGGCGTGCCACGTGGACAGTGGCGTTACCTTACTCCTCAGGAGGTTGGATGGTTGAAAATGCTTCCTAATCCGAAAAACAGTACTCAGTCATAAGCTATGCCGATTCGCATCGCTGATACGCGCGAAGAGGTCCGTTCGCCTGAAAGGCGCGGCATCTTAGAGACTTTTTCCTTTGTCACAGAACAGCCGCAGCTTATTCATCTGCACACAGAGGAGTTTAGCGCAGTATGTCCTGGCACTGGACTTCCTGATATTGGTACCCTGGATGTGTGGTACATACCTTCTGACCGCTGTATAGAACTCAAGTCCTTCAAAATGTACCTTTTCAGCTACCGTAACGAGGAGATTTTTCAAGAGCCTGTGGCAGACCTGATATTTGAAGACTTATGGGCAGTTTTAGCCCCTCGGTATATGCGGCTAACCCTACGCTACAATATCCGCGGGGGCATCTTGACCACGGTTCATTTAGCTCGGGGTGATATCAGTGCTCTGCCCTTAGAGACCCAAAGGTTGCTACCTTGAAGTTTTTACAGAGTACCTTTGTAGCGTGGAATGGAACTTTCCCATGCCAGCTAACGAGCCTGTTTTATCCCATGCACCAGGCTCACCCGAGAGACAGAGTTTAGAAGCGGCCCTTGCGGAGGCATATAGTCGTCTGGTAGAGGTGCGCAGTTATGTAGGAGGGGAATTCTTAGAGGGGGAGCCATTTCCTATGACAGCCCCTCATCGGCGGGCTCATGTTTTAGGTACAGCATATAGAGTAGGTCATGAGGCGGTGCAAAGGGCTATTCATGCGGCGCTAAAAGCCCATCGGGAATGGAGCCGATGGAGTTTTGAGCGGCGCGCAGAGATTTTCCTCAAGGCAGCGGACTTACTCACTCAAAAACACCGCGCTCGTGCTAATGCTGCCTGTATGATAGGGCAGTCCAAAACGGTTTTCCAGTCTGAGATTGATATCATCGCAGAGCTGGCGGACTTTTGGCGCTTCAATGTGCATTACGCAGAATGGCTCATGCGTTGGCAGCCGTACAGCCCATCCGCCACGAAGAATCGCATGGATTATCGTCCATTAGAGGGGTTCGTCTTGGCGATCACCCCTTTCAATTTTGCTTCTATTGCAGGGAATCTGCCTACGGCGCCCGCCCTCTTGGGAAATGTGATTATATGGAAGCCAGCGGAATCTCAGCTTTATTCGGCTCGGGTGATTTTGGAGATTCTGCTGGAGGCGGGACTTCCCGAAGGGGTAATAAATATGCTTGTAGTTTCAGGTCCCACTCTATCGGAGGTGGCTCTGTCTCATCCTGCATTTGCTGGGCTTCACTTTACGGGGTCTACGGCAACCCTCAATCATCTATGGCGGCGCATCGGCGAAAGCCTTTCTGCGTATCGTAACTATCCAAGAGTCGTTGCAGAGACGGGTGGTAAAGATTTTGTATGGGTGCATGCCTCAGCTGATAGCCGAGCGGTGGCGGTAGCACTGGCTCGCGGTGCTTACGAATACCAGGGGCAGAAATGTTCAGCAGCTTCCAGAGCTTATCTCCCTGCTTCTCGGGCAGAAGAAATTTTAGGTCATTTGACTGAAATGATGCGCAGCTTTCGTATGGGACCGCCCGAAGATTTTTCCAACTTCATCACAGCCGTGATTGACAAAAAGGCTTTTGATAAAATCGCCTCTTACATAGAACTCGGTAAAAGCGATCCCAGCCTCACTCTCTTGCAAGGTGGAGAGTATGATGACTCTGAGGGCTATTTCATTCAACCTACACTGTTTCTCACTCAAAATCCTAAGCATCGGCTCATGGAGGAAGAGATTTTTGGCCCGGTGCTGACGGTGTATATTTATCCCGACCAGGAATGGCAAGAGAGCTTACGCCTGTTGGATGAAACCTCGCCTTATGGGCTCACGGGCGCCATCTGGGCGCAGGATAGACAAGTGATTGGCTATGCCTTGGATGCCCTCCGCTATAGCGCCGGCAATATCTACATAAACGATAAACCTACAGGTGCAGTAGTCAATCAGCAGCCTTTCGGCGGTGCTCGAGCTTCGGGCACAAATGATAAAGCAGGCTCCCCATGGAATCTCATCCGTTGGCTTTCCCCCAGAGCTATCAAGGAAAACTTTCTCCCTCCTCTGGATTATCGCTATCCTTTTATGGGATAAGGCATTTTCTGAGAGTCGCCCTTCTATACCCTTAGTAGTATTTTTGCGCTATGCGCTACGCAGCTATCCTAATAGCTTTTCTGTGGGCCCAACCGGACCCCCAGGCGAAGGAAGAGCTCAATCGCAACATTCGCTTTTACCGAAGTATAGCTCGGCGGACCGGAGCTTTCCGTACGAAAGCCCTCCCTAAGCTAAACGGCATCCGCTGGCAAGTAAAGATACAAGGCGGAGTCGCAGAAACTGCAGCCCCGATAGCGGCTGGCACCCGAGTGTATGTCGGTGGCAAGGATAAAAACATGTATGCCATCAACATTAGCGATGGAAAAGTCTTCTGGAAATATACCACTGGGGATATTGCCGCCTGTCCAGCAGCTTATTATGAAGGTAAGGTGTATTTCGGCAGTGATGATGGCTACTTTTATGCGCTGGATGAAAGCAAGAGGGAGCTTTGGCGCTTCCAGACAAACGCCTCCGTACAAAGTCCTCCCTCTGCGACGGGCGACATCATCGTCTTCGGAAGCCATGACTATAATGTCTACGCTTTGAATAGAAATACAGGCGAGAAACTTTGGGAATATACCACAGGGCGTGTAGTGCAATCCGGTGCCGCTATCGCAGAAGGTATCGTCTATATCGGTTCTGATGACTACACTTTATATGCCCTTTCTCTCAAGGAAGGAAAGCCCATATGGCAGTTCAAAACAGAAAACGAAGTCAATACCACCCCAGTGGTTGCTGAGGGTATTGTGTATTTTGGGAGTGACGATGGGAATCTTTATGCCTTAGACGCTAAAACTGGCAAAGAGCTCTGGCGATACAATACTGGGGGGAAGGTTACGGGCTCTCCTGCTCTGTCGGAAGATATAGATGTAGTTTTCGTAGCCAGTGAGTCCGGACTTTTAGCAGCGCTGGATAGCAAGACTGGACAGGAGAAATGGACATTTCGCATCAAGAGCGCTTTCAAAGCTTCACCAGCTCTGGCAGAAGGTTTTCTGTATATCGGAGGAATGGATAGTCAGTTTTACGCTATAGAGATACCGACAGGGAAAGTCGCTTGGAAGACCAAGCTGGATGCGCCGGTGCAAGCAGCAGCCCACATTTTAGATGGTTCGGTGTATGTGCTGAGCACGGCAGGTACGCTCTATGCCCTTCACTAAGCGATTTTGCCTGCTTCTGGGTCTCATGATGGCTCAACCGATTGCCGTGGCTATCCATGGAGGGGCTGGTAATATGACACCTGAAAATTTGCCCTCCGAGAAAGCCAAGCAAATAGAAGCCTACCTCCGAGATGTCGTAGAAGAGGCCCATCGGCTTCTAAGCGAGGGGCGCTTAGCCTTGGAGGTAGTAGAAATCGCCGTCCGGCGACTGGAAGATGCGGGATGGTTTGATGCAGGTATAGGTTCCTATCTCAACGAGCGCGGTTTTATAGAAATGGACGCTTCTATCATGGATGGCAAAACGCGGCGAACGGGGGCTGTGGCAGCTGTACGAGGTGTGCGTAATCCGATTACCCTTGCCCGCCTAGTGATGGAGCGAACTTCCCATGTATTTATTGTAGGGGAGGGGGCGGATAGCTTGGCTCGGATATGGGCGCTTCCCCCTTTGCGGAATGAAGTCCCTACGATTTCACCAGGTGTGGTTACCCAGGGCACAGTTGGAGCGGTCGCTCTGGACAAATATGGCAATCTCGCTGCTGCGACCTCTACGGGAGGCATCGCCGGGAAAAAAGTTAGTCGCGTCGGAGACAGTCCGATTATCGGGGCAGGTACCTATGCAGAAAATGGTGTTATTGCCCTTTCTGCCACAGGATATGGGGAATACTTTATCCGTAGTGTGCTGACCTATGATATAGCGGCGCGGATTCGCTATGCTAAGATGACTCCGGCGGCGGCTATTCAGAGCGCCTTCAAGGAGCGCTTGGAGAGTATCGGTGGCACAGGCGGAGTGATAGCAGTATCACCTCAGGGGGAGGTGTTTTTCCACTTCAACACCTCTGGCATGTACCGGGCGGGGAAGGATAGCGCTGGACGGCTTACGGTCGGCATTTACAAGTAATGAGCCGTTCTATCTTGCCTCTCTGGGTAGAGGAGCTTGCGCGGCAATATTATGCTGGGCGTACTGCCCTTTTTATCTTGCATGGAAATGTTCATGACTATATCTGGTACGAGGGTAAAGCCTACATGCCTCGGGATTTTTACGCTTCGGTTCTTTTTCGTCGCCGTGAGCTGGTCTTTTTCTACAATCGGGCTTCTGGTCTATTTGCCCGAGATGAAGCAGCGCATAGGGATTTACAGACATTCTCTGGTGAGCGAGGTGGGCTGCCACGCTCTCCTGCGGAGCTGTTTCCTTTACTCCACTTGTATTTTCAGCAGCGGCTCAAAGAACGGCGCCGCATTGCATTTATCATAGAGTTTGGCGAAATCCTCATTCCCAATACGGGGAGCTATGCAGCTTCCGCTGAGGAGCGTATTACGCTGCTTTACCTTCTCCAGTGGGCTCAATCGCCTTTATTTATCCAATCGGATATTACTATCATCCTATTAGCGGAAAGTCTGAGCGAGCTTCATCCCAAGCTCATTGCTAATCCACATCTTTCCAGCATTCGGATTGCCTATCCTACTGCGGAAGAGAGGTATGCCTTTATCCGGCATCAGATAGAAGTGCGTCCGTCAGTCTCCGAAAAATCGGGCGGGGTCTCTATTCATGTCCTGACCTTAGCTACGGGGGGCCTTACGCTTATTCAGATAGAGAAGCTGCTCGCCGAGATAGCTGAATGTCCGGCTCCTTGGTCAGAGGGGCAGCTTATGCAGAGAAAGCAGCAGCTTGTTGAGGCACAGGCCGGAGGATTATTGGAGTTTATGCGTACTGACCTTACCCTGGATGCGGTGGCAGGGCATCATGCTGCCAAGGCTTACCTGCGCGCCCTTGTTCGGGCGCTGAAGGAAGGGCATACCGAGGTCGTGCCTATGGGCTTCCTCATAACGGGACCTGTGGGGACTGGAAAAACTTTTCTCCTACGCTGCTTCGCAGGGGAGCTCGGGATGCCTATGGTTCAGCTTAAGAATTTTCGTTCTAAGTGGGTCGGAGAGACAGAAGCTAACTTAGAGCGACTACTCGCCCTTCTGGAAGCCCTGGCGCCTATCGCTGTATTCATAGATGAGGCTGACACGCAGTTAGGCGGAAGGGAGCGTGAAGGGGACGGGGGGGTTAGCGCTCGGGTTTTTGGACGCTTGGCTAACTTCATGAGTGACCCACGCCATCGGGGGCGTATTCTGTGGTTTTTAGCGACCGCTCGTCCAGACCTTCTCCCCGTAGATATCAAGCGACAGGGACGGGCAGAGGAGCATATTCCGCTTTTCCCCCCAACTACACCACAGGAAAAACGGGAGGTAGTCACCCATATAGCGCATAGGTTAGGATTGTCGGCTTTGGAACTTCCTGCTTCGGACGAGTTTTGGGAGAAAATACCTGCTTTTTCTGGGGCTGAATGGGAAGCTATTCTTACGCGAGCCCGTTTTGTATGCCTCACGCATGGTCGCTCTACGCCTGTATGGGCGGATGTAGAGGCTGCCCTTTCTGACTTCCTTCCACCAAACTATCCCGAGGAGGTGGCTTACATGACTTACTTAGCTGTCTTAGAATGTACCCGTCGTAGCTTTCTGCCACCTGTGTATCAGAATCTTCGGAGAGAGGAGGTTTTTGCCCAGTTATCCACTCTGCGGGAGAATATGCGGGGTAGCTGATAGATTTACCGACCCGTTGGTTCCTAAGCTCCATGTGCGGGAATATCTTTCGTGAGTACATCTTATCTCAGGTATAAAGTGATAGGCATTTTACGCAGCACTCTTGGCTGCTGACTGGGTATTTTTGATATTCTGATTGGTTGTAATTTTGTGGTATGATGGCGCGCATGCTTATAGGTTTGGCTTGCATTTTAGGCATCTATGCGCAGAATGTAGGTATCGGTACCGCTACACCTGCTACTCGTCTTCACGTAGCGGGTTCAAATGCTACTCTGACTGTGGGCCCTTTTGATATAGGGCAAGCAGAGGGCAGGATAGTAGCCACTGGCAGCTCTGCTGAGCTTTCTTTCGTGAGACGGACCTTATCATCCTGGCCTAGTACTCCTGCTGCGGGAGATAGATTTGTGTGGTATGCTCCAGATAATACTGCTCGGCTCTGGACGCCAGCAGTTGACCTTTTGACAGTTACCACTGCGCCTCTGGTAGGCGTACGAACAACTGCACCTGAGGGGGTTATAGATGTGAATACTGGAAGTACGGATCCTCAGGTTGATGCTTCTTCCGGTGCTTTGAGCTACGGCTCAGAGAAGGCAGACCTTGTTCTGACTCGCCGCCACTCTCCGAGTAAAAGTCTAAATGGATGGGTGGGTTCACTCATAGACTTTCGGGTTACTAATGCTAGTGGTGATAACTGGAGTGTAGCTCAGGTGATTGGGGTGGCTGATCTGAATGATGATGACGGCGGATGGGCTGGCGGATTGGCCTTTTTGACCTCTCCCGGGGGAAATATTAATCCGGCTGGAAGGCGCACCCGTGGAGCCGCTCCTCAGACGAGAATGGTTATTGACGCATTTGGAAATGTCGGTATCGGCACCATAGACCCCCATTTAGGCGCAAGGTTACATATAGACGGTGGCGGGCAACAAGGAGTTCTTTTCCCCCAGGTTGCTCTCCAAGATAGAGCTACATGGGGGCTCATAGGGGGGCCGATAGACGGTATGGTGGTATATAATACAAACACCAGTGGCTCGGGAGTATTTGCTGTCACGCCAGGACTTTATTACTGGCAAGGTACGCTGTGGCATCGTTTCTCTACGCCCACACATGCTCCGATGGTCAGAGGGAAGCTCCCTGGTGGGACAAATACAATCAATGTCGGGACTACATGGCAATACACGGGAAGCTATATTACGCTCCCTCCGGGTACATGGGTAGTATATGGAACTTTCATCATAAGGTCAGCTCCTACACTGAATCATGACATGGTGACATGGGTTCGGACTACTCTGGGGGATAATACCACTTGCAGCACTTATCCGTATTGCTCTTCTGATGTCATAGGTTCTCCCCTTATAAGTGGATTTGCTGCGGGTCCGTCTGAGTATGGTTTGGTATCTGGTCAAATAACCATCCATAATAACACGTCGGGGAATAAGACATACTATCTCCTCGCGAGAGTGCAGCACTACGGACCTAACCCTCCATCCAATATAAGTAACTTTGGAACGGGATACTGGCACGAAGATCAGCTTTTCGCCATCCCTGTGTCATCTTATATTCAGACGCCGTAAAGGAAAAAAACGGCATTGGAGGCTCCCTATAAAGCCCCTGCATACTTCAGGAGCTGACTTAGGTTTTCCTCTGGTTAGTTGGGCTATCTATGAGGTTAGCCTCATAGGGTTAGTATAGGCTTGGTCATGAAAGATGCAAGAGAGGCGTTCTATGTTTATTTTTGCGATGGGCGTTTGGGTAGTGCTACAAGCCTCTTCAAAAGATACCGCCACGGGTAGCGCCAAACAACCTTATCTCCCTCCTTCTCCACATAAATCAGACCGATACTTTGATCTATGAGCTCTTCAAAAGCCGCCGCCAGAGCCTCTAAGTTAGGATGTCTTTGGACGCGACGACGCACACGCATAGCTTGTATGCGGTATAAGAAGCGGTCCGTCGGAAAGTGATGATATCCCGATACCTCAAAAGCTGCGACTCGGCTCAGCAATAAAGCTGTGGGGAGGCGCAAAAACCCATTACTGACCGAGAGATCAGATACTCGTGCGAAAAAATCTAAGCTATCCTTGTAGGCATTCAGATAATACGGACGCAACCAGCGCATGAAGCGAGGGGTTTTGATTCGACCGGCAGAGATGCTTCCCGTAGCATATAGACCACTCTGATGAAGCCATCTGATTTCTGGTGTAAATCGGAGACTGACCTGCATGTCCCCAGCGAAGATTCCCTTTATGCCCAGCCTTTGGAGGGTCGGGATATTTTCAACTCGCATATCTCGCAGAAACTGATCTACGGGTAGCCTCTGTACAAAAAGCCGCCCTACTACCATGTAGCAGCTACTATCTTGCATATCTAAGGCGGCACGGCCTGTGAGTTCAGCCCCCTTGTAAAAAATCATCATCGTATCCACAAATGCCGCTGTTTCCTCTATTGAGCCAGAAATATGAGCCGACTGGATATTGATGCCAAGGAAATCTACATCTTTCACGCTAAGGCTTATTCGGGCATTGAGCTGAGAGGGAAAGCGAAAACGAGATTGGGCTCTCCTTTGCTCAACTTTTCGCCAGACCTCTGAAAGCACTAAATGTGCGGCTTCTATGTGTAGCTCTCCTTTTAGGCGATACCAATCTGTATAAAGGTAGCTCAGAGCCCCTTCTACCTGACCGTCAGCCCTCAAGCTCAGGCTACCAATATCTGTTGAAAGCCGGTGTAGAACCGTAGCTTTTGGAGAGTAGGACAGTTCAGCTGAAAAGTTGTGAAGTGGTAGGCCAACGGTGGGAAAGAACCCTCGGGCATCTTTTATCGCTACATGACCTTCGGATGGATTAGCCCACTGCAGGAGCGTATCCCATTCACCGCTTGCGCAGAAGTGGATACTCATAACACCCTCGTGCAGTTCCAATCCATGTATAGGTAGGTATCGCAGTAGCCATGGGAGGGGGGCACTGCCTTCTGCTACCACATCAGCACTGTCCATAGTCAAACTCCCGCCCAGGGAAAGCCGATCACCTGTCGGGAAAATTATCCCTGCATTTCGCAGATAAGCGCGCCTCTCTGTAAGAAAAGCTTGGGCATTTATCTCTCCTACTACCTCCTCCCATCGCCCTGTGAGAGAAATCTCGGCTGTATCCCCTCGCCACTCTGCATGTAGATAACCTTCGGGGGAGTCTAAAACGATTACCCCCGTGCTGAAACCAGCTGTTGTACTAATCCTTACCTGAGGCTGCACAGGCAGCTTTTTTACTTGTCCAGTTCCTGAGATTAGGATTTTCCCATTTTGGCTCAAAAAGCGGACACGGTGTAGAGCCCCATAGTCAGCCCAGAAAATACAGTTTGCATGCGCTTCCACAGGAAGGGAGCCACCACCCCGCAGAAGTGGTGTATAGGGCGCTAATGCTCGCTGGATGGCGCCGACCTCCGCTGTGTCTATTTGAATATAAAGGGGATGGCTCGGTTGCCATCGCCCTTTTAGTGGAATGTCCCCTAAGGTCCCTGTAAAGGTTATGTTTGAGAGCGTACCAGTGGCTTGTACAAAGTCTCCCTCGGGTCTGCTGAGAATCAGAGAACCTCTGCGGGATATGATGTCCAAGCTCCCCTTGATAGAGGCTACAAGCTTCTGATAGGCGATCACGCCGCTGACGCACATTCCGTCTGGTGTGCCACATAAATATAGTCTGCTCCATGGAGAGGCTGTGAGTTCGGCGGCCAGATAGTGGATAGTGTCTTTTTTCCCTCTAATACAAGCGTCATATTGACCCATGCGCCACGCTCCCGTGAGGCGCAGCTCGTACTGAAGCTGACGCGTTTCTCCGCAGAAATAGATATTTTTGGAGCCTATCCAGTCCGAACCTGTACCAGACAGCGTCTGAATAAGAGAGCTATCAATAAACCCGCCTATATGCCCTGTAGGAATTTCCCACCGTTCAATATCCCCTGAAAAGTTCAGTTGCCCTTCGGCGGCTATGAGATGTAGATTGGCCTTTTGCCAGAGGTCTGTAAGCTTGTGATAAATACCTTCTATGTGCAGAGACAATGGGGCGGAAGGAACCCATTTTGTCTCGTGGATGCATATCTCCTTAGCATGAAGGCCGGTACTTCCGTGTGATATTTGAACTGAGAGGCTATCTATGCGCACTTGCCCGCAGAGGCTGTCTAACACGAGATTGAGAAAAGTTTTGGACGGAAAGTTGAATAGATGAAAGTGTAGAGACTGTGCCCTCAGGACAAAGTTCTGGGATGCTCCCGCTTCACTTCTTTTCGGGAAAAGGCGGAAATTCTTGTTGGATTTACTTAGGCGGATGAGGGTCACCTCACCGCCCGTGATAGCGACCGTATCAATCTGCTTGCCTTTACCATGCAGACTAACCTTATTTAGCCGAGCTATGGGGAAGGTGTCTCCTGGTATCGTGCCTTGTATGCGAACTTGCGTGAGCGATACGCTCCAGCTGCCATCTATGCCTATATACAGCCGCTCTATGCGTCCAATGCTTATCTGGGACCCGACCAGAAAGCTCAGAAGCATTTCTACGCCCCACCTTATGGCTGTTTCTATCCAGGGGAAAATTGGCAGGAGCTTTGTCATAAAGCGTTACCTTTGCTTCATGAATCCTGGCCAACCGCAGGAAGAGAATGTGCTGAATGTAGAGCTTCCGGACGAGGTCTCTGGCGGCATTTACTCAAACTTAGCCATAATCTCCCATACCCCGAGTGAGTTTGTAATAGATTTTTTGCAGGTGCTTCCTGGACTTCCCAAGGCGCGGGTACGCAGTCGGGTGATACTTTCACCGTATCATTACAAGAAGCTCCTAATGGCTATGCAAGACAATCTCAATAAATACGAGAGCCGCTTCGGTGAAATTTCTGTACAGGATGACTGGATGCCGCCTGTGGCTTTGGGGGGTCCTGGGTTGGCTTAGCCTTAGTGCTCAGCCCTCTAAGAAGCCTTCGCCAGACAGCCTACCACCCATAGACAGTGCGATTACTCCTTTTGAAACTCATCAGCAAACCATAATCAGGCTTATCACTTATCATACACCTGAGCTGGACTCCATAGAGAAGTATCTTCGGGTTTGGCGTGATACCCTGAATCAGATGATGGAGATAGCGCGTTATCCGAAACGCCTGCCATTCTACGTAGATTCATTTCGTGTGATTACGGGGCGTATTCGTTCTGGAAGTGAGGCGGTTCTTGCTCGCATGAAGGACATGCAGTTTGAATGGCTCCCGCATCAATATGCTCTTATGGCTGTATATACCCGTTTCGGTGAGCTAAAGGTTGTACACAAGCTTACGCCTTCTGTAAAGGAGACTTTGGCTGCTTATCGTCAGTATTTAGACCGGATGAACCGTATTGCCCAAAAGATAACAGAAATATGGACGGACTGCGACTACCTTCTTTTATCCAAGCTCAAATAGCGGGTGTACTGTTTTTCTGCGGTATAGCTGGGGCTCAGCCCCCTCTTAAGAAGCCTAATGTTTTCCGATTAGAATCTATCGTCAAAGATGGCGAGGATGGACTCCTCGTCAAGTATGAAGTTCCTTTTGATGGCATGGTTGAACTGCGCCTTCTGGGAGCGCAAGATTCCGTGGTGTATTTTTTTCAATGGCCTAGTCCGCAAGGTAAAAGGGAGCGGCGCATTCCCGGCGCTAAACATGTGCGGGGGACTTTGCGATATCGGATTACCTACAAGGGGATAGATTATACGGGCACGGTTACCCTCTGATAAGGGTTATTTTGTTGGATGCGATGTGAGAATTGCGATTGTATGTTATCCCACTATGGGGGGGAGTGGGGTCGTGGCGACGGAGCTGGCTCGCCATTTGGCTTGTAGAGGGCATACTGTGCATTTGGTCGCTTCGGACCCACCTATTAGGCTCACTGGATGCCTGCCGAATCTTACCTTTCATCAGGTGGTTCCACCAGAGTATCCTTTATTTCGGTATCGTCCCTACGAGAGTGCGCTGGCGGGGCGTCTGGTTAGAGTAGCCGAAGAGGGCATAGATATTATCCACGTGCATTATGCGATACCCCATGCTGTGAGTGCATATTTAGCTCGTCAGACCCTGCTCTACCAGAATAAATCCATCGCCGTGGTAACTACACTCCACGGCACCGATACGACCTTAGTGAGTCAGGACCCTGATTTATACCCCATCGTGCGGTTAGCTCTGCGGAGCAGTAACGAAGTAACAGCCGTATCTTATGCCTTGGCTGAGGAGACGCAGGAACGCTTTTATCTGGATGAGCCGCCGATAGTTATCCCCAACTTTGTAGATACGACTTATTTTTCACCTGAAAAAAGAGAGGCAAACTTAAGAGCCGCTTTTGCCTCCCCCGAAGAAATCCTTTTAGTCCATGCCTCTAATTTTCGTCCCATCAAGCAAACTACCCAAATCTTATATCTTTTAGACCGCCTTCTGAGAAAAGGGCTGGCGGTTCGCCTTTTGATGATAGGAGATGGTCCTGACCGCGCTCAGTGTGAGCACTTGGCGCATGAACTGCAAGTCTGGCGACATGTACATTTCGTTGGGGGTATTCAAGATGTGGCTCCTCTTCTGGCTATTGGAGATGTTTTTGTTCTTACTTCGGCTTATGAGAGCTTTGGGCTTGCCGCCTTAGAAGCCATGGCAAGCGGAGTACCCGTAGTTGCGGCTTCGGTAGGCGGACTTCCTGAGATCATCTCTTCTGATAGTGGCGCTCTTTATCCTCCTAATAATCTCACTGCGGCCAGCGAAGCTGTGCTTAGAGTGGTAAATAATCTGGCTGCTTACAGGATGGGCGCACTGAGGGTTGCCCATTTATATGATGCTAAGCGGATCATACCGCTGTATGAAAGATTGTATGCGCGTCATTTGAAGGTTGCCACGTAGAATGAGACAGGTCCTCCCATGAGAAAGAGGTGAGGGGGCTGACAGAGGAGTCGCTGGTTTGACTGAGAAGTTCGGAGCAGCAGCTGGCTAAAAATCGGAAAGAAAATTCCCCTCCCAAAAGCTCTCTCTGCGTAGAGGTCGTGATAAAATTTCCTCTAAGGATGAGATTGCTTGAGCTGACGAAGTACGGCTTTTCTATCCTGAGCATGCATAAGGCTATGTCCGGCTACGAGCACATCTGCTTGGGGAACTAAAACAGCAGTTTCTGGGGTGATGCCTCCATCTACTTCTATGAGGGCACGACTGCCTACCTTATATCTAAGGTCGGAGAGCCTTTGTACTTTCTGTTTTACATACGAAATAAATCGCTGTCCGCCAAAGCCTGGATTCACGCTCATTACGCAGACTAGGTCTACCTCTGGTAAAATATCAATGAGCACTTCTACGGGTGTCGCGGGGTTGATGGCGATGCCTGCTTTTTTGCCCAAACGGTGAATCTCCTGAATAAGCCTATCGTGATGAAAGGTGGCTTCCCAGTGAAAAGTCAGCAGGTCTGCTCCCGCCTGTGCGAATCTCTCTATGTAATCCTCTGGCCGCTGGATCATCAGGTGTACATCCAGTGGGAGCTTAGTGTATCGCCGAATCGCCTCCAACACGGGTAGGCCAAAGGATATATTTGGTACGAAGATGCCATCCATGATATCGCAGTGCAGCCAGTCTGCGCCGATGAACTCTAAGTCCTTTATTTCTTCTGCAAGTCGTCCAAAGTCTGCGGATAGTAAGGAGGGAGCTATCAGAGGAGCTTTCACTGACGCAAAGTTGGCGAAAGCTCGCTGAGCACAATCGGTTCTGGAAAAAGCTCTGGGTTTAGTCTCAGTTTATCTAAAAGTAGCCAGTCTACCGCTCCGAGGAAGGAGGCTATATCTGTGGCAACGAGTAAGCCTGTCGTGAGGAACATAATCTTGGGAGCGTATGGATTTTGGGCGGCTTTCTCTTTGAAATAGGGTCCGTGTTGGATTATTTTTCTCAGACTGCGAAGCCATCCGCCAGCTAAAATGGCCAGAGTGAAGGTACTCAACCCCAGCGCTACCCCTCCAAACATGCCAGCGATGACGCTTATTGCAGCATAGCTTCCGTAAACCCTTATGAGTCCGGAGTACCATTGAGCCGGTTCGCCGGATAGGATATTGTGTCTGCCATAGAGGCGTACCTTACGTAAAAGGGATGCCCAGCTTTCAGCAGGCTCCCAAAAACTCACTGCTTCGGGAGCATAATGTATGCGGGGATTCAGCCCCTGAATCCGATTACGGAAATCGCTATCTTCCCTAGCTCGCCACGAACGAAAGCCTCCAACAGCTCTCCAGAGCTTGCGATGAAAGGCTGTGCAAGCCACGGGAGGAGCATACATTTTCTTACCATCGGGCAGTCGGTGATTATACGGGGGGAGGAGTAGGAGGAAATAAATAGCGCTCGGCAAGGTGACTGGACGGATATCTAAATGCCCCTGTACGAGGTCTGCTTCATTTTGCAGGATTGGCGTAATGAGCTTCTCTAAAGTATCAGCTTTTACTTTCATGCTTGCATCCCACAAGGCGATGATGTCAGATTTAGCATAGGTGATACCTACGTTACGAGCTTGACCTGGGTAAGCCTGATTCACCTGAATGACTCTTGCGCCTGCTTGAGTGGCAAGCGCTGCAGTCTGATCTGAGGAGCCGGCATCCACGACGATTATTTCCGCGGGTGGGGTAGTTTGAGCTCTCAGGCTCTGGATGAGCCCGACGATGTTGTCGCCTTCATTTTTAGCCGGGATGATTACGCTGACGGGGAGCATAGCTTGGTATATAAGTCAATGTATGTGGGATTGATAAGCTTATAATGCAGTTTAGACAAGACATGTTTCCGTCCAGCAATACCCATTCTTTCTCTGAGTTGTGGATTCGCGATGAGAATTTTCAAGGCTTCGTATAACTTCTCTACATTTTTTGGGGGAATAAGCCATCCAGTCTCGGCATGAGTTATCGTTTCTATAGGTCCCGGTACCCGGCTGATAACCAGAGCGCGCTCAAGGGCTAATGCTTCTACCATCACCTGGGAGAATGATTCGGAGTAGCTCGGATGCGCTATAATATCGGAAGCTCCCATAAGTAGCCGTACCATGTCTGGGGATTGCCAGCCCCAGAAATACACCTTATCCCCGAGCGGCTTAGCTATTTTCCGAAGGTATGCTCCATCTGGTCCATCTCCTACAAGCCACAGCACTGCATTTACCCCGTCTTTTACAAGCTGAGTAAAGGCTTCAATAAGTTCTATCTGGCCTTTCAGAATGCGATGAGAGCCTACATTAGTGATGACGCACGCATTTTCGTCTATTCTTTGAGCTTGACGAAAGGCGAGCCTTTCGTGCTGCGGCAACGGTCTATACTTATCTGCCTCAAAATCAAATCCAAGTGGAATATCCAACAGTTTAGATGAAGGGATTTTTTTATGTAAGTTTCTCACGAGATTGCGAACGCTGGGGGTAGATACGATTATGGCATCTGCTTGTTTGTACGAGAGACCTTCAAGTGTGAGGAGAATACGAACTTTCCATCCTCCGAGGATCATGATATCCTCAGCGTAGTGACGATGAATAATCAGTTTGACTGAGGGATAGAGTAGTTTAATGAGGGCACCCACGAGACCTTCCCAATAGTGGTGCGTGTGTAGAATGTGAATACTTCTATCTTTGAGTAGCCTTGCTAATCTGAGGGCAGCTTTCAAATAAGCCGGGTATGAGCGTATAGAAGGTACGGGTATCACATGATGGGGGATGCCTGCTCGTTCATAATCTGGTGGTTGGATATTGGATTTAGGTTCAAAAGTAGCTACCTCTATGGAAAAATGCTCTCGGGGTAGATACCGTACAACGGTATCAATGGGGTCATACCGATTGATGACCCGAGCCAGATGAAGTACTCGGATTGGAGGCATGGACAGAGCTAAGGTACGATGCGTAGATATTATTGTATATTTGTCATGTTATGTGGAGAAATACTTTTCTTGGCGCGCTACTCGCTGTCTTGTATGCCCAGCAGGGGCACTGGGTGCGTTGACCATGCAAGCCGATAGCCTATTGAGGCCATTATATCCCAAGTTTGGTCACGCTTAGATGACTGTCAGCTTATCCTGAAAGAGAAAATTTTCCGAAAAAAAGCCTTATTACCTTAGGCTGGATGATTGGCGGAGTGTATAATGTTTCCGTGATAGTTCATATAAACAGTGGCATAGTTTGGGCTTGCGAGCTCTGGATGAGCCCGACGATGTTGTCGCCTTCATTTTTAGCTGGGATGATTACGCTGACGGGGAGCATAGCTTAGCGTATAAGCTCTCATAGTATGTATTGATAACCTGATAATAAAGCTGTGCTAAGATTTGCTTGCGGCCCGCTTCGCCCATTTTCCTGCGGAGCTCAGCAGAACTGACGAGGATTTTCAGTCCTCGGTATAGGCCTTCTACATTCATAGGAGGTATGAGCCAGGCTGTTTCCTCATGTTTTAGAGTTTCTATTGCGCCGGAGACCTGAGTGATAAGCAAAGCGCGTTCCAGAGCAAGGGCTTCTACCATCACTTGAGGAAAAGCTTCTGAGTAGCTCGGATGAGCTATTATATCAGAGGCGCCCATGAGTAAACGCACCATATCGCTTCGCTGCCATCCCCAAAAGCGTACCTTCTCACCCAGCGGCTCAGCCATTTCTCGCAGGCGTGCACTATCAGGTCCATCACCGACCAACCATAGATACACCTGGGGCACTTCGTCCGATAACTGAGTAAAGGCTTGTAGGAGTTCCATTTGCCCTTTCTGGAGCCGATGAGAGCCGACATTGGTAATGACGCAGGCATGTTCGCTTATCCCAAAACTATGCCGAAAACCCGAGCGTTCCTCAGGGGATAAAGGCTGATATTTTTCTGCCTCAAAATCAAATCCATACGGAATCTCAACAATTTCTGGAAGGCGACCTCGGTGTAGGCTCTTTATGAAGTTATGAATGGTTCGTGTGGGAACTACTAATCTGTCTGCCTGTCTGTAAGAAAATCGTTCCAGTTGCAGAAGCAGCTTCATTTTCCAACCCCGTAATCGTGTGATATCTTCGGTATAATGGCGATGGATGATGAGTTTGACCCCTGGATATATCTTTTTAGCGATGGCGCCTACAATCCCTTCCCAGAAGTGATGTGTGTGCAGAATGTCTATCTTTCTATCTCTTAGAAGTTTAGCCAGGCTAAATGCAGCCTTTACATAGGTAGGATAAGATCGGATGTGAGATATCGGTATGACGTGATGTGAGATGCCGATTTGTGCATAGTTTGGGGGCTGAATATTTGATTGGAACTCAAAAGTGGCGACCTCCATAACAAACTTTTCTCGGGGTAGATGCCTTACAACTGTGTCAATAAAGTCATACCGATTGATGACCCGAGCCAGATGAAGTACTCGGATTGGAGGCATGGACAGAGCTAAGGTACGATGCGTAGATGTTATTGTATATTTGTCATGTTATGTGGAGAAATACTTTTCTTGGCGCGCTACTCGCTGTCTTGTATGCCCAGCGGGGACACTGGGTGCGTTGTGGTACCATGCAAGCCGATAGCCTATTGAGGGCATTACATCCTGATTGGCCACGCTTAGATGACTATGAGCCTATCCTAAAAGAAAAAGTCCTCCAGAAAAAAGCCTTATTATCGCAGGCCCGAACTATCGGCGGAGTGTATAAAATCCCTGTGGTAGTTCATGTTATACACGATGGAGAGGCGGTGGGTACGGGCAGGAATATTCCCGATGCGAATATTTTTCATCAGATTCAGGTATTGAACGAGGACTTTCGCCGACTGAGCGGCACACCAGGCTGGAATAATCACCCCAGAGGTGCTGATGCACGGATAGAGTTCGTTTTAGCCAAACGGGACCCTATGGGAAACCCCACCAACGGAATTGTGCGTTGGGATAGAAATACCCATGGATGGGCTCCTCCTCCCTATAATAAAACTTACATGGAGGGAACTATAAAACCTGCCACTCAGTGGGACCCTAATCAATACCTAAATATATGGGTGGCAGATTTAGCCGGGGGACTATTAGGCTATGCGCAGTTTCCCGACGCGTCTAGCTTGCTGGGGATGCCAGGGGATATGGGCATGGGGCTTTGTACTGGTACTGCGAATACTGATGGGGTCGTAATGCGGTATACAGTTTTTGGGTCTGCCCTCAAAGGCTCCACAGGGCTGAACTCACCATATCACATGGGGCGTACGGCTACACATGAGGTTGGACACTGGCTGGGCTTGCGACATACGTGGGGAGATAACGCAACCGCTGGGGACTGCACCCCAGATGATTTTTGTGACGATACGCCTGATTGCGCTGATGCACATTATGGATGTTCTCCTAATCCTCCTTCATGTGTGTCAGGTGTCCCTCGTATGATAGAAAACTACATGGAGTATTCTGATGATGGTTGCATGAATATCTTCACTTTGGATCAAGTCCTGCGAATGCGTGTTGTTTTAGAATATTGCCCGCGACGAAGGAGCCTCATCACTTCACCCGCTCTCGTGCCACCATCTCCAACTGATGCTGCTCTCATAGACCTTTCCATTCCACAGGACATCTGTCCGGGAACATATGCGTTTAATGCTACGCTTCGGAATAACGGCACAAACTCTCTTAGTACCATTCCAGTTGCTCATAGGCTGAATACTGGTCCTTGGCAAACTCAAACATGGACAGGTACTTTGGGAGGGGGAGCTACGACTACATTTGCTTTGACGGGCATAAACTTTTCCCTTCCCGGAGAGTACCTTTTCACAGCATGCTCTAATCTCACCAGCGATCCAGATCGTACAGAAGACACCGTCAGTGCTCGGATAGTGGTTCATAATGGATTTTATCCGCTATTTGAAACCTTTGAACACGGGTGGGAAGGACAGCCTATCCCC
Source organism: Bacteroidia bacterium (assembly GCA_025057135.1). GTDB lineage: Bacteria > Bacteroidota > Bacteroidia > SpSt-205 > SpSt-205 > SpSt-205. The sequence continues at coordinate 2,292 of JANWXY010000034.1, read as the reverse complement.
CCTCATCTGTGGCGAGTGATAGACCCTAATAATGACTGTTACACATGGCGTCCAGCTCACTGTACAGGTAGTAATGGGCAGCGTACTATTGCTATGCATGTAAACTGCTGGGCGTACTCTCAGACTGGTCGCCGTGATGAGCTTTATACACCGATTATAGACCTGACCAGCGCACCAGCTGGGGTAGAGCTGAGCTTTGACGTCGCTTATCGCCGATATAACAATACAAGTAATGATGAACTGAGAGTGGAAGTTGCCACGAACTGTGGTACTACATGGGCAGCCACTCCGATATTTCAGCAGGCAGGAGCTACTTTGGCTACTGGGACTAATACTACGGCTCGCTTTATTCCATCTGCGGCGAGCGAATGGCAAGCGCGTACTATTAATCTAAGCACTTACGTGGGTCAGCGCATACGCTTGCGTTTCGTTACCATCAATCAATATGGAAACTGCATCTGGATAGACAATGTACGCATTACGCATCAGCCGATGGTCTTTTGGCGAGACACAGGTCAAGTCGTGCGTGAAGAGCTTACTTGGCCTTTGTTGACAGGAGATTGTCGCCGCTATCGCGATGTCCAGATTCCTGTGCAGATATCCGCTGCTCCTTCGTCTAATGTAACAGTAGCTGTGAGTGCAGCTTCTACCAGTACTGCGCGCAACGGTGTAGATTTTGCTATTCTCACTCCGACGCTCAGCTTTGCAGCAGGAGCTACCTCGCCCCAAAATGCGGTTGTGCGCATTTTTGATGACCAGGCGATTGAGCCATGGCGATACATAGAGCTCCAACTGAATGTAACTAGTGGCCCAGCCAGTGTAGTAGCTCACCGGCGCATTCACCGCCTGTGGATAGAAGACAATGACTTTTTCCCACCAGAGGTGATTCTATATCAGCAGGATTTTGAGACGACGCCTACGGGGTTTACTACGGTTAATGTAACGGCTGGCACGAACCAGTGGGTGCGTGGAACGGGCGCTGCGATGGGCTCTGGCTTTTCTATGTATATTACGAATAATACAAGCGGCACGCCGCCGCCCCATCAATATGCTCTAAACTCTACGAGTAGAACAGCCACCGTCTCCCCAGCAATAAATACTATCGGAGCGACTAACCTCGTGCTTGCATTTGATGTAATGGTCGGAGGTGAGTATGGGAGCGCCAACTTGCAAGATTTCGGGCGACTGTTCTATTCTACCACTTCTTCAACGAGTGGCTTCCAACCCGTCATAGGTTGTGGATGGAGCGCTAATACCTGTGCCTTACTGAGCATGTCACGTAGTTATAGCCTTTACGGCTACCCTAACTCGGTCAGACGCATTGTCGTTCCACTCCCCAGTGCGACTTGGAATCAGTCTAATCTCTGGCTGGCGTGGCGCTGGGACAACGACAATGATGCTAATGGCGTTCAGCCCCCCCTTGCCATAGATAATATCGTTCTGTATGCCCGCAAGACACCAAATATTGAAAGTTCCACAGCCTCCACGGCAGTATATTTCGGTCCTGGGGACTCGTTGTATGCTTACAGCAGCGCCGATGGCGACCTTATGATGTGCCTTGTCAATCTCAGCACCATCAATCATGGCTGTACGCAGGTCCAAGTGGATCGTACAGGAACTAATGCTCAGGCACTTCGTCCTTCGCATACTGCTCCGCAGTATGTGACTGATAAGACGTTTGTTGTTACTCCGACGACCGCAGGGACGCCCTCTTATGCAATCACGCTGTACTATACGAATGCAGAAGTCGGGGGCTATCAAACTACCACAGGCATGAGCTGGAATACCGCTCCATACGTTGTCAAAACTGCGGGCACAATAACCAGTGAGTACTCGGCGGCTTCCCCTACCTATCAGCTTAGTCCTGTTCGGGCTGTGGGGAACTACGGTTCTACGGGGCAGTGGATTAGAGGTACTTTCACTTCCTTCTCAGGATATGCCGCTGGAGCTCCGCCTCCCCTTGCTTACAGAGAGGAGTATGAGATGGAGATGCCGGAGAACAGATTTTGGATAGCCTCACCTGTCAGTGCTACGCTGAATTTCAGTTCTGCACAGCCTTTTCAGGCTTTGCGCATTCTCAGTCTGGAAGGGAAGGTGGTATGGGAAATACAAGGGCACTTTGACCCAGGTGAGTATGCGACCTCCGCTCCTCCTTTGGCTGCTGGGACGTATATCGCCTGCTGGATGGGGGAAAATGGACATATTTTGCGTCAGCAAAAGCTTGTTTGGTTGCCGTAGAGGTTATTTGGGGGGTTGAATGTGTAGGTTTTAAGGGGGGGGCGCCAGCGCCGA
>JANWXY010000001.1 GCA_025057135.1 Bacteroidia bacterium | reverse complement strand
AGCGTAATCGTCTGCATGTACAAGGAACGAATCACATATCCGAAACGCGTTCCCGTCGGATCGTAAATATTTCGTACCCCGAGCGAATACGTCAGCTCCGGAGAAAGCTTTACCCGATCCAAATACAAATCCATACCGACTCCCGCAATCCACTGATAATCTACTCGTTCGGTTCGCAGTAGTTCAGGATTGTCTCGGACGCGCTTGTCACTGGCTAAGTTGATTCCCATCTGGCCACCACCGAGGATATAGACGCGATACCCTTTGTAGAACTGTGACTTGTACTTGAGTAATAGAGGGATGTACAGGTAAGAGGCTTCTAAACGGCGCTTTAGGGTAGAGTCCCTAAGTTCAAAGAGGATGTTACGCTGTTGAAGGGAGACGGAGGGTATCATTCGCAGGTCAAAGTATTTATGAAGCTTTTTGTTCAAAATAAGACCTAAGTTGATGCCCGGAACGCCTTCTACACGTACCATGGAGGGGCTTGGAGCGGAGGTATCGTTATATTGCAGCTGCTGGTAGTGAATCTTGACCTGGCTATAGTTCCCGCCGATATTGAAGCCGAGATTGAAGCTGCGTAAATCGTAATATAGATTATACTGCGCCAAGGCAAGCACAGGGAGAAGATTAGTGACCCCCACTCCACGGCATAGGCAAGCAGAGAGAGTCATGTTTTCCTTAGCTTATACAGGATAGAAGCTCCGCCCATGAATTCTATGTAAGTATTCTCAGAAAAGCCTGCTTCTCGGCAAAGGTATAAAAAACGATCCCGATGAGGAAAAGCGGCGGTGGATTCAGGCAGGTAAGTATAGGCATCTTTGTCTCCTGCAAAAACAGCCCCTATCAAAGGCACGTATAAGCGAAAATACGTCCAAAATAGAGCTTTCCAGAAGGGATGAGTGGGGATACCTGTCTCTAAGACCAGAGCAATGCCTCCTGTCCGCAAAACGCGATACATCTCCCGAAGGGCTGTGAGCCGTTCGGAGAAGTTGCGAACGCCATACCCTACAGTGATGGCATCGAAGTAGCCTTCTTCAAATGGCAGCTGATGGGCATCAGCCACTATGGTGTGCCAGTGAAGGTCAGAGCGTTTGGGCTTTTTGGGAGGAGCAAGGGCAAGCATCTCAGGAGTAATATCTACGAGATAAACCTCACGCAGAGAAAGAAGCTCTTGTGAAGCTACAAGTGCAAAATCACCTGTTCCCGCCGCCAAGTCTAAAAGGCGATTAGGCTGCATCTCTCGCAGATGTTTGACAGACTTGCGCCTCCAGCCGATGTCCATTCCAAGGGTCATCAAACGATTCATACGGTCATACTTAGAGGCGATTCGTCTGAAAAGGGCGGGGACAGATGGGTTCTGCATATTTTTGAAGAGTGGAAGGCAAAATTAAGCGCATCACTACCCGTACACTGGCAGAGATGAAGGTACGCCGAGAACCTATCGTAATGCTTACAGCCTATGACTACACTTTCGCCCGTCTATTAGATGAAGCAGGCATAGAGGTACTGCTTGTTGGCGACTCCGCCTCTAATGTGATTGCCGGACATGAAACGACTTTACCGATTACTCTGGATGAGATGATTTATCATGGGAAAGCGGTCGTGCGTGCAGCTCGGCGGGCGATGGTCGTCGTAGATATGCCGTTTGGGTCCTATCAAGGCGACTCAAAAGGCGCACTCCACGCAGCTATTCGTATTATGAAAGAAAGTGGCGCCCATGCAGTCAAAGTAGAGGGCGGGGCATCAGTGATAGAGTCAGTTCAACGGATTATTTCGGCGGGCATACCTGTTATGGGGCACTTAGGACTTACGCCACAGTCTATTTATCAGTTTGGAGGCTACAGGGTGCGGGCAAAAGAATCCTCCGAAGCCGAAAGGCTCCGCCAAGATGCGCGCCTTTTAGCTGAGGTGGGGGTTTTTGCTATCGTCTTAGAGAAAATTCCTGCCTCTCTTGCCAAAGAAGTCTCGGAAAGTCTGCCTATTCCCACCATCGGTATCGGCGCAGGGCCGTATTGTGATGGGCAGGTTTTGGTCTTACATGATATGCTGGGTTTGAATAAGGCATTTTCTCCTAGGTTTCTGCGGAGATATGCAGATTTAGCGGCTTCAGTATCCGAGGCTTGCACACAGTACATCCGCGATGTAAAGAATAGAGACTTCCCTTCTTTGGCAGAGAGCTACGAATGAAGAGGGCTGTATAAGCGTGCAATCTAAAAAATAGAGGAGCATTGGTTCCTACTCACAGTTCATAGATGTTGGATATGGTATCTTTCCCGACAATGCGTCGCCATGCCCTGCGCTTGACATCGTAGAAGCTGAAAGGGTCTGGAAAGCTTATGTAGTTCTCCTGGAAAGAGTCTAAACTCGTGCCCCTTCGCCAGGCCAAAAACACCCCTTCTACGACTTTGTGTATCGTGTCCTGGGGAAACTTGTAGGTCCAGAATAGCTCTTCATAATAAGCCACGCCCGTATCTTTGAGAATACACCGTCCTACGACAGCTTCTCTGCGGTTAGGATATAAGCTTCGGGCAGGACGGCTAAGCCCAAAATACAAAGTATCACCAGCCATCTCCCAGAGCTCCCAGCGATAGGCTATCACAGAATCATTCTTAGCGTGGCTCCCTGCAATCAGTGGGTACAATCGGCTTTTTAGAGAGTCTTTGTGAGCAGGAGGGATGGCCTCTAAAGGGGAAGGGGCATTTTTAGGATTATTTTCCCTGCATGCTGACAATAACAATAGGGGCAGGAGAAGCCCCCTGCCCCTGTGTATGAGCTGCGAAGGTTTAGTATTGAGCATTCTGAGGCGCAAAATTGCACCAGCCGTCCGTCCAATCGCTATCCGGGCGGAGAGCCCCCTTGAAGGTGACTTGCTCAAAAAAGTTGTCCAGTTTAGGATTGGTAAAACTCGCTCCGGTAGTCAGAGGTGAGCCTGAAGGCAAGCGAAGGTCGGGGTTAGCTTGTCCATCTATGTAGATGAAGAATGGCATTCTATTCTGAGCTGTGTAGCCAAAAGCAGCGGTGAAGTTTGAGTCCACAACGGTTTGATTACTATCTGCAGGGCGTGTCCATATAGCTTGGGCAGTGCTATCATTTGTGCCAGAGCCGCCGCGGAAGCGATTAGACAGATTTGTAGAGTCTATGAATAGTATGTTATGCTGAAGGAAAGCCTGACCACCGTAGTTGTTTGCGGTATTAGCGCCATCGAGACGAAATCCTGTCGGGAAACCACCGATGACCGAATTGAAAATAGACGTTGCGGAGTTGCGGCGTAGGTGCATAGCATTTTGATAGTTGCCGCTGCGGGAGGCACCTTTCCGATGAATAGGGCCGATGATGGTGACGTTAGAGAATACAGGAGCGGTAAGCGGGGTCGCAGTTGAGCCACCGGCATCATTATCGCATTCAAATCCATTAGACCCAGACTGGTCAGCTCCAAAGGGGTCACGAATAGCTAAAGCAAACTGCACTCGTCCAGTCCATCCAAAATCTGCGTCAAAATCATCATCCCATGTAGCATAGGACACGAGATATTTGGCATTCACGGTACCGCCGAACCATTCAAATCCATCATCGCCTCCGTAGGAAACCTGCACATGGTCTATTTGGGTTCCTCGTCCTACCCCTCCCATAGTTAAGCTATTTACTTCGTTATTAGGCGTGAGGGCTACGCCAGCATACTCTATACGCACATATCGGAAGACCCCTGAGTTATCGTCATCTTGGGTTCCGCCGTACTGGATGGGGGGAGTTACGCCTTCTATACTCACATTGCTTTGATTCACTTTGGCATTTCCTAAGATAATCACGCCTCCCCAGTCCCCGCGGTCTCTTTCGCCAGGGCCGAAGCGGGAGGTGAAGACGATAGGCTTATCCTGCGTGCCCTCGGCGAAAATTTTTCCTCCCTTATCTATAATCAGGGTCCCTTTGGTTCGCCGATCCCCGAATATCACTGTTCCTGCGGGGATGCGTAGCACGCCCCCAGCTCGTACGATGAAATTGCCCACCAGGAGGTACTTTTTACTGGCATCCAAAGTGCGCTCAGAGGTGAGTTCCCCTTGGAGCGTGTCTAATCTTGTTTGGGGTTGGGGCTGAGGTTGAGGATTATCTTCCTTCTTCTTACATGCGACGAAGGCGGCGCTTATGACAGCCGCCAATACGCTCTTTCTAAACCATACGGGCTTCATAATCGCAGCAAAGGAGAGTAGCCTATGCGAAGCGATAGTTAAAGGAAAATAAACCTTTCGTGAAGAGCATCAGGCTTCATTCGCTTGCGGGCTTTTGTATTTATTTGCTTTATGCGGTACATCTTGGGGGGTATTTTGGCTTTTTTCCTGGTGGGGTGTGGGGACAGCTCAGGCGGAGGTTCCTATACTTCCCCTTCTAATGAAGTAATCCAGAAAATATCCGCACGGATAGAAGTCGCTCCTAAACGATGGGATGGAGCTCCCGACTCTGTGGAGTCTTGGGCTGCGCAGGCGGGCGGGCGGTTATTGAACCGTGAAAAAAACGAGGACAAAAGTTATGCCTACGTCTTTCGCATTCCTGTCAAACAGTTCGAAAGCTTTGTGAGCAAGGTACGCAGTATGGGCATTGTGATAAATGAACAAGTCAGTCTTTCGGACATTACCAAAGAGGTCGCAGACATAGAGGCTCGTTTGCGCGCCAAAGAAGAAGCCGTACAACGACTGCAGACCCTTCTCGCCCGAGCGAGTACCCCGTCGGAAATCTTAGAGACAGAAAAGGCTCTCCAATCCGCTCTCGCCGAAAGAGATGAACTGCGTTCTCAGTATGAAAATCAGCGTCTCTTAGCGGAGCACGTGCGTTTGGACGTGATTCTCCGCAATCGCCGATATGTAGGATACAGTGAAGGGGGGTCTTACTGGCTCCAGCTCCGACGCAGCGTGGAAGCGGGCTGGGAGGGCTTGATATATTTCACTTTTTTCATAGCATTTTTGTGGTGGTTTTGGCTACTGATTGGTTTAGGTATTCTGATTATCCGATGGTGGGTGAAAAAACGGCGGGCACAGAAGGCTTCTAAGTGATAGACTCTACATTTGGACGCTGCTCACATATGGGTAGCTCCACACCAAAAAGCGTGTAGCCGGGCTCACTATGTAAGAGACGCAAACTTCCGCCATAGGTCTCTAAAATCTGCCGACACAGTGGTAATCCCAGTCCCGTACCTTCGCCCGGAGCCTTGGTGGTGAAAAGCGGCTCAAAAATAGCTTCCCGTAAGTGCGCAGGAATACCTTTTCCGGTGTCCTGAATGAGTATCAGACACCGATCATTCTGTTTTTCCACGCGTAAGGTTAGCTTACCTCCGCTGGGCATCGCTTGGAGAGCGTTTTGAATGAGATTGGCCCATACCTGCTCTAAACGAGCGGGATTTCCACAGACATAAATGGGCTGCTCAGGAAAGAGCATTTCTACTTCTACTTTTTTGAGCATTGGGCGATAGAAATCAATCGTAGCTTGGAGAGAGCTGGTGACGGAGATAGGGATAGCTTCGGCATCTTCTATACCTCTGACGTAGGTGCGAATAGCCTGCACTCGGGCATGGAGACGCTCTGCGGCCTCACTGGCGCGCATGAGCGCTTGATAAACTAAAAGAGAGCGGCTCATAAGCTCCCATCGCTCGGATGATTGTAGGTAGGGAGCTAAGGCGCCTTCCTGCTCAGGCGTATATCCAAAGGCGGCTAATTGCTGGATTATCGCCGGAGAGAGAGTCGGATAAGCGTCCTGCCAAGCGGCACGTAGCTCTCTCATCCGGGCAGCGGAGGGACGGGGTTCCTTTGGTAGCGGAATATCCAGCCTGTTGGCTTTGAAATTTTCTATGCTCTCTGAGAGGGCACTTCGGATGACCCCCAAGGGGGTATTGATTTCATGGGCAATATGCGCTGCCATGATTCCGAGATTGGCCATGCGTTCGGCTTGGAGCAGTTGGGCTTGCTGCCGCTGCGTTTGGGCTACGAGGCGCTCGCGCTCTTCGGCGAGGCGCTTTTGAAGGCGCTTCATATTCCACTCTCGCAGGTAAAATATGCCTGCCACCACACCAAAAAGTAGCGCAATCAGAAGCCCCCGTGCCCACCCTGTCTCATACCAAGGGGGAGTTACCTCTATTTCCCAGGCAAGTTCCTCTCGATTAGGATACCAGGGGTGTTCTATCCATAGACGAAGGCGAACTGTTCCTGGGCGGCTCAGGGTGAATATCAGCTTAGGCTCCGTCAGGCGTATAGGAGGCGCCTCTCCAAGCTGATAGTAAGCTCTCAGCGTCCCCGGCAAAAAAGCAGCACTCGCCCGCCAAGATAGCTCTATAAGGGAGCGCTCAGCTGGAAGGTAAAAGCGGCCCTTCTCTTGAGACAAGGCAGGACCAGAAATTTCAGCTTGAAGATGAAGCGGAGGAAGTCCCCGGTTTGTTTGGCGAAACGCTAGTAGCCCTAAGGAAGTGATTACAAAAGTGGTCTCTCGTTGAATATAGCTCCATATAGGACGCCCCCAACTGTACGCCAACACTTGAGGGGGAACCCATGGCGGATGATAAAGGGTGTCCGTTTTCCTTCTTCCAGTGAAACTGAGCCAGTATAGTCCGACTTTGAAGTACCAGCTCCCCCGCCAGAAAGCTCCGTCCTCGGGCTGAAAAGGTAAAGGCTGCGAGGTCCATTTACGACTCTTTATGTCCCACGAGAATAGCGTGTTGCTTCGCCATGCCCATAGAGTGTCGCCTGCCCAGCCCAACTTCTTGACCGGATGTGGAAAGCGATAAGACACTTCGGTGTCTTGAATGCGGATAAAAACTTCATTTCCTGAAGCCCAGGCTATCTTCTCACCTTGGATCGCTAATGCGCCGGCGTACCTACCCGCTGCGGCGAAGACTCGCCCGTCTTTGGAGAGTAAGCCTCTGGGGGTGGCCCAGAGCCACTGCCCCCGATACAAGGCGGGTTCTATTAGGGTAGTAGGATATTTCCGAAACCCATCTGGGAAAAAAGCCACCTCTCCCTGCCAGACCACCCACTGAGCCCCTTCGCTATAAGCTTGGGTAATCGGTATAGACCACTGACGCACCCAGCTTATAGGAGCTTGGGGATATAATAGGATACATTCGGTCGGCGTTACGATGCCTAAAATGTTGGAAGCATACCCTGCCGCATAAATGGGTTCTCTACTTTGCCAGAGGGGAGTAGAGGCTAATGGATGGCGGATAGCTCTCTCCTCCAGCCAGTAGGGCCCTATCCAGAATCTCCCTTCGCGCGAGACGATAGTTTCTCTTGAAACCGGACGAACCTCCCCCGTGTGTGAAATGCCCCAGAGTTCGCGATGGATTTCGGCAATTTCTGCCCAGCGTTTTTTTTCTCCTACCCTAAGAACGGTTCTGGATGGTATCTCGTATAAAGAATCCTGAGAATGAAGGATAAATCCCTTGGAGGTACTGCCGACCCATTCCCCTTGTAACTTGGTGAGTAGAAGATTTTCACCTTCTATTCGTCCTATAAATGACGCTTGGGCGCCCTTGAGCGCTATCCATGGACCGTTTCGCCCAATCCGATATATCCATCCCGTGCCCTCCACAGAGAGTGTGCGTATCTGTCGGGGGGTTACCCACATTATCACACCCAATCCGCCCAGTACAAGAGAATCTGTACCTACCGCCGCGCCAGCTCGCGCCTCCTCTGGCAGGCGTAGAAACTCCTCCCATCGGTGGGTATTCAGCCGCCAGATGCGGCGACCATCTACAATATACACTTCCCCTTTTTCTCCTATAATCGGGAAAGCATAAGTTCCCCAACGCCCCAAAGGCGCTCCAAAGCTTTCCCATACAGGTAGAAGCAAAAGCCACTGAAGCATTACTGCTCCCAAAAGTATATCACACCCCTTGACTTGGGGAAAAAATGCTTATATTTGTGGTATGCGAACCCTAACGCACCTCTCTGTCTTAGCCCTTCTCTGGACGGGCATTACTTATGGAAATGACGACAAGGCATCTAAAATGACGCTGCAAGTAGAAAAAAGCCAAGTCGCCACAGCAGAAAAGGCTCTATCCTCCATTAAGGGCATCAAGTCTGTGAAATATGACGAGAAACAGGCGCAGCTGATTATCTTATACGATAAGCCGACGCTCGGCTGCTGCAGCCGTATTCATTCAGCTCTCCGAGAAGCTGGGGTGGAATATAAACTGATTTCCAATCAGGAGTATCCTGCGTGTAAAGGCAAGCATGAGGAGGAGCACTCCGATGCGAGCGCCCCTGCCCAGAAGGCGTCATCTAAGGGTAAAAAATGTTGCAAAAAAGCCCAAGCAGGCTGTTGTAAAAGCTAAATCTGTCTCCTCCTTAATCTTTTTTCTCCCCTCCTCAGGCCGAGGTCTGAGGAGGTTCTTTTTTTAGTCCATTTTAGGAGTATGAGTTTATCCTATGCCCACTGCGCTTTCTGAGGGGGAGCCGTGAAGACCCTGTGTTTGCTCAGAGGGTTTGGCTAAATTTGCTGAGATGATGTACAGGAACTGGGGACGCACTGTCTCCTTTCATCCAGCCCGATTAGTCTATCCTCAACGCGAGGAAGAGATAGCTTCTTACATAAATCAAGCCGCTGACCAGAAAAAAAACCTTAGAGTGGTTGGTGCGGGGCACTCATGGACGCCACTTATTCAGACGGACGGTGTGCTTCTGTCCTTAGACCGCATGCAAGGGCTCATATCACTTCTGCCTACTGATGAGCTGGTTACCCTCTGGGCGGGCACGCGCTTACATGCCGCACTTTCAAGCCTCTGGCAAGCGGGATATTCTCTCGCCAATCAAGGTGATATAGACCGCCAAAGTATCGCTGGAGCTTTTAGTACAGGTACTCATGGTACAGGAAAGGCATTTGGCATACTTGCGACGCAGGTAGCCCATTACAGGTTTATTGATGGGAAGGGTCAGATACATGATATATATCCAGATGAAAAACCAGAGTTATTTCGGGCCCTGCAGGTCTCTCTCGGGCTGCTGGGGGTGATTACACAGATTACCCTGAGGGTAATGCCGCGCTACTACCTTCGGCTCATAAAAAAGGTGGAACCTCTGGAAGCGGTTTTAGAGAAAAGTGAAATGTACGCAGCCCAACATCGCCACTTTGAATTTTTCTGGTTTCCGTATAGTCCCCTTGCTCTTGTGAAGTTGACAGACATCAGCGAAACTCCGGGGAGGGTATCTTTCTGGCGACGATGGTTGATAGATGCTGTATGGGAGAACGGGGCGTTCTGGACGCTGAATAAAATAGCCCAAGTTTTCCCTCGTCGCAGCGCCAGCTTATGCCGTTTTGCTGGGCGGAATATGACTGCCGAGGAGCGCATAGACAGAGCTTATCGGATTTTTGCCTCCCCGAGATGGGTTCGCTTCAGGGAAATGGAATATGGAGTCCCAGCTGCTGTGGGGCCGGAAGTTCTGCGTGAGATACGACGCTGGATAGAAAAGCATCAGCCAGCGGTAAGCTTTCCGATTGAGTACCGCTATGTACAGGGAGACGACATTCCGCTCAGTCCAGCTCAGGGAGAAGATCGCATATTCATCGCTGTGCACATGTATTATCGTATGCCTTACGAAAGATATTTTCGGGAGATAGAAGCTATTTTTCAATCTTATGAGGGGCGTCCGCACTGGGGTAAAATGCACACGGCGTCGTCTGAATACTTACATCGGGTATATCCACATCTAAGTAAGTTTTTGCAGCTCAGAGATGCCTTAGACCCTGAAGGAGTTTTCCTGACGCCATATTTGAGGAAGGTATTGTGGGGCGAAAAAGTCTCTGTGTCAGTTGGCTCATAGTGGGAGAGCTGTGGGCACAATGCGCCTGCGATGGGAGATGTGCGCCAGCCACTCCTCCCAGCATCTGGCCAGTGCGCGTGCATAGCTATCAGTTTGGCACTTCACAAACCTTTGGACAATCCGCAGAGCATTTCCCGTATAATGTGATAGGTCCAATCTGCACCTCCGCCACGCCTATGACCCCCTGTGCAGACCCTTGTCAGGTTGTATCTCTGGGGAAGGGGGGGTTTATTACTTTGGAGTTTGAGCCGCCTATTGCCGACGGGGTAGGTGTTGACTTTATCGTTTTTGAAAATGCTTTTCGCTACGGCAGTGGTCAGGTATTTGATGAGTGGATGATAGTGTCTGCATCGCAAGATGGAGTTTCATGGCAAACCTTTCCCTATGACTCAGTGAGTGGAGTGGGATTAGCAGGGCGGTCACCGACGGGCTGCGAGGGATGCTCTGGACCTATAGACTGGCAGGACCCTTCTCAGGCGGGGGGAGATGCTTTTGACCTTGCGGTAGTAGGCATTCCCTGGGCGAAGTACATCCGCCTCACAGACGCCACACACTGGCAGTCGCCAAACCGACTGAGTGCTGATTTAGATGGAGCTGTGGCTGTTCATCAGCTTGACCTTGTCAATCTCCCCTCGGTCCATCCAGATTTGGTCTTCAAAAGTCAGGAACTGCCAATCGTCATCGCCTGGTCCTTGTCAGGGCAGCGTGTAGAGGCGGAAGTGATCCGCTTGGGGTCAAACTTATGGACTTTTCGCACACCAGGTCCTGCGATAGTCCAGGTCTGGACGGATGCTGGGGTGTATGTGAGAAAAGTTTCGTCTGCGCGTGACGATAGCCTTCGGTGAAGGTAGGCGAAACAGCCTTGGTATTGTGAAATGTCTCTCTGAGTTGGAAGCGGACGGTTTATGGAGAGAAATTACTGGGCCCAGTCGCTCAGTATAATTTTTTCTGATGGGATGTGCGATGCAAAGAGCTGTCTGAGAGGCGCTACGGTGGGGTTGGCTGGTTCAATCTCACCGCATCACCACAAACGCCCCCCAGTAGTAGGGCTCTGGATGCTTCTCCCGAAAAGTTCGTAGCGTCCGATTGAAGACCTCATCTACACCTTCCCCTCGCTTTCGCTTCACCCAGCTCTGGTAAAAGCTCAGCATCAGTTCCCGTGTCGCCTCATCATCTATCTGCCAGAGCGTCGTAATAACCCGCTGCGCCCCTGCCTCCAGAAACGCCCGCTGCAAGCCATACAGACCTTCCCC
>JANWXY010000080.1 GCA_025057135.1 Bacteroidia bacterium | reverse complement strand
CTAACAAGTCGGGGCGACTGGACTTGAACCAGCGACCTCAGCGTCCCGAACGCTGCGCGCTACCAGCTGCGCTACGCCCCGTCATGGCGAGAGCGGGAATCGAACCCGCGACCTCAGGATTATGAATCCTGCGCTCTCACCTACTGAGCTATCTCGCCTTTTTGCAAAGGTATGAATATCTCACCGACTTTGACGCCGCAGCCAGAGTTTGGCCAGTTCCCAGTCAATCGGATGGGTGATTTTGATATTCTGTGTTTCTCCGGGGACTAGCTTTATAGAGAAGCCCGCCGCCTCTATCCAGCTGCCTTCGTCGGTAAAGACGGGGCTACTCGTGGGGGAGAGCCTCTCCCATGCAGAGCGTAAAATATCCCCCCTAAATCCTTGTGGCGTTTGAATCTCCCAGACCTTTTCTCGGTTTACTGCTCGTGAAGCGTCTCCTTCTACCCAACGAACGGAAAAGCTAACAGGTAATCCACATACGGCCGCTCCCCAGTCAGCGGCTTCTGACAATAGACGAGTAATCAGACCATCCGAAACAAAAGGACGGGCGGCATCGTGGAATAGTACTACCCACTCTGAACTGAGAAGTTCAACTTCATTGAGAAGATGGAGAGCAGCCTCGGTAGAAGCACTGCGCATGTCTCCCCCTATGGTGAAGTAGAGCTGAGCCTTTGGGAATGTCTGATAAAGTAGTTTCTGTCCATGTCGGAAATGGGACAGAGGTAAGACGACCACCACAGGACTATCTGGATAAAGCCTCAGAAATGTATCTATGGCATGAACAAGCAGAGGCCGATTCCCCAGTCGCCAAAACTGCTTGGGAGTTTTACCTCCTAACCTTAGACCTCTACCAGCGGCCAGCTGTACCCACACAGGTCGGGGCAGTACTCTCTCCTCGGGTGACCTCATAGACCAGAAATAGAGTCCCTAATACAAGCTACAATATTAGCAGCAGGTCGCCATAACATCCCCAGCGGAAGCCCTCAGATAGAGCAGTCTCATAGGCTTTTTTGGCGAGGGGATATCCGGCAAAAGCCGCAGTGGCGATATAGCCTGCAGATTTAGGCATGTGGAACTGAGTCAAATATGCCGTTTGCATCGTGGGTCTGTAAGGGGGGAAAATAAACTTGACCGTCCAGTCCTGCGATGATTTCAGGTCATTATAAGCCGACAGGCTGGACTCCACTGCGCGAAGGACACTTGCGCCGACGAGCAAAATACGCTTGCCATCCCGATTAGCTTGATTAATACGCTGAGCAGAGGCTTCGGAAACTTCAAACCATTCTGCATCCATGGAAAATTTGAACAGGTCCTCCACTTCAATCGTGCGAAAGTTAGCGGCTCCTACATGCAGCGTTATGGGTACGAACTCTACTCCTTTGACTTCCAGCTCGCGAATAAGTACTCTCGTGAAAGGCAGACTTGCATCCGAAGCTTGTACAGAGCCTGAAACACCACTCCAAACGGCACGAAAATCTCGGTAGTCCTCAGGACGATGGGGGCGCTTGATGTATCGGGGCAGGGCCATTCGCCCGATATTTTCAACAATCGCAGAAAATGACTCTCCTGGGGGCACGATGAAGCGAATCGCTCTTTCTCGGCTGGTCGTATTATCTACGACTTCTGCCATGAGATTGCTGCCAGGGAAGATTAGCTTATTTCCTACACGAATCTTTCTGGCTGGCTCCACCATGGCGTTCCAGAGGTGAGTCTCAGCATCCAGCTCTCGCAGTAGCAAGACCTCCACTGGCGAGGTGCTGCGCTCTTTATGTCCGATGAGCAGACAGGGGAAAGAGAGGGAGTTATTATACACTATCACATCGCCCGCATCAAAGAATTCGGGCAACTCTGTGAAAGAGTGAAGGCTGATTTGCCCCGAGCTGCGTTGGGCGACCATCAGACGATTGCTTCCACGAGGCTCAGGCGGATACTGGGCAATCAGATGCTCAGGTAACTCAAAAACATAGTCAGAGAGGCGACTGCTCATATCTTTGTAGGCGGCAAAGATACCATGTTTGCAGAAGCCTTTCGTCAGACTCTCCGTAATATCCAAGCACATCGCCGGCGCTCAATCCTTACCTTGCTCACCATAGCTGTTGGCATATTCTCTGTGGCTTCGGTGAGGGTATTTACCTATTCTATGGAGCGCTCCATTGTTGGGCGCTTTGAACGGCTTGGAACCTCTACTGTGTATGTTCATCACTTCCCGTGGCGATTTTCTGATGAAAACTGGCAAGATTACTTTCGCCGACCGCGGATTGGTCTCGTGGATTATGAGGCTGTTCGTTCCAGCTTGGGCGCGGAGGCGTGGATAGCGCTGAGGTACGACCGCCCTTCTGAGAAAGTCAGTTTTAGAAGTGTCTCTGAGGAGACTCGAGTTGTTGGCGTTACGGAAGATTTTCATGTGACCTTTCCTTTGGAAGTCAAGTATGGACGCTTTTTTTCTCAGGAGGAGCTGCGTCATGGAGCCGCTGTTGCTGTCTTAGGGAGTCGTTTATCCCGCGCTCTGACAGGCGGTGAGAATTCTATCGGCTTAGAAGTGCAGTATGCAGGAAGAAGCTTTCGTATCATCGGAGTTTTGCGCTCTCAGGGAAGTTTCGGGGGAGATTTTGACCGAGCAATGATTATACCCTTTCAAGCCTTGTATCGCTATCGGGGGCTGCAGCGGTATCAGGGCGATAGAACCCTTCTTGTTCGGGCGAAAAATCCAGAGGCTTTGCCTATAGACCTTTTGGAGATGCGTGTGCGCGGGGTGATGCGCCGAGCCCGCCACCTGCCACCTCGGACGCCAGATAACTTCGCTATCAACCGACAGGATGCTCTTTTAGATCAGGTGTATAAAATCACTGGATATGTGGAAACTATTGGTATGTTCATTGCGGGCTTTGCTTTGATTGTGGGAGGCTTTGGTGTTGCTAATATTCTGTACATCGCTGTGAGAGAAAGGCGTAGTGAAATCGGCATTCAACGCGCCATGGGAGCCCCCCGACATTTCATACTCGTTCTCTTTCTAATAGAAGGTATTCTTCTCACACTTGCAGGCGGGGCTATTGGGCTCTTTCTCACGGGGGCTTTGACGCTTGGGCTTTCGGGATGGGCGGCAGGAGAAGGTATCATATTAGCCGTAGCTCCCAAGGACTTAGTCTGGACGATATTAGTGACTATTGGGGTAGGCCTGCTTGCAGCATTCTCTCCTGCGTGGAGTGCGGCTCGCTTACATCCCATACAAGCAATCAGAAGCGGCTACTGACGATGGAACTTTCTGCTGTCATCATCACTTACAACGCTGCGCGCCATTTGCGCGCTTGCATAGACGCTTTACGCTCTGTGGCAGATGAGATTATCATCGTAGATAGTGGGTCCACGGATTCCACTGCTGAGATTGCTCGCGGTTTTCCAGAAGTGCGCTGGTATGAGCGCACTTTTGACGGATATGGCAGTCAGAAAAACTACGCAAATAGCTTAGCTCAGGGAAAATACATTCTCTCGGTGGACGCCGATGAAGTACTGTCTCCTGAGCTGCAGAGGGCGATCCTGGCTGAAAAGGGTCAATGGCGGGCTGATGCTTATTCGTTTTTGCGTGTAGCAGTGTATTGTGGAGCTTTTATTCGTGCAGCGGGATGGTATCCCGATTGGAAGGTCCGCATCTTTCGCAGGGATGCCGCTCGCTGGAGTGATGAGCCCGTTCATGAGCGCCTCTTATTGCCATCAGGTACGAAAGTGATTCGGCTTCAAGGGGAAATGTGGCATTACAGCTATGCGTCTCCAGAAGAAAATCTGCTTCGTACCAGTAAGTATGCGCGCCTCGCCGCAGAGATGATGGCAAAAGCTGGCAAGTCCCCTAACTGGTGGCGTGGCTTTGCCAAAGCCGGTGCCCGTTTTACTAAAAGCTTGATTATAAAGGGGGGGTGGAGGCTGGGTTGGCGAGGGGTCAGCATAGCTTTTTTGGGGGCTATCTACTATGTTCTGCGGGAAATCTACCTATCATACGCTCATTATCGTGAAACTGCGCCAAATGGTGTATCTTCGTTTCATGACCCGTCTTCTTCTCCTTCTAAGTCTCTTGGCATGGGGGCAGCAGACACGCGGGCTCCACATGGCTCATAAAAATTGGGCTGTCATTCTGGAAAATCCGGCTCGGGATGCGTATCAGCGTCCTGAGCAGCTGTTGGATTGGATAGAAGAAAAGTTGGGACCTTTGCGCGGTAAGCGTATTTATGACTTGGGGGCGGGTACGGGCTATTATGCATGGCGGCTGGTGCGTCGTGGGGCGATGGTCATAGCCATGGATATTGACGATGCGCTGATAAAATACATGGAGCGGCGCCGCGACTCCTTAGGTATTCCGTCTACCCAGTGGGAAATCCGCAAGGGTGTGCCAGACCGTCCTCTACTTTCGCCTCAGGAGGTAGATATGGTTTTGATGGTGGAGGTATATCATCACCTTCCCAATCGAGTGACCTACCTGCGGCAGTTGCGCGCAGTTTTACCGGATTTGGCTCCCGTTGTGCTCGTTGAGTGGGCACCCCGAGAAAGTCCCGTAGGTCCTCCCCTCTCTCAAAGGATATTCCCAGCCCAAGTAGAAATGGAACTAAATGCAGCGGGGTTTGAATTGGTGCTTTTAGAAGAGCGCTTTTTACCCTATCACTATGTCTTGATTGCTCGAAAGCGACGAAACGATGGAAAATAAATCCGAGATAGATTCTCTACGTCCGCAAGTCAGACTTGACGAGTAGGGGGTTGCCATCCGTTTTCTGCTTTGATTGATATAGATAGTGTAAGTGTATCGTGCCGATGGAAACTCCTATCGCGCTAATCAACAATATGAATACCCAATCGCTGATTTCAAAATTTGTCAGCAGTAGCGAAACGCCGGATAAAAGGAGTTGACCCGTAAGTAGTAAAAAAGCGACCTTACGAGGGGGCATCCCCATTTGGGCTAAGCGGTGGGTCAGGTGGTCCGTTCCTCCATGAAAAGGGCTGCGTCCCGACCATAATCGCACCAAGCTTACCCAGAAGGTATCCCCAGCGAGTATGGCAAAGAGCGTAACGAGGATGAGGGTTTTTGTCCATGGAGACAAGGTATTTAGTGTGGGAGCTTGCCAGATTTCCGTGCCCCAGTAAGCGAGAAGGTAGCCCAGCAGCTGACTGCCATTGTCTCCCATATATAGGCGAGAAGGATAAAAGTTATGAAGGAGGAAAGCCGACAGAGCACCTATCATGCCCGCATACAGAAAATAATGCGGACTAGACTGCAGGAGCCCAAAGGTACTTATGAGGAGTGCGGCGGCGATGCTTCCGGCTATCCCATCCATATTGTCCATCATGTTTATGGCGTTCATGACGGCTACATACCAGAAGAGAGTAAAGAGGACGGATAGCATAGGCATCTGAGGAAGTGTTAAAAGAGGACCTCCGAATATGATCCCGGCACCAGCGGCACTGAGCTGCCCTAATAGTTTGACATATGGCACCGAAACATAAGCATCATCCGCCAGGCCTGCGAGGAAAGCTATGATACTACCAGCGATGAGAGCCCTGCTTACCTGGGCATCCATCGGACGCCAAGCCGCAATCCCTAAGCATATGATAAAAAAAGCGATGCCTCCGATTATAGGCTTTTTTCGGCTGTCCCATCGGCGTTGATTGGGTATTCCTTGGCTTAGGGCACCCAACCTACGAGCGAAGCGTAGAAAAATTTCATTCCACACCCAAACAGAGAAGAAGCTGATGGCTATCACTAATCCGGTCACCATATAAGGTTATTCCACCTCGCATCACAAAGGTAGTAGGTTCGTACTTTTGTTGTGTGCTAAAATCTACACCTCTACGGGAGGTACATGTGAAGGCTGGCGCTACGCTGACGCCATTCGGTGGCTGGGAAATGCCTCTGCGTTATAGAAGCGAGCTTACCGAGCATCATGCCGTCAGAACTAAGGCTGGACTATTTGATTTGTCGCACATGGGAGAGTTTCTGGTGCGAGGAAAGGGCGCGGCTGATTGGCTAAATAACATTCTTTCAAATGACGTTCGTAAGCTCTCTCCTGGCAAAGCGCACTATACTTTCATGCTAAATCCCGCAGGAGGCATCATAGATGACCTGATTATCTATCAGCTTGAAGAGGACCTATTCATGCTCGTCGTGAATGCAGCGACGACGGATAAAGACTGGAAGTGGTTGCAGAGTCACTTGCCAGCCCAAGAGGTCACTTTACAGAATATCTCCGATGATACTGTCCTTCTTGCCTTATCTGGTCCTGAGAGTGAGACTATTTTGCGAAGGCTAACGGATGCCCCCATTCAGGACATGGCTTATTATACCTGCCTGAAAGGCAGGGTAGAGGATATACCCGATGTGCTCATAGCTACCACAGGCTACACGGGGGAATGGACATACGAGCTTTTCGTACGAAAGGCTCATGGCGAGAAACTATGGAATGCAATAATCTCAGCCTCCGAAGCTGTCCCTGCGGGTTTAGCTGCGCGTAATACTCTTCGTTTAGAGATGGGGTATTTGCTGTACGGAACCGATGTAGATGAGGAGACTTCACCTTTAGAAGCCTCTGCGGCCTGGGCGGTAAAGCTGGATAAAGGAGACTTCATTGGGCGTGCTGCCCTCTTAAAGCAAAAGGAAAATGGACTCTCTCGTAAGCTTTTCGGACTGGTAAGCGATTCTGCACGGGTTATTCCCCGCAATAATACGCCTTTACTCAATGCAGATGGGCAAGAAGTCGGACGCATTACCTCAGGCTCTATTGGTCCCACGGTGGAGCGTGGAGTGGCTTTAGGCTATCTGCCTTCTGCGTATCAGGTGGGGGACAAGGTTTATTTCACTCTCAGAGGACAGCAGATGCCTCTGACAGTGACGCGTCCGCCGTTTGTTTCTGATACCTCTCTGATTCGCCGTCAAAAGTCTCGCATATGAGATTGCGGCCTCTGGTACGAGTCTGCTTATCTACCGCGCTAATACCACAGTTTCGGGTAGAAGACTACGTCGTGGTCGTTATTGACATTTTGAGAGCCACGACCAGCTTCGCCGTAGCGATGGATAGGGGCATAAGTGAAATACGCCCCGTGCGTTCTCTGCGTGAGTGCCGACGACTTGGACGCGAAGGCTATCTGACCGCTGCCGAACGCGGCGCTCAAAAGGTGCCTGGCTTTGACTTTGGAAATTCTCCGCACGACTTTTTAGACATAGATTTGACAGGTAAAAAGCTTGCCTTCACCACCACAAATGGCACCAGAGCCCTGTGGGCGGTGCGTCATGCGAAAAAAGTCGTTACGGGGGCTTTCGTGAATATGTCGGTGCTTACGACGTGGCTCCGTCAGCAGGATGAGCCCGTGCTGCTGGTATGTTCGGGCTGGAAAGACCAGGTTAATTTAGAAGACACGCTTTTCGCTGGGGCCATAGCAACTGAGCTGGAAGGAGATTTTCGGGTGAATGATGATGCTACCCTCATCGCTATGAGCCTTTATCAAATGGCGGACCATAGAAAAAAGTACTATTTGGAGCATTCAGCGCACTTTGAACGGCTGATAGAACTGGGGATGCAGAATGATGTCAAGTACTCTCTGCGTCGTGATTTGCATCCTGTGCTGCCTTATTATCAAGAAGGGCGCCTTATCAATGCTCTGGCGGTTCCTGTCTAATGAGCAAACCCCGTCGCGTCTCTCTACGTTCAGGTAAAGCGGAAAAAATTCGCCGTCAGCGACATCCTTGGTTATTTTCTGGCGCTTTTACTCCGGAGTCTGTGGCAGACTCTGGTGACGTCGTTTGCGTCTCCGATGAACATGGTCAGCCTATTGCGTATGGGTTTTGGGAGCCAATGAGTCCTATACGCTGCCGAGTCTTCTTGTGGGATGGAACTAAGCGACCCATCAATGAAGGTTTCTGGCAAGCTGTTCTCAGGCGAGCTTGGGATTTGCGCCGCTCCCTCTCAGACATCACCGTTTCTAATAGTTATCGTCTCGTCAATAGTGAGGGAGATGGATTGCCCGGTGTCATCATAGATATTTATGATACGGTAGCGGTTCTCCAACTCAGAACTAAGGGGGCCGAGCGCCTGCGTCCAACCTTGATACGATTTCTCAGTGAAAACTTTCCCCTGCAGGGGATTTACCAAAGACGAGAAACCGCAGCAGAGTCTGAGTGGGTGTGGGGAGAAAGACAACCCGAGGTTTTTCTTCAAGAATATGGGCTTACCTTCAAAGTCTCCATAGAAACAGGGCAAAAGACGGGCTTCTTTTTGGATCAGAGACACAATCGGCAGCTTTTGCGTCAATATAGCGCTGGAAAGCGGGTGGCTAACTTTTTTGCCTACACAGGGGGATTTACGGTGTATGCAGCTGCCGGAGGGGCCTCTGAGCTCCTTTCGGTGGAGATTATGCCAGAACCAGCAGCCCTTTTGTCGGATAACCTTCTTCTGAATGAGCTCAGCTCAATCCCTCATACGCTTTGGGTAGAGGATGCATTTGATGCCTTACAGAAAGTGGAAAAAGGCTATTGGGATATCATAGTTTTAGACCCTCCTGCTTTCACTCATCATCAAGAGGCTCTCCCCCAAGCTTTACGCGGCTACAAGGAGATTAATCGGCGGGCGCTACGGCTTTTGCCGGTGGGGGGATTACTTTTTACTTTTTCATGTTCAGCGCATGTGACCCCCCAAATCTTTCGGGATATGCTCCTGGAAGCGGCAATGGATGCTAATCGTCCCGTGCAGATTCTACATTTTCTTCATGCCCCTCCTGACCATCCTATAGACCTTTTCCATCCTCAGGGAGAATATCTCAAAGGTTTCGTTATCCGGGTGGGATAGCGTAGCGATCTGTGTTATTCGTTATATTTGCGCCCCATGATAGTTATAGAACCACAAGAGGGAGAAAATCTGGAAAAAATGCTCCGTCGGTACAAGCGGAAGTTTGACCGACTGGGTATCGCTCGGGAAGTGCGTAATCGGATGTACTTTGTGCCTAAATCCGTTCAAAGACGGGAGCAAATCAAGCGCGCTGCATATCGGCAGCGGCTCCAGCAGCTCCAGGAAGGCTGAGTGCTCCTGGCCA
Organism: Bacteroidia bacterium; assembly: GCA_025057135.1. GTDB lineage: Bacteria > Bacteroidota > Bacteroidia > SpSt-205 > SpSt-205 > SpSt-205. The sequence goes on along the minus strand of JANWXY010000080.1, from coordinate 3,142 downwards.
TAGAGACTTCATGCGATGATACTGCCGCCTGCCTGTATCAGGATGGGCAAGTTCTCTCCCATGTAGTATATAGGCAAGAAATGCATGCCTCCTTCGGGGGCGTTATTCCTGAGTGGGCTTCCCGGGAGCACGAGGTGAAGCTACCTTTGGCTATACAGGCTGCCCTTTCACAGGCAGAAAAATCTTATTCCGATCTGAAGGTTGTAGCTGCGGCTCAGGGGCCTGGTTTGATTGGTTCCTTGCTCATAGGTTCTGTCTATGCCAGAGCTCTGGCCGCTGCATGGGGCATTCCATTTATTGGAGTGCATCATTTAGAGGCGCATGTACTTTCTCTGGAACTCTCTGAACGCCCGATTTCATATCCTATCTTGGTGCTGGTAGCTACGGGAGGGCATACGCACCTTTTCCGAGTACTTCATCCTCTTCGGATGGAACTCGTTGGGCGCACGATAGATGATGCGGTCGGTGAAGCCTTTGATAAAGTGGCAGCTTCTCTGGGGCTGCCTTATCCCGGGGGACCACAGATAGAGACCATCGCCCAATCAGGCGATAAGGAGGCTATAGCCTTTCCACTGCCTCATACGCCTAACCCGTGGGACTTCAGCTTCAGCGGCTTGAAAACCGCTTTCCTCTACGCTCGTCAGAAATATCCTGATTTGCCTTTGTCAGATTTGTGTGCCAGTTGGCAACACACCGTGGCTGTATATCTCACAGAGAAGCTCATCGGCGCCGCAAAAGCGTTTCAAATAAGCCGAATAGGACTTGTCGGAGGCGTAGCTGCAAATGCTTATTTACGTCAATACCTTCATACCCAGGCTGCCGCTCAGGGGTATGATTTATATCTGGCTCCCATGGCCTACTGCATGGATAATGCCGCCATGATAGCTGTGGCTGCCTGGCACAGGTACCTAAATGGGCTTTATTCTAATCTCACAGACCCGCCTTTTGCCCGATAGTTATTTTATGAGCGAAATCTCTGCATGTGTCTGAAAAACTGTGGTTCAGAGTATTTCGGTAAGCCTTCCGCATATTGAAGGCGACTAAATTTGCGACTTTTGGCATGAACTGGCTGTCGCCGATATATGGTTTGGTCCGTCGTCCATACAGACGGATTACGGCTATACAGCGAGATGCGATTACGCCCCAGCATCGGTGGTTTTCTTATCTTGTGCGGCGAGGCGCCTCTACTGCCTATGGAAAAGCCGTGGGGATTTCTTCTGATATGTCCTATGAGCGCTTCCGTGAAAGTGTGCCTATTCAGCCTTACGAGACTCTTTATCCATGGATAGAGCGGCATCTTCGGGGAGAGAAAGATGTGCTTTGGCCTGGACAGGTACGGTGGTTTGCCCGCTCCTCAGGCACTACAAACGACCGCAGTAAATTCATTCCGATTACTTCTGAGAGCCTTCATCTCAATCACTTCCGGGCTTCTAAGGAACTCTTCGCCACTTATCTGACCCTTTACAGGGACAGCACGCATCTATTAGAAGGCAAAATTATCAGCATAGGTGGTTCGCATCAAGTGAGTCACCTGAGTAAAGCAGCCCGTTGTGGCGACTTAAGCGCTGTCCTACTGTCCAATATGCCTGCATTTTACCGGTTGTTTCGGGCGCCAGCTCTGGATATTGCTCTCATTCCCAGTTGGGAAGAGAAACTTCCTCGCATGGTAAAAGCCCTTCTGAGCGAGAGAAACTCTATCGTCGGGCTCGCTGGCGTGCCTACCTGGACGATACTCCTATTTGAGGAGCTACTTCGTCAGACGGGATTTTCTCACGTCTTAGAAGTTTTTCCGCGCTTTGAAGCGGTTTTTCACGGTGCCGTGAGCTTTACGCCCTACGAAAAGCTATTTGCCAGATATCTTCCATCCCCTCAGGTGCATTACATGGAGATTTACAACGCATCGGAAGGTTTTATCGCTTTTCAAGATACGACCGATTCTTCAGATATGCTTCTTATGGCGGACCATGGGATTTTTTACGAGTTTATTCCTTTTTCGGCATGGGAATCGGGGCGATGGGAAGCGGTGCCTTTGTCTGAGATTGGGGTAGGAGAGACTTATGCCGTCGTTCTGACCACAGTAGGGGGGCTATGGCGTTATCTTATAGGGGATACTGTGCGTTTCGTCAGCAAACAGCCGCCTCGCCTACGCATAGTCGGACGCACTCGCCATTACATCAATGCCTTCGGTGAAGAGGTCATGATAGATCAGGCGGAAAGCGCCCTTCTCAGTGCTTGTCAAGCTACAGGGGCTCAGGTTCGTGATTACACGGTAGCGCCTATTTATATGGGTTCTGGCCAGCGAGGGGCTCATCAGTGGTTAGTTGAGTTTATCCAAGCGCCCCAGGATATGGAGCTGTTCATTCAGACCTTAGACCGCAAGCTTCGGGAGCTGAATTCCGATTACGATGCCAAAAGGGAAGCGGATTTAGCGCTTGGGCCTCCGGAGGTATTTCCACTCCCGCCAGATACCTTTTATCGGTGGCTCAAAAGTAAAGGACGCCTCGGTGGTCAGAATAAAGTGCCTCGGCTCTCCACGGAACGCACTTATGCGGATGAGATTTTGGCTATGGTGGATGGGGCTTCTGAGTAGCTGTCAGCCAACGCTACCGCCCCCGCCGATCGCTCAGGATACGACTGTACTGATTATCCAGGAGATATACGCAGCCAAAGCGCACTTGCTTCCTCGCAATCTGAATCCCACTCATACCGACAGCTTGCTTTCTATACACACCTATCATTTGCTCAGGCGCTACGGGGTAGATTCGGCTCGGTGGGAAGCCCTTCGTACATACTGTACCCAACATCCTCAATACTGGCAATCTCTTTTAGAGCAGGCTCTATCTGAGAAGAAGTGAGAGGCGTAAGTAGAGCGTGAGCCTTACAGCCTCATTATGAACGCTCTCTATTGAAGCGAGAGAGAAGTTTTTTTACTTGGTGCCTTTTCCTAAATAATCCGCTATCAGAAAAGGACTTCTTGACACTTCCGCAAGTACCCATACCTGTGTAGAACGCACAGGCAAAGTCCAGTTGAGGCAGATTCCTCATCTCTTAGGTCCTCGGGTGCCCGTGGGTAAGAAGGTTTATTCGATTGCATAAACTACACAGCCACAAGTCCCTCAGATAAAGTTGCGAGCACTTTTAT
>JANWXY010000040.1 GCA_025057135.1 Bacteroidia bacterium | reverse complement strand
CAGCGCCGAAGGCGCTGGCGCCCCCCCCTAATGCCCAAATAGAGCTTCATAACAGACTCCTGAGCCTACACCAGCGTATCCACCGATAGCGTGGGATGTTTGTGGGGAAAATCCAGCGTGTAATGTAAGCCACGGCTCTCCTTCCGAATGCTGGCAGACTTAACTATGAGGTAAGCTATGGCAATCAGATTACGCAGTTCAAAAAGCGCGCGTGAAGGATAGGTACGGGCATAGAAATCTTCGGTCTCTTCGTACAGTAGGGCTATACGCCTTTTTGCCCGCTCTAAGCGAAAATTAGAACGAACGATACCGACATAACCGCCCATTAGATTTCGTAGTTCTTGAAGGTTGTGGCTAATCAGGATCATCTCTTCTGGATGGCGTGTGCCTTGTAGGTCCCAATCTGGCACGCTGGTCTGGAAGTCGTAGTCAATAGCGTGTTGTGTAGCGTCTTGGGCCGCTCTTTCAGCAAACACTAAGGCCTCTAAAAGCGAATTGGAAGCAAGGCGATTAGCCCCATGCAGTCCCGTATAGCTAACTTCCCCCACAGCGTACAATCGATGAATGGAGGAGCGTCCCATAGCATCGGTATCTATACCTCCCACCATATAGTGAGCGGCAGGTGCCACAGGTAGAAGGTCCTCAGTAGGGTCTAGGCCTTTGCGTTTGCAATACTCATAAATCGTGGGAAAGTGCTCAGGGAGGTTAGGTACGCTTCGGGCATCCAAATAGACAAAAGGAGTACCAGCAATCTTAGACTCTGTATCTATGGCTCGGGCCACTATGTCTCTGGGCGCAAGGTCGGCTCGGGGGTCATATTTGCTCATAAAAGGGCGTTTATGAATCGGGTCAAGTAAAGTCGCCCCCGCCCCTCGCAGCGCCTCGGTAATCAGGAATGCAGGGCGCTTTTCAGGTTCATATAGGGCCGTTGGATGAAACTGGTAGAACTCCATATTAGCGATTCGGGCTTTGGCACGCAGAGCCATAGCGACACCATCACCTGTGGCAATAGGCGGATTAGTTGTTACGGGATATACTTGGCCTGCTCCTCCAGAAGCCAAAATAGTCACTCGGGAGAGAATCGTCCATATTGTACCTGTAGCTTCTTCCAAAGCATACACACCATAACACGAGATGCCAGGATAGCCCCGGTTGACATAGATACCGAGGTGATGTTGGGTAATAAGGTCTAAGGCAAAGAAGCCTTCCCAGAGTTGGATTCTGGGGTGGTTTCGTACGGCGGCAAGGAGCGCTCGACTAATCTCCGCGCCCGTAGCGTCCCGACTATGGAGAATTCGCGGATGGGAGTGTCCTCCTTCTCGAGCGAGGAGGAGCTCCCCTTTTTCATCACGGTCAAACTGCACACCATACTCCATGAGGCGTCGTATCGCTGCTGGGGCCTCTCTGATTACGCCTCGCACTATATCCTCTCTGCATAGCCCATCGCCAGCTATTATAGTATCCCGAATGTGAGCTTCAAAGCTGTCTTGCGAAGAAAAAACGCCTGCGATGCCGCCCTGTGCATAAGTCGTATTGCTTTCGGTAGCTGCACCTTTAGTGAGAATAAGCACATCGCTCTTTTCCGCAGCTCGCAAAGCAAAGTATAATCCTCCTACCCCTGCGCCGACTACCAGGCAGTCCGTTTGAATCCGCATGGTAGCAAAAGTAACGAAGTACATTTGCGGGGATGTGGGTAATGAAAGTTGGGGGAGGCTGCTTGCGTGATGCTGCAGGTATCCGCCAGCTACCTCGCGTGCTGAATTCGGCGTATGGTGAATCATCCCGACTCCTGGTGGTCTCCGCTATCGGGAAAACTACCAATCGGCTACTTCAAATAGCCGAAGCTGCGGGTCGCTCAGACCTCGGGCTGGCAGATGCTTTACTGACCAAGTTACGCGATGACCATCAGGCTATCATCCATGAGCTCTTACCAGATGGTTCAGCCCATCAGCTCATGCATCGCCTGAATGAAAAATACTGGACAGCTCTTTGGCAGCGAGTGCAAGCTTTGTCTCACCTTTCCGAAGAAATCGGATATGCCACTGATGCCATACTCGTGTATGGAGAGCTCATCAGCAGTGAAATAGTAAAGGCTTACTTAGAGGCGCAGGGTTTTTCTCTGGCATGGGTGGATGCTCGCAGACTGATTGTGACAGATGGATATCATCCTGAACCCACCGTGATACAGAGCGCCAGCCAAGCTAATGTGGATGCCCAGCTTGTTCCACTTTTTCGGACTCATAAACTGGTGCTTACACAAGGATATATCGCTTCTGACCTCAGGAGGCGTAGCGTGACCTTAGGACGGGAGGGTTCAGACTACTCGGCCGCACTTTTTGCGAATATGCTTGGTGCCCAAGGTATGATTGCATGGAAGGATGTGGGGCGTCTGTATTCTGCAGACCCTAATATATATTCAGATGCCCAGCCACTTACCGAGCTGAGTTATAGCCAAGCCGCTGAAATCACTTACTACGGCGCGCAGATTTTGCATCCTCGTACCCTTCGTCCTCTTCGGGAAAGGCGCATACCCTTGTATGTGCGTCCATACTTTGATCCTGCGGGGGAGGGTACGATTATCGCAGAAAAATGGGTATATCCTTTGCCACCTATTCGTACGCAGCGACGCGGTTTGATCCTTATAGAAGTTGAAAGTACTGACCTTTCCCCCCTTTCGCTTACAGAGATGTTGAGAGACATGGAGAATGAAGGCATAGAAGCTTATTTCGTTCAGGGAGGCGTGCGTACAGCCGCATTTGCGGTCAAAGGCTCGCAAGACTCTTTGGAGCGCTGGAGAGCAGCTATCCCCGCAGGTTGGGAGGTTAGCGTACGGCAACCAGTTACACTTTACACCATATTATATCCGGACGCCACGCTCTCGTCACCAAATGGAGAGGCGATCTATTTCCAGCGGCTACCTGACAGAGTGCACTGGTTGGCTTATGAGGGATGAAATAATCCTACTCCTCACAGCAGTACGTTTTTTAGCCCAAGTATTGCCGCAAAGGTTCTAAAACTAGAGGGTTGCTGCGGAGTTTGCGGATGGCTTTTTCCTTAATCTGCCGTACGCGCTCTCGGGTCAGCCCAAGCTTTTCAGCTATTTCGTCCAGGGTCATGGGGTACCTCTGGTCGATTCCAAAGTGCATGCGCAGAATCTGAGCTTCTCGGTCTTCTAAAGTAGCCAGCGCTTTGGCAATCTCCTGACGCAGGCTCTCATACATAAGCACTTGATCAGGCTGAGGCAAATCGGGGTTTTCTAAGACATCTATAAAGCGGGTCTCTTCGCCAGGAGCGATGGGCGAGTCTAATGACACATGGCGCCCAGATTGGCGCATGATCTCTGCTATTTCTTCGGGAGAAAGCGTGCCTTGCATGGCTTCGGCGATTTCTTCTGGGGATGGCTCGCGCTCATACTCCTGTTCTAAGCGGGCGAAAACCTTGTTGATTTTATTCAGCGCTCCAACGCGATTCAGAGGCAGCCGTACAATGCGGCTTTGCTCTGCCAAGGCTTGAAGTATGCTCTGCCGAATCCACCACACAGCATATGAGATAAACTTGAAGCCTCGGGTTTCATCAAAGCGCTTGGCGGCCTTGATGAGACCGAGGTTCCCTTCACTGATAAGGTCAGTCAAAGGTAGTCCTTGATTTTGGTACTGCTTGGCGACAGATACGACGAAGCGCAAATTAGCCTTTACGAGTTTCTCCAGAGCTTCTTCATCTCCTTGTCGTATGCGGCGGGCCAGTTCTGCCTCCTCGTCTACGGATAATAAAGGAACCTTCCCTATTTCTTGCAGGTACTTGTCCAGAGATTGAGACTCCCGATTCGTGATTTGCTTCTGGATTTTCAGCTGACGCATGCCCATAGCTCTGAAAATGTATTATACGATTTTGACGGGAAAAAAGTTGCGTAATCAAGGGCGCTGCTGAGGCGCAGGACGAATCAGTTTCCCCTCAGGTGAAGCCAAATAATCAGGAACTGTATCCAACTTAGCCTTCTGCTGGTCGCTCTGGCAATCCACATCTATCTTGAATTCTGTGTAAAATACCATCGGAAGGGGCGTTGGCTTGTATTTCATGCCTGCTAATACATTCGGGGTGGCAATTTCTACATCTGGACGATTAGCTCGCAATATACGGTAGCCCCTCACATTTCCTTGCGCATCTATCGCTACCTCCAGTAGAACGTGTACGAGACCGCACACGCCTCGCTTGCGGTACTCCTGCTTGAGATAGAGGGCTTTGGCTATGGGACCATTTATGTAGTCTGGTTCAGAATATCGCGGCCCAGAAGTATTTACGAAGGAGCCAATATGCTCACTGGGAGGGCGCTTTTCTCCGGTACTTTTATAGCCTTTGGGAGTAGAGACCGAAAGTTTTGATAAGTTTTCTGGCAGCTTCCCGACTAATGCGGGCGGGTTGGGAGGTTGAGCTTCTTTGGGAGGTTCTTTACCAGGCTGATAGCCTTTGCGGGCTGGTTCAGTGGCAGGGGCAGAAGTAGCGGGCTCCTCGGCGGGAGGTGCAGGCTTGGGCTGGGTTTTCTTTGGCTTTGTGGGTTCTTTGGGGGCTTCGGCTGTCTGGTCTTTCGGTTCGGGCGTAGGTTTGGGCTCAGGTTTTTGAGTTGATTTGGGCTTTGATATAGGTTCTGCCGCTTGTGGCTCTGTGGGCGACTTGGATGGCCCTTGTTTATCCCCAGTGGGTGACGTACCCGGCAGGGAAGGGGTCAGAGCAATCGGCTTAGCCTCTTCTTTGGGAGGCTGAGCGGGAGCAGTAGGTTGCTGAGCCACCGCGCTAATCGGAGAGGGGATCGGCTTATAGGTATTGTCTTCTGGGGTCCCTTTACATTCTTCGTTGAAGCGTAGTTCATAGTAAATAGGGCGAGTGGTGCGAAAGTTCTCCACTTTCCAACGCACCGGCAGGAGGATATCTCGTACAGACTGCTTGTAGCAGTCGTTCCTTCCTGTCATGGCTCGGACATTTTCAACGTTGCCTTCTGGCGTGATGCGCAGCTCTACATAGATATTATCTACGCCGCAGCAGGTGGCGTGCTGACGCAGCTGAGATAGAACGTAATCCGCCAATGTAGTTCGTCCATCATCGAAGGTGAAGGTTAAGGGGTCCACTTTATGCTTAGCGATATCTACGGGCTGAGCCAAACTAAAAGCTATCAAATAGCTAGCCCAGTAAAAATTACGCATGAGGCAAAGGTAAGAGATTTTGCCTTATCTTCGCCGCATGCTGGTTAGTCGCCGCTTTTGGGATGGGATCGGCGGACTTGCTTATGCATTCGCAAAAGCAGACGGCGCCATAGAAGAGAGTGAAATGAAGGCTTTTGCGAATCGCATAGAGGAAGGATTTGCAGGAATTCCCACCAACTTTCCACAGCGAGCCGAGGCTACTTTTCAGCTCTTTTACAATCTCTCTTATACTCCGGAAAAAGCATACGAAGAAGCTATCCAGAGCTTCGCAGCCGTTCCGGATGAGGTTAGGCATTACCGATTTGACATACTGAACATTTTCCGTCAGGTTATAGAGTCCGACGGTAAGGTGCATCCTTATGAGGAAGAGTTTCTGCGTCGGTTGGATGCGGATATGGAGAGAATAGTTACCTAAACATCCTCTTACGGGATCGTTTTGCTCACGATGCAATGCGATATAGGTTTTCAATATCTAAGCTTCCACAGGGCGAGAGCCGTTGGACATGGGAGGTGGATAAAGCCCTCTTAGAGGTAATCGGAGCAGACTACGACATTCAGGACCTCCGAGTCCAAGCTACCATTTCGGCGCGGAAGGAGTCTGAGTATTTGCGCCTATCGCTGAGCTTAGAGGGCTGGGTGCAGGTGCCCTGTGATAGAGGACAAGAGATTATCTCCTTACCTATAAGCGCAGAGCATGAGCAGATTTACAGCTGGGATAAGTATTATTTGCCGCCGGAAGATACGGAGGAGTTTTTCGCTCTAAAGCCTCGGGAAGACGAGATAGACCTGACTCAAGCCCTCTATGACTACATAGGACTGGCGATTCCGCGTCGCCGTGTGCGCCCCACTTGTCCTGATGAGTCATGTCCTGCATTCGTGCTGCACTACCTGAATAAGGACTGATTTTTTTGTTACCTTTGCGCCGCTATGGCGAATCCTAAACGCAAACACTCTAAAAGCCGTAGAGATAAGCGCCGAACGCATCACAAACTGCCTACGCCCGCCTACTACATCGATCCTCAGAGCGGAGAGCCCACGCTCTTTCATAGAGTGAATCTTGTCAGTGGCTATTATAGAGGTAAAAAAGTAATCCGCACTTCCGAAGACGACGCTTAATGCGTATAGCGATAGACGGTTTTGGTGGCGATTTTGCGCCGCATAATCCTCTCCAAGGCGTCCTCCTCTCTCTGAACGAGCTGCCAGTGGATACCGAAATTTGGCTGGTAGGCAGGCCGGCTGAACTTGAACAAGGAGCCCGCCGGATCGGCTTGCCTCTCAATGGTAATGTCCGTCTCCTCCCTGCCAGCGAAGTCATAGAGATGGATGAGAATCCCGTTCGTTCTATCGTGCAAAAGTCTGATTCTTCTATTGCCGTGGGTATTCAAGCTCTCAAGGAACGTAAAGTGGATGCATTTATCAGTGCAGGAAATACAGGGGCGGTGGTGGCTGCATCCGTTCTCAAGCTTGGCAATCTGCCCGGCGTTTCTAGACCTACGCTCGGCGCTTTTTACCCCTATGACGAAAATAAATACTCACTCATCTGCGATGTAGGGGCTAATGTAGATTGTAAGCCTGAGCATTTGGTGCAGTTTGCCCACCTCGGTACGGTGTTCATGCGAGAAGTGTTTGGTATCTCCACTCCTCGTGTAGCGCTTCTCAACATCGGAGAGGAGCCGAGCAAGGGGAATTTACTTGCACAGCAAGCTTATGCTCTTTTACAGCAGAATCCGCATATTCACTTCGTTGGAAACGCTGAGGGACGCGTATTGAATAAAGGCTTTGCTGATGTCTATGTAACGGACGGCTTTGTTGGAAATATCCTCCTTAAGTTCGGGGAGTCCTTATACGAACTGCTGCGGGAGAAGGTGCCCTCCACACCAGTATTGGAGCGCCTCAACTATGAGAATGTGGGCGGCTTACCCTTCATCGGAGCGCAAGGGAATGTCATCATAGGACATGGTATCTCTTCTCCCAAAGCATTTCGGAATATGATTCGCACAGCGATTAGTATAGTGCAGGCGCGTTTGACGGAAAAAATCGCCGCAGCATTTGAGGCTCATGCGTAGAGCAGCTATTACTGCCGTCGGAGCTTATTTACCTGAGAAGCGACTTACGAACGCTGACTTGGAGCGCCTGGTGGATACTTCTGACGAATGGATCATAGAGCGAACGGGTATTCGGGAGCGGCGCATTCTGGGGAGGGGAAAGGGTAGTGCTTACATGGCTATCAAAGCCGCTCAGCAAGCCTTAGAGAAGCGCCGTATGCCTGCTGACGAGATAGACCTCGTGATAGTCGCCACTGTCACGCCTGAGCATACTTTTCCCGCTACAGCTAATATCGTTTCTCATGCCATCGGGGCGCGTAAAGCATGGGGATTTGATTTAGAAGCCGCTTGTAGCAGCTTCATTTATGCCCTAAGCATCGCTGCCGATAGCATCGCCGCAGGGCGTGTGGAGAGAGCCCTCGTCATCGGCAGCGATAAGATGTCCAGCATCATAGACTACCGGGATCGTGCGACCTGCGTCATTTTCGGTGATGGAGCGGGGGCTGTCCTGCTCGAGCCTACTGATGAACCCGTGGGAGTAATGGATTACATGCATCAAGCCGACGGTAGCGGTTGCGCGTATCTGCATATGAAGGCCGGCGGAAGTCTTCTTCCTCCTTCGGTTCGGACAGTGCGTGAGCGCCTGCATTACGTCTATCAGGAAGGGCGTCAAGTATTCAAGCAAGCCGTCGTTCAAATGGCCGCCGTCTCTGAGGCACTCATGCAGAAGCATAACCTCACTGCGGCGGATATTGCCTATTTTGTTCCTCATCAAGCTAACCGCCGCATTATAGAGGCTGCTGCGCAGCGTTTAGGATTTCCGATGGATAAAGTCATGCTCAACATAGACCGCTACGGCAATACAACTTCGGCAACTTTGCCTTTATGCTTATACGATTACGAGGGTCAGCTCCGCAAAGGCGACAATCTTATCTTGGCTACTTTTGGTGGCGGTTTCACTTGGGGGGCGCTCTGGTTACGCTGGGCTTATTAGGGGGGTGTGGATGGGATGATGACAGCAGCTACTTTCCTCGACGAGTAGGATTTTATCTGCGTGCAGGACAGCACTTCTGGTGGGTGCCTGATGATGGTCAAGCTACACTACTTCCTTTTCAGATTCGCTCGCTCAGTAGCACGCCATGGGGTGCTGCTGCATTGGATGCACAAGGAGAGACCCTCTATATTTTTTCGGGGGGGAAAAATCAGCCTACACAGACTATATCCCTGGGAGAAAAATGCTTTCAGGTTCGCGGTTTTTTTGAGCGTCCTGCTTTGTGTCTCTCTTGTGAGTCAGGCATCCGTTTGGCTCTCAGCAGAGAGTCATCTTTCTCACCGCAGTGGGAGCGATTACCTAATACTGCTGGTCTCACCCAGCTCGCCGCTGCAAATAGCTTCTTGATTGCCGGCAGCAAAAATTTGGTAAAAGTGTTTGAGCCTCAGGGTTTTTTGGAAGTCGCCACCTGGTCCATTCCCGGCTACCTTGATACGCTTTGGATAGAACATCCTACGGGGGCTGGAGGGCGCTGGCACACTTTCGGGGGTACACCTTCTCGCTTCTCTTACCTACATCCTGCGCGACTTTTTACTCAGGACACTACGGAGATTCATGTGCTTTTTCGTCAGACCTCTCCCTATCTCAAGCGCACCGTCGGGACAGAGTACCTCGGAGAAGCGTCCCTTTTGCGGGATAGTTCGCTCTATCCTGGCGGACATGTTCAAGTGAGGAGCTTTTCCACGGATTTCCTGTCTGGGAAGGTGCTATTTCTACGCAGAGATAGTGTATGGGAATATGCGGTAGGCTCTCAGTCTGATTTGCGGTTTGTGGGACGCTTCGGGGGCGCGACGGAAATAGAAGCAGCGTTTGTGTATCGTTACGGTTCAACCGAAGCAACGATAAGATAAGGTGGATTAGAGCTATGCGTACTGGCACCTATCCAGCGTTGGAGGGTATAAGTGCGTCCAGTGAGCCAAAGGTATAAGTAGGTTGGGCGATTGCGACGGCCGAGGGTAACCTCTTGAACTGACTGGGTGAGCTCCCAGAAAACAGAGTTACCAGAGAAATCACCGAACCCCCATGCAGCTGCGGCGACTTCCTCAATAGTATCAGCGTACAATACCAAGCTATTCGGGCGTGGGTACAGGGGGCTGTATTGCTGAGCAGTCCCGGAGTCGCTTGGCCAGACAAACCTCGCAAATAGAAGCGGACGCCGAGCGATTTTCTCCCAACCTGCCAGCCGAAACCTTACACCCACAGGCAGTCCTCCTGAGAGGAGCACCTTCTGCCGCCAGAGGTTAGAGTCCTGAGCTATCTCGTCTCGGAGGGTGTTTGTTCCCTGACGAACGAGGGTGTGTGCCCACACGCAGGAGTCCGTAATGAAGAAGTCGTATCGCTGGGGAGCTTCCTGCCCCTGTATCCGTTCCCGATAATATACCCGTAAGACTGTACCCGTACTCCGAGGGGAGATGGTGTAGATGGCGGACTTTGCCTGAGGCGTGAAAGGCGTAGCGGTGATGTATAAGCCTGGAAATGCCTGTTGAAAGCTGCGTTCATTTGCCAAAGCGCTCGGAGGCAAGCTCAAGATGGCATGTCCCAGAGAGGTATCTAATCGGAAGCGATATGCTCCCGGTATCACTGCCGTGAAGTATAAGCTATCTCGGGAGGGAATGGTTAGATTTTGCCCATCTGTAAGAAAGGTTGTCTCAGTAGTGTAGCTTTGAGTGGTTGAGAGCGGCTGCAGTAGCCTCTCTACTCGCAGGCGCATCGGAACCGAGAAGTCCCCGTAGCTGCTGGCGATAAATAGTTCTAAGACCACAGAGTCCACTCCTAAGAGGTCTCCTGAAAGAAAGCGCACATTTGCCCCACCCAAGGCAAAGTTTGTTGCCCAGCCAGCGCTCCAGCGTCCGATAAAGGTATCTTCTGCTTCACCGATGAAGGCAAATGGAGAGTTTCTCGTAAGAGGTGGGGGCAAGAAAACTTGCTCTACTCCTTCTACTCTGAGGGTATCCTGCCGAGTTGGCACGGGCGGAAAAACTTCCTCACCTATCCGCTGTGGATTACGACAGGCAGACACCCACAGCGCTAAGGAAATCGCAAATAAATATCTCAAATCGCTGGCTGGGTAAGAAGGCTTTGATAAAATTTCATCCAGACTTCGGGGGTAGGCTGACCTTTATGGATTTTCACATCAGACTGCATTTCCGTTAGAAGCTTTTCATAAGGATCGCCGGCGAGGCGCTGAAAGACTTCAATAATCTGCCCATCCATGCGAGCTTTTTCTGGAAGAGAAGGGGAAAAGCGTAGCTCAGGAATCTGCTCCTCGTACTGGGTGAAGAATAACTTGGCTCCACCAAAGAATGGGTCGTTTTGAAGATGATATTTCAGATACAGGGCTAAAAGCCCCGTCATCCACCCATTGCAGTGAATGATATGTGGAGCCCATTTTAGGGTTTTTATCATGGCGATTACGCCTTTGCTGAAAAATATGATTCGTTCATCGTTATCGGCGTAAGGCTGCTGGACTTCATTGAGGAATATCCCCTTGCGTGCCCAGAACTCGTGATTATCCAGAAAGTATACTTGGGTGCGCGTACCGGGAATGCTGGCGACTTTTACGTTTAGGGCATAGTCCATATTGCCGACGCGAATAGTAATACCGGAGAGTCGCTTGACTTCGTGGAGTCGCCAACGCCTGTCGTCTATTAGACCATATTTGGGCATGAGGATGCGCACCTCGTATTCATTAGATAGACGCTGTGGAAGCTGAGCGATATACTGAGCCGCTAAGCTTTCACCCCAGAAGGGCTCGCACTCGGTCGTTACGAGAAGCACTCGTTGCCGCTCCTGCCAGTAGCCGCTCATGATATGCAAAGTTAGACAAAAAAGCGCAACTTTTGGATATGGTCAAGACCCTGTCGCCCGCTCTTCTCAGGGAAGCCTATATCTACATGTGCTACACTTACCACATGGCTCGGTTGTACGATGAGCAGCGAGAGGTCGCCCGGTATGTGCATTCTACTTCTCGGGGGCATGAAGCCATTCAGCTTGCTGTGGGGCTTCAGGTTCGTCCCATAGATTATGTGTATCCGTATTACAGAGATGAGGCGATGCTTTTAGGGATGGGCTTTTCTCCTTATGAGCTCATGCTCCAGCTTTTAGCAAAGGCAGAGGACCCCTTTTCAGGGGGGCGCACTTACTATAATCACGCAAGTGCCCGTCGTCCCGATCGCCCCCAAATACCGCATCAATCCTCGGCTACGGGTATGCAAGCTATACCTGCTACCGGGGCGGCTCATGGACTGCTTTATCTGCGTCAGCAGGGCCTAAGGAGTGATGACGCCATAGTCGTGTGCAGCCTCGGGGACGGTTCAATCACCGAGGGAGAAGTTTCCGAAGCTTTTCAAATGGCGGTGCTCAAAAAGCTCCCCATCCTGTATGTGGTACAAGACAATGGCTGGGCTATATCCGCCTCAGCAGACGAGACTCGGGTTATGGATGCTCCGCAGTATGCCCAGGGTTTCCCCGGGCTTCAAGTATTTATTGTGTCAGACGGAAGCGACTTCATTGAATGCTATCTCCGAGCCGAAGAGGCGATGACCTATGTACGGGCAGGTTCGGGACCAGCCCTCCTATATGCCCAGGTGCCTCTTATAGGGCATCATACCTCCGGCGTTCGGCGGGAGTGGTACCGCAGCCCTGATGAATATCAAGAAGCCCTCTCTAACGATCCCCGTCTCTCCCTGCGGGCTTATATCCAAAAGCACTTACCCGATGTGAATCTGGACATCATAGAGCGTGAGGCGCAAGAGCTGATAGAGCGCGAGTTTGAGCGGGCGAGGCAGGCGCCAGATCCTTCTCCAAGCTCTCTAACGACTCATGTATTAGCGCCTACTCCTATCACAGAGGAGCGCGGAGAAAGGGCCCCTGCCTCGGCGCCAGAGGTACTCATGGTAGATGCTGCGCTGCATGCCGTGGAAGAGATTTTGACGCAGCATCCCGAAGCGCTATTCTATGGGCAGGATGTAGGACGCCGGCTTGGGGGTGTGTTTCGAGAAGCGGCTACTTTGGCGGAAAAGTTTGGTGATCACCGCGTCTTCAATACTCCTATTCAGGAAGCCTACATCATAGGTAGCTGTGCAGGTATGGGAGCCGTGGGATGTCGTCCAATCGTGGAGATTCAGTTCGCAGATTACATATGGCCTGGGCTAAATCAGCTATTTACAGAACTAAGCCGTGCCCACTATCTTTCGAATGGCAAATGGACAATCCCTGCGGTTATTCGTGTGCCTTGCGGGGCTTATCTTGGTGGCGGGCCGTACCACTCATCCAGTGTAGAGAGTGTCCTGACCAGCATACGCGGGATAAAGGTCGTTTATCCTTCTAATGCCGCAGATATGAAGGGCCTGATGAAGGCCGCATTCTATGACCCAAATCCTGTGGTAGTCTTAGAGCATAAAGGTCTATACTGGTCTAAGGTCCCAGGCACTCGAGCTGCCAAAGCGCCTGAGCCTTCTCCTGATTATGTAGTGCCTATTGGGAAAGCCAGATGGTGGCTACACGCTCAAAAAGAGCCGGCTCTGCTCATTGTATCCTATGGCATGGGGATTCACTGGGGCTTGTCTTTGGCGGCTCAGTTTTCCGAGCAAGTAGCTCTATTAGATTTGCGTAGTTTGTCGCCGCTGGATTATGAGGCGATTTATGAGGGGGTCCGGCGGTATCATCGGGTGCTCATCCTTACTGAAGAGCCGCCCGCGCACGGTTTCGCTCAGGCGATAGCTGGCTGGATAGCTGAAAATGCGTTTGAATACTTGGATGCCCCCCCTCGTGTCATAGGAAGTGCTGAAGTGCCTGCCGTTCCGCTGAATCTCGTTTTAGAGAAGGCTTACTTACCCGATATGCAGAAGATGACCGAAGCAGTTCGGGGATTGCTGCAATACTGACTATTCTCGGCATATTTTGCATAGGGGAGCACTTCTCTTATCATTCGCCCTGATCTGCGAATAAATAGATTATATTTGCGGTATGACGCTCGCAGAGCTGCGGGAGATAGCGAGGCGGCACGGGTTGCAAGTGGATGAGGGATTTTTGAGGTTTGTGTTGGAGGTTTTGACTTCGGGGTCGTCGGTAGTGGAGCGGGTGGGCGCACGGCTTGAGGAGACGGAGCGGCGGCTGAGTCGTCGTATGAGGCGGTCAGAGCGGCGGGTGGTGGAATACATACGGGCAGAGCGAGAACGGCATGAGAGGTATTTTACCTTGCTACGGGAGGGGATGGAGAAGCAGTTTTTAGCGATGGAGAAGCGGATAGAGCTGGTGGAGCGGCAGGTGAGGGAGCTGAGGGAGGATATGAATCAGCGGTTTGCGGAGCAGAAGGCGGAGATGGACAGACGCTTTGCGGAGCAGAAAGCGGAGATGGATCAGCGGTTCAAGGAGCAGCGAGAGTATATGGATCAGCGTTTTGCGGAGCAGAAGGCGGAGATGGACAAACGCTTTACGGAGCAGAAGGCGGACATGGATCGGCGCTTTGCGGAGGTGAGGGAGGATATGAACATGAGGTTTGAGCTCGTGGTGCGGATGCTGAATGAGCAGCGGGTGGAGACGGAGAAGCGCTTCGCGGAGCAGAAGGCGGAGATGGACAGACGCTTTGCTGAGCAGCGGGAATACACGGACAAGCGCTT
>JANWXY010000060.1 GCA_025057135.1 Bacteroidia bacterium | reverse complement strand
GCCAGCGCCATCGGCGCTGGCGCACCCCGCTCAAAAAAACTAAATCTAAACCCTTCCTCTTCACGGCTTACTCAGACCTATCCCTAGCCAGCTCCCCGTACGCGGCTGATAGAAATACCCCATATCCATGGAGATCATCTTATACCGCAGAGAAAATCCCCCACCCACGCTCAGAAAAGGCAAGATTACTCCTCCCCTTACAGTCAGCATGCCGTGAGGAGTGTATGTGAATGCCGTATGCAGACTCGGCGCATCACCCTCTTTGAGACTTAGCTGCACGAGAACCTGGCTGGAACTGTTAGGCTGATAAGCGGCTCCCAGTGCGTATTCCGTATAGCCTGGCAGGAAACCCCACCCCCGAGCCAATAAGTTGTACCCATAACCTCCCAAGAATAAATGTTCGCCAATCTGAAAAATGCACCCCATATCTGCTGTCCCTTGATAGAGGCGCCCATACTCAGAGAAGTTTGTACTCAGCAAGCGTCCTCTCACCCCGAGCACGATGCGCTGCTGCCACAGACGCAAGGCATATCCAATACCTGACTCCGTCTGAGCGAGTTTATCAAATCCCCACTGTTGTAAGATGATGTGGATATTCTGGAGGCTATCCCACGAGAAACTCCCCGCCCCAGAATAAAAGGCGAGTTCTGGAGCGGGTATAAATACAGCAACCTGCGTAGATAGGCTCAACTTCCGTTCGGGAAAGGTCGTGGCGGGATTAGCCGATAGTAGGCTCTGGGTCAGGGTAGCTTGGGTTTGGGCCGTGCCCATGAGATGTGGCGTGTAGTACTGGGCATAAAGAGGGCATAAGCAAAAGAAAAGCAGCCGCATCCCATCAAAGATAAACCGTCATGTGCCTAACATAAAGCATGCTGCTTGGGTTCTGTGCTCAGGGGTAAAAGATGACGCCGGGCATCACCAGGATGATAGTTGGTCATCATACGCTACCTTTGCACGGATATGAGTCATCCAAATGCTACGGGCAGAGTCGTCCAAATCATTGGAGCAGTCGTAGATGTGGAGTTTGATCCCAAAGATGGCTACCTGCCCGAAATATATGATGCGCTTCTCTTAGAGGCGCGAGGCAATAAGGTGTATTTGGAGGTTCAGCAGCACTTAGGAGAGTACCGAGTGCGTACAGTGGCGATGGATAGTACAGATGGTTTCAAGCGGGGAGACGCTGTGAAGCCCCTTGGCGGCCCTATATCCATTCCCGTCGGTGAGGGCATTCGGGGTAGGCTGATCAATGTAGTCGGAGAACCAATAGATGGACTCCCTCCTATTAAGTCTCAAAAAGCCTATCCAATCCACAGAGGCTCTCCTCCTTTTGAGGAGTTATCCACAGAGCCGCGTGTATTACTGACTGGCATCAAGGCAATAGACCTTCTCATCCCTTACAAGAAAGGGGGGAAAATTGGGCTTTTTGGCGGCGCGGGGGTAGGAAAGACCGTCCTTATCATGGAACTCATAAATAACATCGCCAAAGCTCATAAGGGTTTATCAGTCTTCGCAGGTGTAGGAGAGAGAACTCGTGAAGGGAATGACCTTCTCCGTGAAATGATAGAGGCCGGAGTCGCCAGATACGGGGCTGATTTCAAGCACAGTATGGAAAAAGGTGGGTGGGACCTCAGTAAGGTGAATCTCAATGAGCTTCAAGAGTCCCAGATCACTCTGGTTTTCGGCCAGATGAATGAGCCGCCTGGAGTCAGGGCTCGTGTGGCGCTTACCGGTGTAACGATAGCAGAGTACTTCCGAGATGGTGAGCCTGAGGATACGACGGGACGGGATGTTTTATTCTTCATAGATAACATTTTCCGCTTCGTGCAAGCAGGCTCGGAGGTCTCCGCGCTTCTTGGACGCATTCCCTCGGCGGTGGGGTACCAACCGACCCTCGCGACCGAAATGGGCGCCCTTCAGGAACGGATTACTTCTACTCGGCGTGGCTCTATCACTTCTATTCAGGCCATCTATGTGCCTGCAGATGACTATACAGACCCAGCACCCGCGACGACTTTTGCGCATTTAGACGCGACTACGGAGCTATCGCGTGCCATAGCGGAGCTTGGGATTTATCCTGCGATTGACCCCCTCACCTCTACTTCCCGAATGCTCACGCCTGAAATTGATCAGCAGACAGTGAAAGGGCATTATGAGACGGCTCAGCGAGTCAAGGCTATTCTACAACGCTATAAAGAACTCCAAGATATCATCAATATCCTTGGACGAGAGGAGCTTTCAGAGGAGGATAAGCTGGTAGAAAGCCGAGCCCGCAAAGTACAGCGATTCCTCAGTCAGCCTTTCCATGTAGCAGAAGCATTCACAGGAATGCAGGGCGTATTCGTACCAATAGAAGAAACCGTTCGAGGCTTTGGAATGATCCTAAATGGCGAGTTAGACCATCTTCCAGAGCAAGCCTTTTATATGGTTGGTACGATAGATCAGGCGATTGAGAAGGGGAAAAAGATTTTAGCCGAAGTAGGCGCATAATGAGAGTCGCAGTATATTCTCCTGGGGGACCTTTATTTGAGGGCGATGCTCGCAGTGTCGCTGCTACGAGCCCAGAGGGAGCCTTTGAAGTATTACAGGGACATGCGCCTATGATTGCCCAGCTTGTTTCAGGGCCTCTCAAAATCGCTACCTCAGAAGGGGAGAAAACTTTTCTCTTGCAAGATGGCTATCTCATTGTGTCGCCTCAGGGGGAGGTCAGAGTACTTTTACGCCAAAGCGGGGCAGAAAACTTTCCCGCCTGACC
>JANWXY010000046.1 GCA_025057135.1 Bacteroidia bacterium | reverse complement strand
GGCAGCCACCGCAGGTGGCTGCGGCCTCCAAAAAACCACCTCCCACTCACAACCGAAAAAAACATGCCCCCAATACAACCCCACCTCATCAATCAGCACGCACCTCCACCCGAAGAAGCTGCCTCACGCTCTGTATCTTATCCAGAAGGGCTTGCAAACTCTCCGCCAACACAATAATATGACCAAGCTTTCGGAAAGGACTGGTACGCTTTTTCCCGTATAAATGAACCGATACTCCTTGGATACCTAATATGGCCGATAAAGTCGGCAAAATTGGTATCCCATGAAGCCCCGCAGGGCCAAGGATATTCACCAACCCCCCATAAGTATGGAAGCGCGTCTCTCCCAAGGGAAGCCCTAAAATAGCTCTCCAGTGCTGCTCAAATTGGCTCGTCCAACAGGCTTTTGTCGTAATATGTCCTGTATTATGCGGGCGAGGAGCTGCCTCATTTACAAGCCATCGTCCATCAGTCGTATAGAAGAACTCCACAGCCAAAAGCCCAACCATCTGAAGCTGCTCTACAATGCTCGCCGCTATATACTCAGCTTCCTGTAAAATAGGACGCGGCAGGTCAGCGGGCAAACGAAGATATTCTACAATATGGGCCTCAGGATGAAAAACCGACTCCACGGGAGGGAAGGTTCGCACCTCCCCCCTGCGTGAACGAGCAGCAATCACGGAAATTTCTTTGTGTATCTCCACCTTCTCCTCCAATAAGCTGGGGATGGTCCAAAGGTCACTCTCTGCCTTCGCCACCTGTACGCCTCGCCCGTCGTATCCTCCCCGAAAGGCCTTTTGCACCAGGGGAAAAGACAGATTTACTCGCTCACCAGGAGCCCACAACTGAAACCGCGGGGATGGGAAGCCATTTTCAGCATACCACTTGCGCTGAGTGCCTTTGTCCTGAAAAAGAGCCACGACATCTGGGTGGGGATAAACGGCTACACCTTTACGATGGGCTCTCAAGAGGCCTTCTGTGGAAACATCCTCTAACTCTATCGTAACAAGGTCTAATCCTTCTGCAAACTGCTCTATCATGTTCGCTTCACGAACAGAGCCGACTACGAAATCATGGGCGATCCCCGAACATGGAGAATCCGGCGCACTATCCAAAACCCTAAGCCACAAATCCAAATCTATCCCCGCCTGAATGAGCATTCGTCCTAACTGACCTCCGCCAACAATTCCTACTTTTCTCATGACACAAAAGTACTCTGAGAGATAAATCTTGCAGAGGAGCAGTTGAGGGGTTTTTCAGCTAATTTGTGGTGGCGTGATTGGGCAACTGCAGCTGGCGAATGCTCTGTTACCTTTGATGTATGCGTGCTGGGCATATGCCCAAGTAGTTGAGATAGAAAACGCCGATGAGTTAGGTGGAGTACCAGAGCGTCGGATTCTGCGTGGCCATGTACGACTTCGTCAAGACACCCTAACGCTGCTTTGCCAAGAGGCCGTACTTACCAGCGATGGTAGCTTCACAGCTTCAGGCGGCGTTCAAACTATTTTTGGTCTCTCAGGACAAATCACAGCGGCTACTCTTAGATATGACCCTTCTGTGCGGCGGCTGACTTACGAAGGAGATGTCCTGGCAAACTTTCCACCGAGCCAACTCCGAGCCCCTCTGCTCCACTATGACAGAAACACAGAGACAGCCTGGTACGAAAAAGGAGGCATCCTAAGAGACACTACGGGAGAAATCCACAGCTGGAACGGAAGCTATGACACACGCACAGACATAGCTACTTTTTCAGGTCAAGTGCACGTTTTCAGAGGGACTACTCAGGCTCACGCAGACACGCTGATATACGATACCAGAAGGTATTATGCCACCTTTCCTGTACCCGTAGTGATACGGGATGCCCAGAGAAAAGACACCCTCACCGCTGAATTTATGGAATGGAATCGCCTCACCGGAGAAGTCTTTCTCAAAAAGCGCGCTACATACCGAGATACCTCGTATATTTTGTCCGCCAGCGAAGTTTATTTTGCTTCTGAGCAGGACTCCGCCATAGGATTTTGTGACGTTCGGTTTCGGGACCGACGAGGACAAACTTTCGCATGGGCAGATACAGCTATATGGAAAAATGAATCTATCCACCTCCATACTAATGCTTCCATACTCTACATAAGCGCCAAGTCTGAAACAACATTTGTACAGGGGGAGCACCTGTGGACCCAAGGTGACTCTCTCTACGCCACAGGAAAAGCGGAGCTTATTAGCCATCTCCTGAGAGCTCGTAGCGACACTCTCTGGTATGATACCCTAAATCATATCCTACGAATGCATGGGCATGCTTGGCTCACAGACAGCATTATACAGCTATACGCGGATAAAGTCTTTCTGCGTCTCTCTGGCAGAAAAGCTGATTCTGCGCGCGTAGCAGGGAATGCCCAGTTTCTGAGTGTAGCGGACACTTTTTTAGGCTTCTTTCATCAAATAGTCTCCGACTCAGCTTACGCTAAATGGGATACCTCAGGGCTACTCAGAGAGATATCCTTCATAGGAAAGGTACAGGTCGTGTATTATCAATCGGAAAATACTCAGTGGCGCGGTGCTCATTATGCCAGAGCGAATAAGCTCTACATACAACTGGACTCGCTTCAAAAACCTGCATATGTACGCTTAGAAGAAAAACCCAATGGCATGGTCTTCCCTATGAAGGAGGTACTATCAGCTCCCTTATGGATAAAAGGCGTGTTTTGGCTTCCACCTGATAGACAGCCCAAGTCACCCTTCCGATAGGCGCCACTCGGACTTCCGTTTCACCTTGAGACAGGCTCTAATCCGGTAAAAGTGCTACTAATGCCGGATTACCTAAGGATGATAGTTCGCTTGGCAGTGGGAAGCTCTGCTTCTGTCGCAAAAGGTACATCCACGCCTGCGCCTCCGTCAAGCTCAGCGGATAATAATCCTGTATGCGCACGACGTATGCATAAGTGGGCAGCCTTTTCCTCAGGGATAAAAATCGCTGACGATAGGCTCTGGGAAGCTTAGAGACGAGGACCACCCGGCTCTCCTCATCAAAAGGTAGCTGGAGATGACGCTGGACATATACGGAGATTTTTTCGTAGGAAACTTTTCCATTAGCAAAGTATCTGACATGAAGCCCCATCGCTGTAATGCAACCCGAAGGAAGCCTTAGAGTCTGTATCCACGGGAGAATGAGACTATCTCGCCACGGTAGATTCCACTGCCATAAGGTATCCTCGGGAACCTGAGGGCGTTGAGCAAGGGGAATAACAATCTGTACCTCCTTGAAGGGCTGGGGACCACGACACCAGGTGCGTGGCCCCCGAATAGCGACCATATACCTACGAAGCCATGCATGCGACAAACGCCGAGATACCCATTCTAATGTATCTCCCTTCCACGCAACGCTCCAATAGGTATTTTCTCCATCATGACAAACAGAGAGGAGCACTGGCTTAGCGTTCTCAAAGAGAGCACTCACATAAACCGGAAGGCCGCTTCGCTTATCCTGCAACTTGAGCCGCTTTACAGCCCTCCAGGTGCGGTGTCCTTCTTGCCACAGAGTGTCTTGATAGCGAAGGTCATATAAAAGACCACAAAGCTGCCCCCATAAAAGCAGAAGATACGGCACGATGGAGGTTAGCGCGTTTTCTTTTTCTTCTGCTGGCGTTCCATTGCTCGGCGCTCTCGACGGGAGAGGGGAGGCTGCTCTGCGCTCGCGCCCGTTCCGACGGCGTGGCTTGCAGTACTGACCGTCTCATATGAAGCGGCAGAGGCTGTCGTATCACTAGCGAAGTAATAATCTTCTGCCTGACGCGCCCTCATACGTGACATATCCCGCTGCTGCCGACGCTGCTGAGCCGTTTGACGCTCCTCATGTATCTCTAAGCGGAAAAGCACAGAGAGCACTTGTTGATTCAGCCTATCTATCATGTCTTGAAAGAGCTTGAAAGCTTCAAACTTATATACAAGAAGGGGGTCCTTTTGCTCATATACCGCTGTCTGCACGCTATGCCTTAAGTCATCAAGCTGACGCAAGTGCTCTACCCAGAGGCTGTCTATCTGACTCAGAGTCATACTTTTTTCCACCTCCATAAACACCTTATGCCCCTGCGTTCGTAAAATCTCAGGAATAGACAATACTACGGGAAAGCGCATCGTACCATCTGTAAAGTCTACTTGGAGCCAGAGGGCCTCTGGATGCTGCTTAACCAAGGCCTGCGTGTGCTCGTGAATCAGTGCATTTATGCGTTCTCGTTTAGCCCGATAAAAACTCTGTGCCTGTTCGTATAATAAGCCTGCTATCCTTTCAGCCTGAAATGGCTCTAAGTCAGCAGGCGCGATATTTGGCATGAAAGCTAAGGTGCGTACGCACTCATAAGCGATAGCCTCCGCATCCTCTGGCTTAGAGTAACGCCCCACGAGGCCCAAAAGCAAGTCGTGTAGCATATTAGAGAGGTCTATCTGCAGCCGATCGCCAAATAAAGCGCTGCGCCGCCGAGCGTATATAGCTTTGCGCTGCTGATTCATCACCTCGTCGTACTCTAACAGCCGCTTGCGTATGCCAAAATGATTTCTCTCCACTTGAGTCTGGGCATTTATGATGGTGCGGGTGACCATTTTCCCCTGAATGAACTCATCTTCCTTGAACTTGAGAAGGTCCATCCATTTGCTCATTCGCTCGTAGTTGAAGAGGCGTAAAAGGTCATCCTCAATAGAGGCATAAAACTGTGACGAACCTGGGTCACCTTGGCGCCCTGCACGCCCACGAAGCTGATTGTCTATTCGGCGGGCTTGATGGTGTTCTGTGCCTATGACAGCTAAACCGCCAAGCTCTGCCACGCCTGGACCGAGCTTAATATCTGTGCCTCGCCCTGCCATGTTAGTGGCTATGGTAACTGCTCCTTTGAGTCCGGCTTGCGCAACGATTTCTGCTTCTCGCTCATGATGCTTGGCATTTAGGACATTGTGTGGGATGCCTGCCATTTTGAGCATTCGGCTTAGCATCTCCGAAGTCTCCACAGAAGTTGTACCGACCAATACTGGGCGTCCCTCGGCATGCAGCCGCCGTATCTCCTCTATTAGGGCATTATACTTAGCTCGCTGAGTGCGGAAGAGGATAGTTTCATTATCCTTACGGATACAAGGCTTATTTGTGGGAATGACTACCACATCCAGTTTGTAAATGTCGTAAAACTCTTTTGCCTCTGTCTCAGCGGTGCCTGTCATGCCGGCGAGTTTGTGGTACATGCGGAAGTAGTTCTGTAGGGTGATAGTCGCCCATGTTTGAGTAGCCCCTTCGATGATGACTCCTTCTTTTGCTTCTATGGCTTGATGCAGCCCCTCCGAATAGCGTCGTCCTGGCAGTATTCGCCCTGTGTGTTCGTCCACAATCAGCACTTGTCCATTCATCACTACATAGTCTACGTCTCGCTCATACAGAACATATGCCCGCAGCAGCTGTTGTAAAGCGTGGAGTTTCTCCGCTTTCTCAGCATAGAAGCGATAAAGCGCCTCTTTTCTCTGGGCTTTCTCAGCAGCAGAAAGCGTGCTGTTTCCCTCTATCTCCGAAAGCATAGAAGGCAAGTCTGGCACAGTAAAGAGACTCGGGTCCTCTCCGTATTGTGTAATCCGCTCTATACCCTTGTCAGTAAGCTCTACGGAGTGATTTTTCTCATCCACAACGAAGAGGAGCTCTTCATCTACTTCGGGCATGCGTTTGGAGTTGTCTTGAAGGTAAAAGGCTTCAGCTTTCTCTAAAATCGGCATGATGCCCGGCTCGGCGAGATACTTCAGGAAAGGACGATATTTCGGCGTAGTACGATGAATGCGCAGAAGCAGTTTTCCACCCTCCTCAGGTTTAGTTTTGCCATCTGATATTAGTTTTTTCGCTTTGTGGAGGAAATCTTGGCTCAGTCGCCGCTGTTCATTTACCAGGCGCTCTATAAGCGGTTTGAACTGCTGATAAAGATGATGGTCGCTATACTGCACAGGACCGGAAATGATGAGAGGGGTACGCGCTTCATCTATGAGTACGGAGTCCACTTCATCCACGATAGCGTAATGGTGCTCCCGCTGAACTATCTGCTCGGGAGCCATTACCATATTGTCCCGTAAATAATCAAAGCCGAATTCGTTATTTGTACCGTAGGTAATATCGGCCTGATAGGCGCGTTTGCGCCCCTCTGAGTGAGGCTCGTAATAATCTATACAATCCACACGCAGCCCGTGAAATGCCAAAAGCGGCCCGTTCCACTCGGCGTCTCGTTTAGCAAGGTAGTCATTGACCGTGACGATATGCATACCGAGGCCGGTCAATCCATTCAGATATGCAGGGAGAGTAGCTACGAGCGTTTTACCTTCACCAGTAGCCATCTCTGCGATTTTCCCTTCGTGCAGCACGATTCCCCCCATGAGCTGCACGTCGTAATGAATCATATTCCATTCCATCTCGTGACCTCGGACTTTCCACACGTTCGGCCACACGGCCATTCCATCTTCAATCCGAATGTGTCCATACTTCTGGGCCATCTCATAATCCCATTCTGTGGCCGGAACGGTTAGCTGCTTATTTTGGGTGAGGCGGCGGGCGGTTTCACGAATAATGGCGAAAGCCTCTGGTAAGAGTTGCTTGAGCGTGCTCTCTATGATGCGATTACGCTCCAGCTTTAGAGCATCCAACTGCTGAAAGAGCTTAGCTTGGGTAGGAATATCTCCCGCTTGGATAGCTGCCTGGATAGCGGATTCGGTATCCTCTCGCTGCTTTTGAATGGGTGCGATAGCCTGCTGAATGCGTTCTCGGAGCTGGAAGGTGCGCTCGCGAAGCTGCTGGTCGGAAAGGTCAGATAGTGTCGCATAGATGCGATTGATTTCCTCTACAATAGGTTGAAGCCGAGCAATATCGCGTTCGCGCTTGCTTCCAACGCGGCGCGTGAGCCACTGCCACATACGGTACGCAATGGTAGGGTTTTTGGGGGGCGTCTTTGGGGGCTGTGTGGGGGGGGCGCCAG
>JANWXY010000031.1 GCA_025057135.1 Bacteroidia bacterium | reverse complement strand
TTGGAGATAGGCTGTGGTATAGGTACAGATACCATCAACTTCGCTCGGCATGGAGCCTATGTAACAGCTGTGGACCTTTCTGAAAAATCTTTAGAAATCGCTCGCCAGCGCGCCAAGGTGTATAACATGGAGGACCGCATTACTTTCATCCATGCAAATGCCGAAGAGTTAGATCGTTATGTCCCTGTGGAACGTTATGATCTTATTTACTCTTTCGGGGTACTTCACCATACCCCCCATCCTGAAAGGGCATTCACTCAGTTACGACAATATGCAGGTCCCGAAACCGTCTTGAAGGTGATGGTATATCACCGTTATTCATGGAAAGTATTATGGATTTTACTGAAATATGGTAAATGGCAGTTCTGGAAAGCAGCAGAATGGGTGGCACGATATTCGGAAGCTCAAGAAGGCTCACCAGTAACCTACACTTACAGTCGTCAAGAAATAGCCCAACTCCTAAAAAAAAGTGGGTTTGAGCCGATAGATATGTGGGTGGATCATATTTTTCCCTACCGAATCACAGATTACAAGCAATACAGGTACGTAAAGGTGTGGTATTTTCGTTGGATACCCCAAGCCCTTTTTAGGGCACTTGAGAGGCGGTTTGGGTGGCACTTATGTGTCACCGCTAGACCGAGCTGATCCATACTTTGGCTAAATATAACCTAATCCAAATGCTTGACATACAATCGTTTCACTCGGCAAATCGCCGTCAGAATCTATTCCTGCTGTCTTATTAGCTCCATGGCTCTGCGCAGACTGCGAGTTTTGCGCAAGAGCGCTTCGGCTTCTGCTTCGGGAAGGTTGGTGGCTTCACAGAGATATCGGAGCGCCCGCTGCCATAGCTTATGATTGACCAGTTGTAAATCTATCATACGCCCGCCACTGACGCATCCTAAGCGCGCAAATGCACTCGTGGTGATCATATTCAAGACCAGTTTTGTAGCAGTGCCTGCCTTGAGTCGCGTACTACCTGTAAGAACTTCTGGACCGGTAAGCACTACCACGGGATAATCTACTAAAGCTTCTAATGGGGTATCGGGATTCGCAGTGAAGCCACCAGTGAGAGCCCTGAGTTGTCGGGCATATCGCAGAGCGGCTAAAACATATGGAGTTCGCCCACTGGCACTGATACCAAAAACTGTATCCAGCTCACCGAGACGCAGAGACCTAAGGTCATGTTCAGCGGCTGCCTCATCATCTTCGGCTGCCTCTACGGGCTGCCTCAGAGCAGGCTCCCCGCCAGCTATAAGCCCGATAACCTGCGTTGTACCGAATGTAGGTAAGCATTCCGCAGCATCCAAAACGCCCAGCCTTCCACTGGTCCCAGCACCGATATAAATAAGCCGCCCTCCAGCGGTCAGTCTGGGGACGAGCGCATCAACGAATGCTGCTATCTGTGGTAAAACTTTCCCTACAGCCTCTACGGCCTTTTTGTCCTCGGCATGCATTACCTCTAAAAGGACCATAGTGTCCCATTCTTCTATCGCACCATAGCCAGAATCTTCTTCCGTCAGCCAGCGGCTCATAGCGAAACCCTCTCGTAAGAACGATGTAGGAGCTTCCCCTCGTAAAACTGCATGAACGACAAATTCACCAGCCGATAGCCCCCTGGCGTCGGATAGTTACCCGTGAAATACCAATCCCCCCGATGATTAGGTAGAGCTTTCGTCAGGTTTTCCACGGGTTGATAGACAATAGTCAGGGGTACCTCTATTTCGGCTGGACGCACCAGCTCAGCTACCTTGGCAGCGATTTGAGCCTCTGTGAAAGGCGCATACAAAGCTTTGACATAGTTATTTCTGGAAAACTCCTCTGTACCATAAGTGCGTCGACAAAGAGCGTAGGTATGTTCTATAACTTCGGTCATGTTTTGCTCTTTGAGTAGGGCCA
This sequence comes from Bacteroidia bacterium, assembly GCA_025057135.1. Taxonomy (GTDB): domain Bacteria; phylum Bacteroidota; class Bacteroidia; order SpSt-205; family SpSt-205; genus SpSt-205. The sequence continues at coordinate 14,812 of JANWXY010000031.1, read as the reverse complement.
CTGCGGCCTGAAAAGCTATGAGGTCATGCAAAGAAGCCATATCTATGCCGTAAAAGTCAGGATACCGGATCTGCGGCGCCGAAGACGCGATAATCAGCCGAGCCGGGCGCAAATGTCCCAAGGTACGCAACAAAGTCTCCCGAAGGGTCGTCCCACGCACGATAGAGTCGTCCAAGCAGACGAGTGTGTCTTTGCCAGGCTGCACAATGTTGTAAATCACATCATAAGTGTGACGAGACATCTCTCGACGCAGTTCTGGTGAGGAGATAAATGTGCGGCTCTGGGTGTCCTTCCATACGAGATATTCAGCGCGTATGCGCTGATGAAGGAGCGCACGCAGCTCTTCTTCGGAGAGCTTCTGAGACTGAATTTGACGGAACTGTCGCAAAATCAGGATATTTTCCAGCTCTTTCAGCAGACCCCAGAAAGCTGTCTGAGATGTATTAGGTATGTAAGTGAAGATGGTCCGCTCAAAGTTATAGTCTATGACGCGAGCGACTTCATGAGCGAGAAGGGCGCCGAGGGTTTTACGCTCGGTGTATATGTGGGGAGAATTGCCCCGTGAAAAGTATATCCGCTCAAAGCTGCAACGGCTTGGCTTCGGCGCCGGTGTGGTGAATGGTTCTAAGCGCCATTGCCCTTCTGGTGAGATGACCAGCGCATGGCCAGGAGGAATCTCCTGTACCTTTTCAGGAGAAATCTCAAAGACATTGTGTAAAGCGGCAGCTTCGGACGCCACAGCGAGAGCCGCTTCCGTCGCCAGATAATAAGCTGGACGAATCCCCAGCGGGTCCCGCATGACGAAGCCCCAACCGTTTCCGAGCCATCCCGCAATCACATATCCCCCATCCCAACGGCGCGCACTCCGCCCAAGCCAATCCGTAATCGGGAAAGTACGACGAATGTAATCACTGGCCTCTGACTTAGAAAGGCCCTGAACTTTCGCCTCTTGATAAGAATTCTCCACATACTCGTCCAGAAAATGCCCCATCCTCTCAAGCACAGTATAGGTATCGCTGTAATGTAGGGGATGCTGCCCCATCTCAGTAAGCCTGTCAAAGAGCTCTTGGGTATTAGTAAGATTGAAGTTTCCAACGATAGCCAGGCTGCGACTGGGCCAGCTATTTAGCCGAAGGACAGGATGGGTATCCTCTATGCCGTAGCCGCTGAAGGTCCCATAACGCAGATGAGCCAAATATCCCTCGCCTAAATACGGAAAATCATACAGAGAGGCCTGTGTCTTTTGCCAAGCGTCCCATTCAGCCCAAATCTCCTCTACCAAAAACTTCCATGGAGGAGCTGGACGGACGAGCTTCTTCACATAAAAGTAGGGCTTCCCCGAAGGAACGCGCGCTTTATAGGTTAGAAGTCCTGCGCCATCTTGCCCGCGATTGCGCTGCTTCTGGAGAAGAAGAGCTACCTTCTGAAGGCCCCAAACAGGGGACGGGTATTCTTCTATCGGGCGAAGCAGCCGCAACCACACAATCCCACACATGAAACAAAGATAGAACAGAGTGAAGCGTCAGCTCTCGCCCAAAGTATTCTGTGACTCTGATTATTCGGAGAGTTGAAGGTTTGATTTATATTCGGAGGAGTGAGATGGGGCACTTATCTCTTCTGCGTAAGTATCCTTTCAGCACAGATATTGCCCGACACGCTGGAAGCGGGACAGTGGGAGCTCCAATTAGAAGACCAAGCCGAGAGCGCACCAGAAAGCATAGATTGGACGCAACTCTCGGACATTTATGAGGAGCTGATTCGGCACCCCGTAGACTTGAACAGGGCTTCGGATGAAACCCTTCTACGCCTTCCGGGCATGACGCCGCAGCTTTTACGAGCTCTGAGACGACACCAGGCTCTACATGGTCCGCTTCTATCCATCTATGAACTGCAAGCCGTCTCTGGATTTAACGAGCGGGTATTTCGGACGCTTCGTCCGTATGTGGTCGTGCGTCCCGCCACCGAACTGGACATCGGCGACGGACTGACCCGTCCCCCTACACTCTCACAAATCAAGGCAGCCAGTAGATTCACCTGCATCCAAAGGATACAACGCTCATGGCAAGCAGTCCATAACGATACGACTTGGCAAGAAGAGCCTCTACTCCGAGCCGTAGGGAGTCCTTATAGGCTTTACACCCGAGTGTGGTTTCAGGCTGCCCCTTACCTTTCTGCTGCTATTATCGGCGAGAAGGACGCTTATGAGCCGCTGTATTGGCGCCCGAGCCAAAGGTATTACGGATACGATTTTTTGAGCGGACACATTGCTATCAGTCAAATCGGACGCCTACGGCGCTTAGTAATAGGCGATTACATATTGCAAACTGGTCAGGGGTTGGTATTTGCTCGTGGCTTAGGCTTCGGAAAAGGCGGCGACCCTATACTGACTCTCAAGCAACCCGCTTACGGACTTTTGCCTTACACCTCGGTAAATGAATATCAGTTTTGGCGGGGAGCTGCCGCCGCTTGGCGTTTCTCCAATCACTGGACCGTCACCGGAATGGTAGCTCGCATGCACCAGGACGGCACTCTCCATACCTCATCGGGGGACAGTCTCGAGGAGCATGAGATTTTCGTGCGTACACTCCTTACCTCAGGTTTGCACCGCACACCGAGTGAGCTGGCTCGGCGAGGCAAACTACAACACGACGCCTTGGGGGGGATTTTGACTTGGCAGAAAAAATGGCATACCCTTGGCGGCACGCTACTGTACCAGAGCTTCTCTCCCCCTCTAAACTTGAGAGGAAATGAGCCTTACCGCTTCTTCGGCTTCACAGGAAAAGAAAATCTCCTTTTCAGTGCTTTCTGGGACCTAACTGTGGGAAATATCAATTTCTTCGGAGAAGCAGCTCGAAGCCGCTCTGGTGGGCAAGCCATCACAGCAAGCTGTATCGCAGTCCTCCACCCCACGCTGGATGTAGCTCTACAGGTTAGGCACTTTGATCCCAACTTTCATTCACTGTACGCCTATACTTTCGCTGAGCGTCCCTTCTCTATACAGAATGAACAAGGATTCTACTTAGGGATTCGGGTACGCCCAGCTCCACGATGGGAGATTTGGGGATTCCATGATTTGTATCGTTTCCCTTGGTATCGCTATCGCGCCAACTCCCCTACCGAAGGACATGAGAGCTCCTTACAAATCACTTATACTTTGCGGCGACGCTTCCAAGCCTACTTTCGCCTACGCTATGAAACGAAGCCATATAACATAACTTCGGATTTTGCGCAGGGGTACATACATAGGCTATCTCCACACACGCGCATGTACTTCCGTCTGCACGGCAGCTATGAGTTTATGCCTACATGGCGCTATCAGGCACGCATTGAGGTAAGTAGTTATCAGCGAGAAACTAAGAGTTTGGGAGGGCTTCTGTATCAGGATATTCGATGGCAGCCCTCTTTTGATTGGAGCATCAGCATACGATGGGTAGTGTATCGGATTCAAAGCTTCGACGCTCGTATCTATACCTATGAGGCTATGCCTCCTACCACATTTTTCATCCCCGGCTATTATGGGAATGGCCAGCGCTTCTACCTGATGATACGCTCTCGGATGGGACGCCATTGGACGATATGGATTAGAGTGGGACAAAACCTTTTCCGCCCACCAGAAGAGCGCGCCTTCCAAAGAAGGGTAGAAGGATTACTGCAAATCCGCTATCAGCTCTGAGGGTTCCCAGAAGCCGTGTAAGCCCTCCCTTTCCATCTAAATGGGGAACGAATGAGGACAAGCACAGCCAAATAAGTCTGATAAATCGGATACAGTAGCAAAGCAAATATCCAGTGTTTGAGCGGCGGAACCGGACTTTTGACATGTTGGAAACCCCTCCATGCAACGTACATTTGCAGCACCCACAGAGGGAGCCACATGAGGATGGTTTCCAGCGGCATATAAATGAGCGACGGTATAAATGTCAAATGTGCCAAGCCTACAATCGCAAGCCCCCATCGGGTTCGTGAAGTGGGATACAGATGCCGCTTAGAGAGCCAGCGAAGCCTCTGCTGAATAAGAGCGTGAAAACTCGGGGTAGGCTCCGTTTCTACCACAGCTGTACTGAAAGCCAAGGCATTAGGACCGAAGTGCAAAAGGATTCGCTGGACAAGGAGGTCATCATCTCCACTGGGATGACTTTCGGCTTCACCCCATCCCCCTACTACCTCAAACGCGCTGCGTCTGTAGGCTAAGAGGGCGCCATTCGCTGTGATGGGCTCCCCACGATACCAACTTCCCGCCGTAAGCATAAGCAGTCCAGCGAGTTCTATCCGCTGGAAATCTGCTAAGAAGCCCTCCCTTGGCGAAAGGCGTACCCAGCCCCCCACCACCTGTACCTCTGGACGAGCAAACGGACGCAAAATCCTCTGGATAGTTTCAGGAGGATGAAACGTATCGGCGTCAGTCGTGATAATAACCTGCCCCCGGGCATGCATAAGTCCGTAACGCAGAGCTGCTTTTTTTCCTGCTTTGTCTGACGGAAGGGAGAGAGAGAAAATGTACGGATAGCTATGAGCGTATGCCCGGGCAATCTCAGGGGTACCATCTTCGCTGTGGTCATCTATAATCCATATCTCATCGGGCGGATGGCTCTGCCGCAGAAGAGAGTTTAGACATCTCGGAAGGGTATTGGCTTCATTACGGGCGGGTATGAGAAGGGATACTTCGGGGAAAGTCATAGACTCACCTCCCAGATGGCGGGTAAAATCCTTAGAGCCTCGCCCCCATCGCCATAAAAGATACCCATATGCGGCCCATAAGAGGTAAATCATAACCACAAAAGCACATGCTACCAGCTCCATCGGAATATGACTTACTACATGAGCAGAGGGACTTTTGAGTATGACACTACCACGAGCGAAACTTAGCTCTCATGATATCCTTGCCCCCACACTGTTTGTGGGAGGTACTCAGGGCTTTTCTGTATCGGTTCCCCTCTGCTGGCACGACAAGCGCAGAGTTAGAACGCAGAACTTGACCTTACCAGGGCGGCTTGTTCGTAGAAGCGAATAGCTGCATGAATACCTTTTCGGAGCTGACTCAATCGGAAGTGTTCATTTGGGCTATGTACAGCGTCCGTGGGCAAGCCAAATCCCATCAGGATTACAGGCGCGCCACCGATGCTTTTCTGTAAGGCAGAGAGGACGGGGATAGACCCCCCTTCTCTGATAGGTACGGGACGCTTACCGAAAGCTTCCTGAATCGCCTTTTCTGCTGCTTGGTAATAAGGCGACTCCGTAGGGGTCTCAAATGCCGGCGCGGGATCATGCAAGAGCCTAACCTCCACAGAAAAGCCGGGAGGAGTGACGCTTTCCACATAGCTTTTGAATAGCTGCCATATCTCTGTGGGGTCTTGGTCCGGAACTAAACGCATGGATACCTTGGCCACCGCCTGCGCTGGGATGATTGTTTTAGAGCCTTCACCGGTATAGCCACTATACATCCCATTTATATCCAAGCTTGGACGACTGCCTATGCGCTCCAAGGGAGAAAAGCCTACTTCCCCTACGACAGCCGGGGCACCCATCAGCCGAATATAATGAGCCTCATCCGCGGGAAGAGAACGCCATAGCTGACGCTCAGCAGAGCTTATAGGACGAACTCGTTCATAAAATCCAGGAATGCAAACCCGCTGATCCGGCCCCTTTAGAGCTGCGAGAATAGAAGATAAACCAAATGCAGGATTGGGCGCAACTCCACCGAAGCTTCCCGAATGCAGATCACGACTTGGTCCCTGAACAACAATCTCTCCATACACTATCCCCCGAAGCCCTATCGTGAGGGTCGGGATATCCTCCGAAAAAAATCCCGTGTCAGAGACCACGACGACGTCGCTGCGCCACTGCATCCCATGCGCAGCTAAAACTTGATATAAAGTTTCACTGCCAGTCTCCTCTTGCCCTTCTATGACGACATGAATGGATACGGGCAGCTTGCCATAGGCTTCTACGAAATACTTCCATGCAGCCAAATGGATAAATACCTGCCCTTTGTCGTCGCATGCTCCCCGAGCATAAATGCTATCATCAGCTATTCTGGGCGAAAAGGGAGGAGAAACCCACAGCTCTAAAGGCTCCGGCGGTTGTACATCATAGTGCCCATAAAAAAGTACCGTCGGCGCCTCTCCTGAACTTTCATAATAACCATGAACTACGGGAGGTTCGCCGATAAGCTGCACGACAAAACCCAGCTTCTCTAAATAACCTTTTAGCCATTGAGCTGTGGCATAAAGCTCAGACTTGTATTGCGGCTGAGCGCTAACGCTTGAAAATCTCAGAAATTCTTTGAGCTCCTCCAGCAAATCTGAATACGACCGAGATAGCCATTCATTCGGCTGCATGGCCTCAAAAGTATAATTTACCACAGGGAAGCATACAAACGACGGAGCCGAACCATATCTCGCTCCGCTATCCAGCCTGTCTGCTGTAAAAATCCTATGATAGCCCTAAGCGCCTCCGAGGAATATCGGCGCTGATAAAGTTCTGAATTTTTCAGCAGCAAATCCGTCAAAGTGTATAAATCATCTCGCGCATCCTGACGTTTACCGAAAAAGAACGGGAGATAGTAGTAAAAGCTTCCTCTGATGAACCGCACCTCAGGGTCTGATGGATTTTGTTTGACTATTGCATCCATCTGGGACTCAGCTTGGAAGAAGTAATCCCTCTTAGCAAAAGGATTGATGGCATAACGAGCTTTCAGGGCTGTGATGCCGGATAGGTACATTTGCAGAGGCGGACGGGCGCCGTATTTACGAATGAGGTTTTTGAAAGCATTTTCGGCATCACCCATATAAGCTTCCGATTGCGAAGCGAGGAAGTAGAGCTTTTGGGCATGCTTATAGGCTGGATCAGCATACATATCCGAGGACAACTGCGCCTGCAGCCTCATCATACAGACAGAGAAAACAAAAACCCTACCCCACATCACCATCAAGATGGTAAAGGAAGAGTATCTAAGAGGTCCCTATGCGCTAAATGCCAGTCAATCGTAAGGTCTAAGCCCGTCCAAAAATCTATTTGGGGAGTCCATCCAAGTTGATTTTGGGCTTTTTGTATCTCAGCTTGCGTGTGCATCAAATCAGCCTTCGGAAAAGGATGCTGAATAATGTGGGCTTTTTTACCGAGTCGCTTCTGTATGTGGTCTATCGCCTCCAGCAGCGAAGTGGGGGCTTTCCCTCCACCGATGTTGAAAACTTCATACCCTCTCACAGAGAGCGCTGCGACTGTACCAGCTGCCACATCTTCTACATACGTGAAATCCCGCGACTGACTTCCATCGCCATAGAGTTGGAGCGGTTCTCCTCTGTACACCCACTCTATAAACCGAAAAATGCTCATGTCTGGTCGGCCCGCCGGGCCATAGACAGTGAAATATCTCAGGACGGCCACATGGATACCGTAATGGTAGTGATAAGTATAGGCATACATTTCAGCCGCCTTCTTAGAGGCAGCGTAAGGGGAAATAGGCGTATTCACTGGACGATCCTCCGTAAAAGGCAAGGGCGTCCCCGCATATAAAGAAGAAGTGGAAGCCAGTACGTACCGACCAATCTCATAACGGCGCATAAGCTCTAACAAATACAGGCTCCCCGTAGCATTCGTGTGGTGATAAACGGCAGGGCTCTGCAAACTTGCACGCACCCCAGCACGAGCAGCTAAGTTTATCACAGCGTCAATGGGCCTAATAAGCTCAAAAACACCGGATAGGCTAAGCCAATCCGAAATATCCACACAGTGAAACGAGAACCCCTGATGCTGATAAAGGCGCTGAAGACGATACTTTTTGAGGGAGGGAGAGTAGTAGTCGTTGAGGTTATCTATGCCAATAACTTCATGACCTGCTCGGAGAAGGCGTTCAGCGGTATAGCTGCCGATGAATCCCGCTGCGCCTGTGAGTAGAATACGCATATTTGTGGTCAAAAGTATCACAAATGCATGGCACTATCGTAAGAACTGCCGGCGAGCATGTACATGTGCGTATTCCAACGAGCGCTACTTTTCCAGCTACTTTGAGAGGAAAGTTTCGCTTGGAAGAACACAACTTCACCACCCCACTTGCTGTTGGAGATGAGGTAAAACTCCGCATAGAGGAAGACATAGCTGTGATAGAAGAAATCCTCCCCAGGCGAAACTGGCTTGTCCGCGTAGACCCGAACCACGCATACAGGCGACAAATCTTAGCTGCAAACTTGGATCAAGCCCTCCTTCTGGTAACTGTGGAAGCGCCCTTCACTCCACTGCGCTACATAGATGGCTTTTTAGTGCTCTGTGAAGCCTATGATGTTCCAGCCGCCTTAGCTTTTACCAAAGCTGATCTCCATCTCAAGCCCCGAGACCAGAAAAAACGGATAGATTTTATGCAGTTGTACAAACAGATAGGTTATCCCGTATTTTCCACATCAACTCACACAGGGGTAGGCACAGAGGAGCTGAGAAATTATCTAAAAAATAAGCGCACCTTCATTACAGGGCTCAGCGGCGTAGGAAAAAGCTCACTTATCAACCTCCTCATACCTGGCTTAAATCTCGCCACGCAGCCTTTGGTACGGCTTACTCAGAGAGGAAGGCATACTACGACCTATACTGCGTTGTATGAGCTTCCAGAAGGCGGAGAAGTCATAGACTCACCGGGGTTTGGCGAGTTCAAAGTAGGGGATATACAGCCCACTGAGTTATCCCATTACTTCCGGGAGATGCGAGAACGGCTACCCTTTTGTCGCTTCAACAACTGCTTACACGTAGACGAGCCTGCCTGCGCAGTGATAGAAAGTGTGCAGAAAGGGGAAATAGCCGCTTCTCGCTATCATACGTATCTGGCTCTCCTAAACGAACTCAAAACTGTGGCGTAAAAATGCGCTTACTTGTCCAGCGGGTATCGCAAGCGGCTGTAGAAGTCCATGGCCAAGTAATCGGTGCCATAAACCATGGGCTTCTGGTATTGGTGGGTTTTCACCGCGCAGATACCTTAGATAAGCTGCCAAAAGCTGCTCATAAGCTGCTCCACCTGAGAATTTTTGCTGATGATGCGGGTAAGATGAATCGCTCCGTCCGAGAAGTGGGCGGTGCCCTGCTGATTGTCTCACAATTCACTCTGTATGGGCGGCTGGAAAAGGGATTCCGTCCATGCTTTACAGAAGCGGCTTCTGGAGCAGAAGCGCAAAAGTTGTATAGCGCCTTTCTGGAAGAGCTAAAAAATCAAGCGGTAGATGTACCTATCGCCACCGGAGAGTTTGGAGCGATGATGAAAGTCAGCCTGACAAACGACGGCCCGGTAACGCTAATGTTGGAGTTTTGATAGCCATCCCGAGCTCAGTAGCTCCACCGAACTTTTAGGGCACTGAGAAAAAGTATAGCCGCTGTCTCCGCCCGCAGGCGCAGGTGTCCGAGAGAAACGCCTTGAACCCCACGCTCCCTCAGCGCTTCAACTTCTTGCGTTGTGAAGTCACCCTCCGGTCCCACGATCCATAATGTGGGCGATGGCTGAGACGGTAAGGCTTCACCTAATGCAACAGGAGCCCCGATTTCGCCCATCAGGCGACAGGCGAACTCCTCCCAGGGGACAGCCTCCCAAGAGCTCAAAAAGTGAATTGCAGGCAAAACACTTCGGAGATTTTGCTTCAAGGCAGCGATGGCTACCCGCTCTAACCGAGCAATATCCACATGTTTGCGCACAGAGCGCTCCATAGGAAGCAGATATACAGTGGTAGCGCCCAGCTCTACGGCTTTTTCTATGAGCCAATCTATGCGCGCAGGCTGCTGAAGAGGGGATACCAAAAGGGTGATAGGAGCAGGCGGCTCCCCAGGTTTTTCAAAACGCTGGATTACTACTATCTCCGCAAGACTGCGGGTGATACGCTGCACTTCGCCGAGTGCAAGGGTACCTTTCCCATTCGTAAGCCAGACCTTTTCTCCCACTCGTACTCGTAAGCTGCGGGTGAGATGATGGTACTCTTCATTTTGCACTTCTACTATATCACCAATCCAGGGTACGAATACAGCGCTCATACCCCCCCAAGTTATTGTTACCTTTGCAGAGTATGGGATACAAAATGGAGGTCTCGCCACTGATGGTGGATGCTGTCTTGCAGAAGCGTATCTTACGAGACGGATTAGACCTGGTAATGGATTTGGAAAAAAGCCACGGCGTATGGGTATATGACAGCAAACATCAGCGAAAGATACTGGACTTTTTCGGCTGCTATGCTACGATACCTCTGGGCTACAATCATCCCAAGATGATGGAGGATGAGACTTTCCAGCGCCATCTAATGCGAGCCGCCCTTATCAATCCTACAAATGCTGATATTTATACGCAGGAGTATGCCCACTTCATGCAAACTTTTGAGAGAGTCGCCATACCTCTCTATCTAAAATACGCTTTCTTCATCTCTGGTGGAGCATTAGCCGTAGAAAATGCTCTAAAAGTCGCGATGGACTGGAAAGTTCAGAAAAATTTCGCCAAAGGCTACCGCCGAGAAGTAGGAACGAAAGTAATTCACTTCCGAGAAGCCTTCCATGGGCGTTCGGGCTACACTATGAGCCTTACGAACACTGATCCCGCTAAGATTCAATACTTTGCTAAATTCTCCGACTGGCCTCGTATTCTCAACCCCAAGCTGCGTTTTCCCCTGACTCCTGAAAGCTTATCTCAGACGATTGCCGACGAGGAGCTGGCTATCCGTCAGATAAAGCAGGCTTTTGTTGAACATCGGGATGAAATTTGTGCCATTATCATAGAACCTATCCAATCCGAAGGAGGGGATAATCACTTTCGCCCCGAGTTTATGAAATCCCTACGTCAACTAGCAGATGAAAACGATGTCATGCTCATTTACGACGAGGTACAAACAGGCGTGGGCGCTACGGGACGCTTCTGGGCACATGAACATTTTGGGCCAGAGGCTCTTCCAGACATTATCGCTTTCGGTAAGAAAATGCAGGTTTGCGGCATCCTCGTCGGTCCCAAAGTAGATGAAGTCCCCACGAATGTCTTTCGAGTCCCCTCACGGATTAACTCTACATGGGGCGGAAGCCTCGTAGATATGGTACGCGCCGATAAGATTTTGTCCATCATTGAGGAAGATGGGGTCGTCGAACATGCTGAAAAAGTAGGTCTTCACTTGAAAGCGAGATTAGAGGAGCTCAGCCAGGAGTTTCCAGAGTTTGTTGGAGCTGTTCGTGGACAAGGACTCATGGTGGCTTTTGATCTACCGACGAAAGAGCTGAGAGATAAACTCGTCAAGGACGCTCTGGACAAAGAAAATCTCCTACTTCTAAAAGCTGGGGAACGTTCTATTCGTTCGCGTTCGCCTCTCACCATCACGGCAGAGGAGATAGACGAAGGCATCGAGCGGATTCAGCGGCTTTTAGCCTCCTACAGAGTGTCTCAAGCCGTTATTCTCTCGTGAAGCGTATTCGCATTGCGCTGCAAAAGAAAGGACGATTAGCAGAGGACTCTTTTCGGCTGCTCTCAGAAGCTGGCATAATCATCCCAGCAGCGGGTGAGCGGCTTCGCGTGCCTGCGATAAACTACCCTCTGGAAGCGTACCTGCTGCGAGATGACGATATACCTGCATATGTAGCTGATGGAGTGGCCGATATAGGTATTGTAGGAGAAAATGTCGTATATGAGTCTGGGCAGCCCGTGGAGATAATTCGGCGGTTGGGCTTTGGGCGCTGTCGCCTTTCTCTCGCTGTGCCGAAAGATAGTACCATTCAGAGCATAGAGCATTTACATGGAAAGCGTGTGGCTACGGGGTACCCTCGCTTGACCCATCACTACCTTTCAGAAATGGGCATAAAAGCCACGATACACGCCCTTCACGGCTCCACGGAGATAGCTCCCAGTTTAGGCTTAGCCGAAGCTATCATAGATATTGTCGCCACAGGTAGCACCCTGCTCCTTCATGGACTGCGCGAGATACATACCTTCCTACACAGCGAGGCTATCCTCATTCAACGCAGAGGCGATACCCAGACTTACGAAGACTTTCTCTTCCGCATAGATGCCGTACTTGCAGCCCGCCAGCAGAAATACATCCTCTTCAACCTTCCAGAAAGCGCCCTTCCTGCGGTATTGAAATTGCTACCGGGACTCAAAAGTCCAACGGTCATGCCCCTTGCTGAACCAGGCTGGATATCTGTCCATACAGTAGTAGAAGAGAAACTATTCTGGGAAATAGCCCAGCAGCTTCAAGGGTTAGGCGCTCAGGGGCTCCTCGTGATGAACATAGAAAAACTCATCCGATGAAATGGCAGCATTATCAGTGGTATCCAGACTTTCCTACTAAACAGTTACGGGCCACTCAACCGCCTCTCCCTGATGTGGAAGGCATTTTTCGGGCAGTAGAAGAAAAAGGCGATGAAGCTCTCTATGAACTCACACAACGCTATGACGGCGTCAAACTCTCTGCCCTTCGTGTGTCCGAAGCCGAAATTCACGCAGCTCAGGTCCCCCCTGCCCTCGCTGAGGCGATTCATGCGGCGTATGAAAATATCTGGAACTTTCACTTCCGGCAGCTACCCCAAGAAATCGTCGTAGAGACGCAAAGAGGTGTCTTGTGTGGGCTACGGTATGTTCCTATTGCTCGAGTGGGGCTGTACGTTCCGGGGGGAACGGCACCGCTGATTTCCAGCGTCCTGATGTTAGGCATACCTGCCAAAATCGCAGGGGTTCCACAAATAGTTCTAGCCACCCCTCCATCATCCAATGGCAAGATACACGAAGCTTTGCTGTATGCAGCGAGAATATGCGGCATTTCGGAAGTATATGCCGTAGGAGGAGCCCAAGCGATAGCCGCGCTAACTATTGGGACTCAGAGCATCCCCGCTGTGGATAAAATCGCTGGACCGGGGAATCGCTTTGTCCAAGCGGCAAAATTGGAAGCAGCGCGTCGAGGAGTGGCCATAGACATGCCAGCAGGCCCCTCCGAAGTAATCGTACTGGCTGACTCAACCGCTCATCCCGAGTGGATCGCCGCCGACCTTATCGCCCAAGCAGAACACGGTTCGGATAGTCTCGTTGGACTTATTACAACTGACGCCGAACTAATTCCCGCCGTAGAGATGGCTATAAAAGACTTACTTTCCCATAATCCCCGCCGAGCCTACGCAGAAGAAACCCTAAATCACAGTTGGAGCCTCACTGTACCAGATATCTTGACTGGCATTCAAATAGTGAATGCAGTGGCCCCAGAGCACCTCATCTTGGCGTGTGAAAAGCCAGAGTGCTATTTATCCCACCTACGACAAGTGGGCTCAGTATTTTTAGGACATCTAACGCCCGAAAGTGCAGGCGATTATGCCTCTGGCACGAATCATGTCCTACCCACAGGAGGAATGGCTCGTAGCTTCGGAAGCCTGACGGTACTTAGCTTCATGCGCAGTTTCACTTATCAACAGCTCAACCCCGAAGGCGTGAAAGCCCTTACGCCGGCAGTCCTTCACCTCGCCGAAGCGGAAGGACTTCTCGGACACGCTGAGTCTATGAGACTTCGCTATGCGGCGATTTAGACCTCACCTGATAGACATCCCGCCCTATACCAGCGCACGCGATGAATATACGGGCACAGCGAAAGTATTTTTAGATGCAAATGAGAATGCCTTCGCGACTGAATGGGCGGCTCCCTACCACCGTTATCCTGACCCCCATCATGCAGAGCTAAGAACTGCCTTGGGTAGGTATTTGGGTATTTCACCTGACACCATCATGTGCGGGGCAGGTAGTGATGAGCTGATAGATTGGCTGCTACGCGCTACATGTGAGCCGGGAAAAGATGAACTTTTGACCGTAGCTCCGACTTATGGTGTATATGCGACTTATGCCCGCATTCATGGTATTAGTGTCCGGGAGATTGAGTTGGAAGCGGATTTTTCCTTGCCCATAGAAAGTCTCCTACGAGCCTCGGGACCAAATACACGCCTCGCTATCCTCTGCCGCCCCAATAATCCCACTGGAACGCTCTGGCCCATCCATGTAGTCAGAGCATTTATAGAAAGATTCAAAGGATGGGTGGTTTTGGATGAAGCCTACATAGACTTTTCCGAAGAGCCCGCCGGTTGGCTACCTCACCGGACAGCCGGGACTATCTTACTGCGCACCTTCTCCAAAGCATGGGGAATGGCAGGATGGCGAATAGGCTATGCCATCGCTGATCCCGAGGTAGTTTCACTTTTTTATCGTACGAAGCTTCCGTATAACCTTAGCGGTCCTGCACAGGCAGCCGCAGTGAGTGCCCTTCAGAATATGGCATCTATCCAGCAGTCCATAGAACTGGTACGCAAAGAACGCTTCCTATTATCAGAAGCCCTAAAAAATCTGCCTATCGTCAAGGAGGTTTTTCCTTCTCAGGCTAACTTTCTACTTGTCCGCTTTCACAGAGCGAAAGCGATCTACACTGCCTTAGCAGAACGAGGAATCATTGTGCGATACAGGGGCACTCTGCCTCTTTGCGAAGATACCCTGCGAATCACCATCGGCACACCTGAGGAAAATAGAGAGCTCATAACTGCCCTGCACGAACTATCGCAAGAGTATTTATCCAATATACAGCAGCGAGAGATTACCGACTGAGCGCTAAATTTGGGGCGGAGAGGTGCCGGAGTGGTCGAACGGGCCTGACTCGAAATCAGGTAGCTCGCGACAAGCGAGCTCGGGGGTTCGAATCCCCCTCTCTCCGCTCGGAAGGTTTGATTAGAAAGCACCGCTTGGCGGACTTTTGGATTGCTTTATTGCTGTTGATAAAGCCTGGTTGGAGAGGAGAAGGGACGGGGGGGGCTTTATAGGAGGGTCAGGGCGCGCTGGCGCCAGAGGCGCCAG
>JANWXY010000010.1 GCA_025057135.1 Bacteroidia bacterium | reverse complement strand
ATGGCGCTGGCGCGCCCCTCCCCGCACCGACACCGGAGCCTATTCGCCAATCCCCTCATCCCCCCACCGCCCGAAGTCGTCGATAAAAATGCTTGGGACGAGGACGACTCACGAGCCGAGGACGCCAAATTTCCTCATAATCTGTCCAACTTCCCTCTACAAAAAATACCCCTTCCCCGGGCTCAAATGCCAAAATATGCGTCGCCACCCTATCCAGAAACCATCTATCATGAGAAATAATCAATGCCGCCCCAGTAAAGCTATCCAGAGCCTCCTCTAATGCTCGGATGGTGTGCACATCAAGGTCATTGGTAGGCTCATCCAAGAGAAGCATATTGGCCCCTTGCTGAAAGCTGTAAGCGAGGTGAAAGCGCATTTTCTCTCCACCTGAGAGGTCTCCAATCCGTTTCTCCTGATCACCGCCTGTAAAGCCGAATCGAGCCAAATATGAACGCACATGTATTTGTCGTCCAGCAACTTGAAGGTATTCTAAGCCGCCGGAGAGCTGCTCTATTAGCTTTTTAGCGGGGTCTAAATCCCGATGCTCTTGGTCCACATAAGCGATTACAGCCTTGGGGGATACAGTAATGCTCCCAGAGGTAGGCTGTGCTTCTCCAACGATAAGCCGGAAAAGCGAGGTTTTCCCGGAGCCGTTGGGTCCGATAATGCCGACGATTGCTCCCCGGGGTGCAGCAAAGCTCAGATTTTCAAAGAGACTTCTGTCGCCATAGCGTAGGCTAAGATTATTAGCTTGAAGGGCCCAATCGCCTAAGGGCGGACCAGGGGCGATAAAAATCTCCCGTTCGTCTCCAATATGTCGTTCATAAGCGGCAAGACGTGCTTTGCGTTGGGCTTCACGGTCTTTTGGACTCATTTGTATCCATTCCAGCTCCCTTTGGAGAGCTCTTTGACGCTCGGGTGCGGCATTTTGCTGTTTGAGCTGAGTCTCTTTTTGCTTGAGCCAGCTGGAATAATTCCCTTTCCATGGAACCCCTCGTCCATGGTCTAGTTCCAATATCCATTCGGCTACCTTTTCTAAAAAGTAGCGGTCGTGTGTGACGGCAATCACCGTTCCCCGATATTGCTGTAAATGAGACTCGAGCCACGCTACCGACTCTGCGTCCAAGTGATTGGTAGGCTCGTCCAGTAGCAAAATATCAGGTTCTTGAATAAGCAAACGAGCTAATGCCAGACGCCTTTTTTCCCCGCCGGATAGCACATGCACCGGTGCCTCAGGGTCCGGACAGTGGAGAGCCTCCATAGCCTGCTGAATGTAAGTATCTATGTTCCAGCCATCGGCAGCCTCTATTTGCTCTTGAAGCTTCGCTTGTTGCTCCAAAAGGCTATTCATCTCCTCATCTGAAAGGGACTCTGCAAAGCGCAAACTGATCTCCTCGTATTTTCTAAGCAAGTCATAAACCTCCTGTGCCCCTTCCCGAACGATGTCTATGGCTTTTTTGTCAGGGTCTAAGTAAGGCTCCTGGGGTAAATAGCCCAAAGTATACCCTGGAGATAACTTTGCTTCCCCTTGATAACTCGTATCCACACCCGCCATGATGCGCAAAAGGGAGCTTTTTCCAGAACCATTCGCACCGACGACACCAATCTTCGCCCCGTAGAAATAGGAAAGAGAGATGTCCTTCAGGATGGTGCGATTAGGGGGAATCACCTTGGACACACGCACCATGGTATAGATGATCTTTTCGCCTGCCATCCCTGCAAATGTACAGGGAAGGATTGCTGAACTGCGGAAAGTAATTTCAACGCGGCTTATACTTAGGCTTATATTTGTAGCAGATATGAGACGATTCATCCCATGGATATGGTTGGCTTGTGCCTGGGCTCAGGAGAGTTTAGTATGGGACTGGCATGGGGAGGGAGACGCTGGAAATGGCTACCACCAGCCTGGCGAAGCCAGTCAGCTCCATTCCAGAGTCTATAATAGACTGAGGCTCACCGGAGATACCCTTTGGGTGCTTGGAAGGGTGTGCATTCCTGCAAATGAATATGCCTATCTACCTAATCCTAATGGCGCTCCTCCGATACCCCTACAGATTCCACCGGTCACTTACAGACGAGAGGCTGGATACCTTGCCCTGTATCACAGAACAAGTGGAGACTTCTTGGGTGCATTTATCGCTTACGCTCAGGCAGGGGCTCAGTATAGTGTTCGCTTCGCTGACTTTCAAGTCTCTGAAAATAGAGACACGATATGGATAGCCGTAAACTTACCTACGGGGGGATGCACACCACGGATTAATGCTGTAACTGCTCAGCCGACATTCATTTTCCAGACAGCGACTAGCGCCACTTTCTCCCTAACTCTCCCCCTCTCATACACCATGGAGAGCGACCAATCCACAGCCCAGGTATGGCAGGTATCTAAAATTGCAAACTTCGCCCCTTCTACATGGCATATCGTAAATGAAGCGCTATACTGGTCTGGAACTGGAAATCTTTCCCTCGGAATAAATGGCATGGCATACCGCCCCGGGGCGATATACATCGCAGGTACGATGCGATTGCCAGCATTGGCTTTGACCGTACATAACCTCTCTCCGTCTACTTTGCGCGATGCTTTTGGTTTGGGATATATAGCCCCCTCAGGAAATCCTGCATTCCCTTTTTGGATTAAGCTTGCAACTGGGACTTCCTTTGGAAGTGTGGTCGGGGCGGTATTATTCAGAGGTTCATTAGGCATAAATGCCCAAGGATACGGACGAGCCTTAGTCATAAAGGGGGATACCCTGCTGGCGCTATACAATATTCGCCGTGATGCTGCTGGGAATAGGTCTATGCAGTATCAAATAGCTACAAGCGGTGGCTCCTATTGGAGCTACGGCGACCTCACCGTGACTGACAACTGCATGAATAACTGGCAGGGCCACATGTATGTCTCGGCTTTCAGAACGAGTGATCTGCGCCCAGTCGATCTGGGCAGCCTGAGCAGCTCCACAGCCCAGCTTTTCTGTGGTGATTATAGCGTTATACCTAGTGTAGGTACGCTATATCCGTGGGTTTCGGGGGATACGCTGTGGTTGGCATGGGCGGAGGATCGCCGTTTGAATATCAGTAACCTCTCAACTACTCGTGCCATCTTTTCATATTGGACAGGATTGGGGAACTTTCCATCGCTGAACATAGGATTTGGCATGCCGTGGGTGGTACAAAATAGAGTATGGACAGGGATGACTCGTACGGTGGATGGTAGTTTCTTTTTTACAGCAGTGGATCATGCTAGCGGCTCAGGTTATTTAGGAGTGCATTCACCGAGCACAGCTATGGTGAATACGATGCTACCGGGCGAGGGTACGGGAATCGTGGCAGATGCCGTGGGACATCTGTATATCTTCGGGGTTGGGCGAGTGAATTCTGTGTGCTACGAACGTTTGCGCCCTCGAGTGACCTTTGAGTGCTTCCCCCTGAATGCTGGTTCGCTGTCCCCTCATATATCTCCCCCTCTCACAGGCTACGGGAAAAGCTGGATAGGGCGTCTGCTGCGCTACCGTGCGCAGGTACTAACCGGCAGTTTGCCCCCCAATACCTGCGTGCCAGATACTTTTCAGAGAAACCTATCTTTTCGGTTTTATGGACGCTTTGATGCCCCATCAGATAGTATAGCTTTTTTGTGGAATGACCATGGTGGCGGAGGAACAGGCTATTCCATATCGGGGCGCCCCCGCTGGACTATCGCCAAAATCCTCCCTCCACCCGGAGGAGTAGATACAGCGATAGTTCAGATTTCCTCCTGTGAGATGTTTGGGCGTATGAAGAGTAGCTCTTATAGGCTATTAGGAGGTGTAGCAGGATGGTTTGAAATGGAAAATCTCCTTCCCACTGTCCCTCCTCCATCGCTGACCATAACTGTCAATAGCAATAAAGCTCCGAGCATTCATCCTGCGGAAGGACAGCGGTACTGGGTTTATCCATTTGCTGGTGGTCCGGATGCCACCATAGGCTGGCGGCAAGCCTCAGTCTCAGGGGCGCCATTCCTCGCACGCAGTGCCTACTTAGACGGGGCGGATTCTATATTTCCTTCATACACTTTCACCTACATACCTATTCAGCCATATCTGATGCAAGAGCTCCTATATGTAGCCGTGAACTACCCTGACTCTGTCATCCTATACCGATTAGATATCGCCACGGGAGAAGTCCATAGAGAACGCGGTTGGGCTCGGATACCTGACCCGAGACCATCATGGGCAGCCTCTGAGGACTCTATCGTATATGGCATCCAACAGCTTGTCTGGAATGCTCAGACAGGTAGCCTCATCGCCGTAGAGGGAGCGTATCGTCTCAGAGTGATATATCCTTTCCCATACACCTCCAGTAGTACGCTGTCGCGCCATATCGGCTTTTTCATGAATAATATGTATGGTGACCTTAGACACTTTCCCATCGTAGCTTTCTCACTCTTGAATGGAGAAGTCGCTTGCGCTGCCAGACTCAGCACCAGCACTCACAAAACCTACCTGCTCCGCGACAATCTATTTGCGCCAATGACCGCTCTATCGTGGCCCGCCATCCCCATAGACGAAAGTGAGGATAGCCACGACCCCTGTTTCACAGAAGACATCGCTTCACCTCGGGCTATCACTGCATCTGGACATAATCTTTACTTTTTAGACTGGGGAAAAAACCCAGGGGGATGCGCAGAATATCTCCTCTTGCTGCGAAGCATGAATATTAGTTTCTCTCCGACTGCGCATACGCTGGATACGATATACCGCTCGCCCAACCGGGCTGATATGGACTCGGTACGAGCTCGGATAGTATTTTGCCCAGCACCGGAACCCCATCTTGTTTTCCCCCTGCGTCTTCCTTCGGGAGAAGGGTACATCATGCGTTACTGGTTAGATGGTCGTCCGAAACCGAAAGATACTCTTATTGGCGGCGTACTGGTCGGCTCGTGGAGCTGTGAATATTCGGTGGATCGCTGGAGCCCCCTTATAAATCTTCCCCGAGCCATGTCTCTGGAAGTCACAAGAGGAGGCACTATACTATTCAGCGCTAATCACCGAGAAATCCGCGCCGCTATACCCTTGTACATTAATACACCCCAGCAAGATACGACCACATGGTTTGCAGAAGGAAATATCTCCACAGCGAGCACTTCCCTTCGCGACATAAGGCTCCACTGGAATGGCGACACCCTTCGTTGGGTGGTAGATTCTCTGAGAGCTCATCGAGATACCTTATTCCTTAGAGCACGCCTTTCCAGCTGTGGAGCAGCATGGCCCATGACACTGAGATTAATGGTACTACCTTCTTCGCCCCATACTATCCATGCCCCTTCTGTAATATGTCAGGGTGAAGTATTTCCTATCCATGGCGCAGTTCCTTCACGGGATGAAACTCTTCTCCTCTACCTCTTCGGCTTTGGAGAGCCTGCGGAGTGCGGATTCCAGAAACTGATTGAGCATATATTCATGGATGCGCCTCAGACCGTACTCCCCCCTGGACGCGCACAACGCCTCAACAATGGACTGTATGTTGCTTTGGACACCTGCATATCGCCTGCCTGTCAGGTTACACTCAGCTTGCCCGCAGGTTTAGTTTCAGAAAGTTCATGGCTATCTAAGCTGGTAGAAAATACCCCTATCTCCGATTCATTTCGTATCAGGAGAGGCCTTCAAGTCACAGTAAAGGTCGCCTTAGAAGCTACCACCCGCAGCGACGGAACGCAGGCGCCCCATCCTGGTCTATCACGCTTGGGTCTGTATAAAGCCAGCATCGGAAATACTTTCGGAGACAGCCTCATGGAGTGGGGGGTCTTGGGAAGCTTACCATGGTATTGGGAAGCAAACTCACTTAGCTGGCGAAGAATCGGAGGTCAGAGCGTATCGGACTCTTCTACCACACCTTCGGCTTGGTACACCCCCACCTGGGTCACGCCGTGCTTAGTGCTTCTGAGGGAGTCCGCTTCTGGACCAGCCGTGGATTCTGTATGGGGTTTTATAGATTCGCTCGGTCGGGTGTGGAAATGGGCTCCTCCCATGGTAGATACCACAGATTGTCCGAGTTGCCCAGACCGTGGCTATTACCAACCTTGGCGACTCTCCTTCTGCCGATGTGATACCGCTACGCCGAAATGGATAGTTATCCGCTTCCCTCAGCACCTTCCTTTGCGCAGTAGCCAAGCGGTAACTCTAAGCCGTGACCCACAGCAGCCCACCCTCATAGATTTTAGAGACCCCACCTATGTAGATGGGGTACCAGGCGAGCACTACGCCCTTCTACCTATCAGCGGGGGGACCTGGGTAAGTGCGTCTTGGTCAGGTAACTGCGCCGATGAGTACAGGAATACTTGGCCCGGAACCCCTCAAGGTGCTGCTTTTGGCGTTGTAAATGCAGCGGACTATGAGTTCCTACTTCTAAGAAATGGAGTTTTAGGCACTGGCATATTTACCCCCGCAGATGTAGATTGCGATGGCGCTGTAACCGCAGCAGACATGATATGGGTCATCCAGAATCAAAACTTCCTTCGTCAGAGCCCAGTGAATGACTGAGAGGAAAAATTCTTAGCTTGACCTTCAAAAAACTTAGCACAAAGTGAGTAGTTTGGCGCTGTAAGCGTACTTACTTTGTCTTGATATGAAGTACTCATTGGTCAAAACAGTGGTATTGGGACTTTGGCTTGCGTCCCATCTTTTACATGCGCAATGCGACTCGCTGAGAATGGCGCATGCTGGACAGTGGTATTCTAACGGCGACACTTTACATATCCAGGGCGGCTTCCTCACGGCCTATCCCCGTATCGGGACCTCTTATCAATCTGGTTATCCCACTTTGTGGTATTGGTTCCTTAGTAGAATTGCCGGCTCTGGACAATCCTATTACGTCGCCAGTGGGAGCCTCTCTGGAACCACCGGAAGTTCCGTCACGCTGAATGTCCAGCTTGATTATGCCTATCACCCTACATTTTATCACTTGACGCTCATCGCCCATGTTTATGCTCCCGGAGGCACGTTTGCTTGCACGGACTCCGCTTTGATCGTAATAAGAGGGGATACTCTACCACCTAATCCATGGGCCGGATTCTGCCGAGATAGCATCCTTCTTCAAATCGGCGGCCAGCAAGTCAGACCTCAACGCAGCGTGTCCCTACCTTTGGGCTCGTATCCATTCTCACTAAATCGGACTGGAGACTTCAGAGGATGGTGGCTCACAGGACCAAGCCCCGACCAGCACAGACCCGATAATAGAAACTTGCCTGCTGGTACTATATTGGATACGGCACACTTTACTGCTCCTGGAACGCATTACCTGCGGATTTACTTCTATAACGGCATATGCTTTGACACTCTGACCTATATCATCCACGCCTACAATCCAAATCCCAATCAAAACTGTGCCAATAGTGGTGCTTTCTCACCTTGCTTACCTCAGCTCACTGTAAACAATGCTACCTATCTACCAGGTCAGGTTATTACTTTGGCTAATGGCACATATACCTTTCATCTTGCTCCTGCTGCGAACCTACCGCCTTCAACTTCTCCTTCTTACCAGTACTACTGGCAAATCTGTGGAGCGAACCTCCCTGGGGGATGCCTCTCTGGACAAGGCAGTACCATTACTGTTCCCATAGGGTTGGCTTCCTATTTCCTGCAAGTCATATCAAGAGCTACATGGCTTTGCCCCACCACACAGGTCTGCACTGACACTGTAACTTTCGTACTCAGTGGGGGTGGTACGCCTAATGATACCGTAATTGTGAGCTACCCTAACGACTCTACACCTTACTTCCCGGGTGATACTATACCCCTTGACTTAGACACCACTTGCTTATATGCTGGCGTGCTTGTTCCCTATCCTGACAGCATCTACTGGTGGTACTGGACATACTACGGTCCGACGGGAATACCCCTGGATAGTGGAATCACTCCGATAGCTTGTGTGTATCCTACGCAGCCTGGGGTTTATACTTTGGTATATGGGCTTACCCCGCCTCCGACGGGTCGTACTGCTCAGTCTAGGCAGTATTCCTTCTACCTCAGATTTGGCGGACGCACCGCAAATATCACCCATACCGATGCTTTCTCTACACCCTCTCTCTATCCTAACCCAAGCTCAGGCTTAGTTTGGTTAGTTCTCCCGAATGAAGGGGTATATCAGATTACCATTCGTGAGGTGCTTGGACGAGAAGTTAGAAGCCTCACCCTTCCAGGAGGTGGTGCCCAACTCCTTTCGCTAAATCTGCCAGCGGGCTTCTAC
The DNA here is from genome assembly GCA_025057135.1 of Bacteroidia bacterium. Taxonomy (GTDB): domain Bacteria; phylum Bacteroidota; class Bacteroidia; order SpSt-205; family SpSt-205; genus SpSt-205. The sequence continues at coordinate 21,251 of JANWXY010000010.1, read as the reverse complement.
TTGGTAGAAGTAGAGGGTGGAGGGAAAAGACACACTTTACGCCTCCTATTGGAGTAAAGAGGATGAGGAGGGAAAAACCCTGGGGGCGAGGATATCATCCCGCCCCCAGTTTTATATTGATTTGACGAAACCCAAAAGCACTTCTACCTTTTTCCCTGCTTCTCACTTGTCACAGGAGGGCAAATAAGAGTGACATCGGCTATCCTAAATCTTTCTCCGGAGATGCCTGCGTGCTGATAATCCTCATTCGGTAAATCCCATAAAACGCAGCGGTGATTCCGCTAAGTCCGATTCCCACTAAATACTTCTGAATAGCCACACCGCCGAAGGAATACATGGACAGAGCTAATAATAAAGCCACTAAGTACGCCCAAGAGAAATGTTGAATATACCCTTTTGCAGAAAGAATGTTGGGGAGGGTTAGAGCCTCAGTACTCCAAATGTACCCTACTACTATACTTAGCCAGTAGTACGGACGAGCAGGTAAATATGCAGAGCCAGGAAAGTACTCCCATACAAAGCCTAAAAGCACGAGAAAGAGTGCGCCAACTATGGCAACTCCATGAATGATAGGCAGAAAGCGTTTGTACAGTCGGAGTGGAGACAGTTGAGATTTTGCCCATAGAGGGTAAAAGTAGAGTACGACCTGTGCCAGGAAACTGCGTAAGTTGAAGGGAAGCAGAGTAGCCCAACGCCAGTAAGCCAAGGTGGCCTCAGAAGCCCCATGCCACCCCATGAACCACACGGGTAAAATAAATATGGCTTCCATCGCTAAATTGCCCCATAGAGCCCGCAGACTAAATCTCCCGAAACCTATCAGCCGTACCGGGGGAGAGCGAAAAGCAGACCATAAGAGGGAGACAATAGGCAGGAGGCTCCAAACTGGCTGAAAAGCTCGCCCCCAAGCCGCCCCCGCTAATCCGTACCAACTGCTGAGGATACCTATAAGAAACAGCCCCAAACTAAAACTCACGAGCTGCCAAAGAAGTATCTGACGATCAGCCAGCCTTCCTCGCAGATACGCGCGTGCAGTCTCGCCTACGAGAGTAGAAAGTAGAGCTGGTATGTGCAACCATATTATCCATCGGACGGATGAGGGCACACTCAGACTTAGAAAAAATAGCCCTATCCCCCCTCCTATTCCCCAAGGTATCAAACTTATCAGAGCCCGATGAAGCACAGCCAAAGGGGCGTGACGCTCCACAGCAGCATACCGTAGAGTGGCTGCTGGTATCCCCCCATGAGCCAAACTTGCCATACCCATGTAGAAACCAGCTGCCCATGTCCAGCGGCCAAAGTCCTCCACAGGAAGCAGCAAGGTGAGCAATATCGTCTCCAATAGAGGATATGAGCGCTGAAGGATATTCCCCACGAGATAGTAAAGGGCATTGCGTTCCACTTGTCAAAGGTCGCATAGAATACCTTTGCATTCTCTGTGGAATACCACATCCGTACGACGAACTGGTCTGCGTATCAGCTCTTGGATTTTGGTGAAGGGTGGCGATGGGAACGGTGGGGTAAGCTCAAGACCATACGCCCCGACAAATGGGCCGTGGGCCGCCCTCACCAGCCCCGCTCTTTTTGGCAGGATAGCCATTGTTATACACCTAAAACTGCTTATGAAGGCGTATGGGACCCTCCCCTCCCAGAGCGCTGGACCATCACCTATCAAGGAAAAGGCTGGCATATGCAGCTCTGGTGCCGCAGTGGAAAATTCAAACACCTTGGAATTTTTCCAGAACAGGCCTCCCACTGGGACTGGCTATACAGATGGGTCAGTCAGCACAAAGGGGCCAAAGTGCTCAATCTTTTCGCTTACACAGGCGCAGCATCCATAGCCGCAGCGCTGGCAGGGGGAAAAGTCACCCACGTAGACGCCAGCCGAAGTGCAATCACTTGGGCAGTAGAGAATGCCGCTCTCAATCAGCTCAGCACAATTCGATGGCTCGTAGAGGATGCCAGAAAGTTTGTACAGCGAGCCTCTCGTAGGAAAGAAGTGTATGATGCCTTACTCTTAGACCCACCAGCGTATGGTATCAGCCCCGAGAGTAAAAGATGGGAGATTCAGCGAGACCTACCGCCTCTCCTCGAGGAGCTCCTCCCGCTCCTTCCAGAGACGCATGGGCTATTTTTGATTAACCTGTACAGTGCGGACTTTTCACCCTATACGCTCCTGAGACTCATTCAAGAAGTACGAAATATACCCCTGGAAATCGGAGAGCTGGTGCTGGAAACGCCCGAAAGACGACGGCTGAGTACAGGCTTCTATGTGCGAGGGGCCTGGTAAAGAGCTAACGGACTAAGCTTCCAGGAGAAACTGGGCGCTCTGGAAGCACCCGTATAAGCTCACCATTTTCCCCCTCGGCAAAAAGAAGCATGCCTTCGCTCTGAATACCCCGCAAGGTACGAGGGGTAAGGTTAGCCACCCAAACTGCCTGCTGCCCTATGAGGGCTTCAGGCTCATAATGTTGAGCTACCCCCGAAACAACCGTGTGTAGGCCATCGTGAGACTCCACGACAAGCTTCAAGAGCTTATCCGCTTTGGGCACCCGCTCAGCTGACCGAATAGTAACGACCCGAAGCTGCACTTTCTGAAAATCCTGCATAGAGATGTAATCAGCGGACGAAGTGGAATCTCCGGATGATTGAGAAGGCAATAGCTTCTCTCGCAAAAGCCTAAGCTCCTCAGCTGTCAGCTTGCGTACAAGGGGCTCTGGCGACGAAGACAGGACTATTTCTTCAACGAGGGGTGCTGGCTGGACAAGGCGTTCCCAAGAAAAGAGAGGGCATCCCAACAGCTCACGCAGTCTCGGAGCCACTCGCACTGGTAGAAAAGGTTCTAATAGCGTGCCCATAGCTGCGACTAAATCACCATAAGCGGCGAGCGTCCGCAAGGCTTGCTCAGGAGCTTGATGCCACGGAGAGCGCTCCGTCAAGGTTTTATTAGCCAGCTGGGCCAAATGCAGAAGCGCTTCCAGCGCCCCGGAGAAGTCAAATTTTTCTATTCGCTCCCCTATCAGTGCAGCAGCTTGGGCCCGAGCTTGAAGGAGCTCCTCGTCTATCTGAATAGGCGTACGTCCCCCATTCCGCCAAAGAAGGGTCAAAATGCGATGCAGGAGATTAGTTAGGGTCGCGACGAGCTCATTATTGATGCGAGTGGCAAACTCCTCCCAAGTAAAATCCCGATCCTTTGTCTGAGGCATCAGAGCCGTAAGGACAAAGCGAAGCTCATCTATGCGGTCAGGTGCCACTTCTAAGTATTCGTGAATATCCACAGTCCAGCGGCGCGAAGTGGAAATTTTGCGTCCCTCTAAGTTGAGAAACTCATTCGCAGGGACGGCTGCGGGTAGTGTGTAACCCTCATCCACAGCCATGAGCACGGCTGGGAAAATAATCGTGTGAAAAACGATGTTGTCCTTACCGATAAAATGAATGATTCGGGTGTCGGGACTTTTCCAGAAGTCCATCCAGCGCTCTGGTGAGCCAGTGGCAGCTGCCCATTTCTGTGTAATGGAGATGTAGCCTAAGGGCGCCTCAAACCAGACATACAATACTTTACCCTGCATCTCTGGCAAGGGTACAGGGATACCCCAATTCAGGTCACGCGTTACCGCCCTCGGCGCTAATCCAGCTCTGAGCCAGTTCTCTATTACAGGACCGACATTAGACTTCCACTCCTGACGATGAATGTACTCCTCTATCTGCGGCTGCAGCGCATCTAAACGCAAATAGTACTGCTCACTGAGACGCTTCTCGGGGGCAGCTCCTGTCAGACGAGAGCGCGGAGCGATTAAGTCGGTGGGCGACAATAGAGCTCCGCATCTTTCGCACTGGTCGCCATACGCCTCCTCATAGCTGCAATGCGGGCAAGTTCCAACGATATAGCGGTCAGGTAAAAATGCCTGAGCCTGCGGGTCCCAGAACTGCTCCACCGCTCGCTTTTCCAACCACCCCTTAGCTAATAACCGCTGAAAGAAGTGCTGCCCAACCTGATGATGCAGCGGATCAGAGGTTCGCCCGTAATAATCTACACTAATCCCTAAGCTGCGCAGACTCCGCTCTAAAAGTGGATGGTATTTGTCTATGATGGCTTGAGGGGAGGTTCCCTCCTGAAGCGCTCGCAGGGTAATAGCCACCCCATGCTCATCAGAACCGCAGATGTATAGGGCTTCTTCCCCTTTGAGACGCAGATACCGCACAAATATATCAGCTGGAAGATAGGCCCCTGCTATATGCCCAATGTGTAAGGGCCCATTAGCATAGGGGAGAGCGGCAGTTACAAGGTATCTCATTTACTCCTCGGCGCCTTTTTCCCGAAGCCAGTCGGCAATTTCAGTGTGCCAGCGCTTCTCAGCCAGATATAGTGGAGTTTGGCCCCGATTATTAGCCAAATTCACATCAGCGCCGCGCTCCACGAGAAGTTGTACGACCTCCAAATAACCGCGAGCTGCGGCTTCTTGAAGGGGCGAATTCCCCTCTTTGTCTTGGGCATTCGGGTCCGCCCCGTGGTCCAGAAGGTAGCGAACCATAGCTGCATTCCCACTGATAGCTGCCCAGTGAATAGCCTGAGCCCCCTTGATAGTGGCTTTATGGATAGAGGCACCTCGAGATAAGAGATATTCCACGATGGGCAAGTGACCATTATACACAGCTAAATGGAGGGGGGTAGAACCGTTTTCATTAGGGACATCTATGCTGGCGCCTGCTTCACACAGCACCTGGACTATGTTTAGAAAGCCTGCATGAGCGGCTAAGTGCAAAGGACGCGCTCCGGTCAGAGTACTTGCATCTACATTCGCATTTTTAGATAGCAAGAAACGGACCATCTCCTCATTCCCAGCTCTCACGGCATAATGCAGAGGCGTTTCCCCATTCTGGTCTTTATCGTTCGGAGAAAGTCCATTTGAGACAAGCCAATCTGCGATTGGGATTTGCCCGAAGCGGGCGGCCCAGTGCAGAAGTGTGGCATCTTGGGTATCCCGAAGGAATATCTCGGAGGCGCTTTGAAGGCGGGATTGCAAACCGGCTAAATCGCCTGATTGCAGCACAGATTGAAGTTGTGCATCCATACAAGGCTTACCTTTGCCACAAAAATACAGACAAACCTCATGCCCTACTTTATGACCTTGATGCTCTTCGCTGGCGGCCTATATTTGGTACTGAGCAGGCCTCATGGCCTTTGGCTTCTGATAGGACTTGAGCTTATGCTCAATGCCAGCGCTCCCCTCTTAGTAAGCACTGGTACTGCTGAGGCTATTGCCCTGATTTTCCTCCTGCTCTTTTTTGCTCTATTGGAAGCGGCGGCGGCCCTTTTCATTTTATACCATTACGCTAAGCAGAAAGGTTCGCTAAATCTACACGACCTAACCGCAATATGAAGGATTTCCTTCGGCGGGTATGGAGCCTCTGGTTTGGATTTTGGCTGGTATCATACTTCATTGTCATGTTGCCCGTATACGGACTGGTGCTGTGGAGGCAAACGCCCTGGACCATACGACTGGGACATCAACTCAACCGCCTTTGGGGCAAACTTATCCTTCTCATGGGAGGCATACGGCTACGCCACATAGGATACCACTTTCCTTCAACTCCCTGCATCCTCGTAGCTAATCATCGCAGCTATTTAGACATTCCTGTGTGTTATGTGAGCTTTCCTCCTCGTGTAGCTTTTCTGGGGAAAGCTGAACTGGCTCGCATACCTCTATACGGATGGACATATCGGCGCCTCCATGTAATCGTGGACAGAAAAGACCCAGCCGCCCGCAAAAAAAGCCTACTCGCCGTTGCTCGCAAGCTCAAAGCAGGTATCTCCATCCTCATATACCCCGAAGGAACAACTAAGCACCCCAAGCCACTCGGACGCTTCTACGATGGCGCCTTCAGTTTAGCGACAGAGCTAAAAGTGCCACTCTTACCATTTGTTATAGTGGGCTCAGACCGCTGCCTCAGCGGAGATGGGCGCTTTTTGATGCAGCCCGGCACAGTTACCTGTGTCTTTCATCCCCTCATTTATCCCCAGGGGGAAACGGCAGAATCCTTGCGCGAAAAGGTTTATACCTGGATGCATGAAACCCTTTCCAAGTATGAAAATAACTCCCACCCTACTGGACACCTTGTGTGAGCTGGCGCGTTTAGAACTGGATGAGGAAGAGCGTCAGAGCCTCCTCGGTGACCTTCAACGAATTGTAGATTTTGTGGAGAAAATCAACGAGCTGCCCTTAGACGAAGTGGAACCCCTTCGCTTTGTGGGGCGCCCTTCTGGCTACCTAAGAGACGACGAGCCACATCCGCCGGAGCTATCCCCTCTACTTTATCAAAACGCCCCAAAAACAGATGGACTATATATCCGTGTGCCTAAGTTTGGCGTAAAGGAGTGATGAGCACGGCGAAGGTAAGAGAGCTCCTTCTATCGGGAGTGGGAGCCAGTGTAGATACACGCACCCTCCAGCCTGGTGAAGTATTTTTCGCTCTGCCCGGGAAAAATACCCACGGAGCGGCGTATGCCTCCGAAGCTCTATCCAAAGGTGCAGCCATGGTGGTCTTACCTCAGGAGCTATCGGTAGAACTGCCTCCTGAGAAAGTAGCATTCCATCCTGACCCCCTGAAGCTCCTCAGTGAAATTGCTCATGCCTATCGGCAGCGCTTCTCTTTACCCATCATAGCCATAGGCGGCTCAAACGGAAAAACTACTACCAAAGCCCTTTTAGGGCATATTTTGTCGCACCATGCCCGTGCCTTAGTCAGCCCTCGGAGCTGGAATAACCATATAGGACTCCCTCTAACCCTTCTGAGGCTCAAACCTGAGCATAAGTTCGCCGTGGTAGAAATCGGTGACAATCATCCAGGCGAGGTACGCACTCTCTGTGCCATCGCTAAGCCTACTGTCGGGCTTATCACAAATGTCGGAACGGATCACTTAGAAGGATACGGTGACCTCGTCACTAATCTCGCCACTAAATGGGAGTTAGTAGAATGCCTGAGCCTGACCCCAGAGGCGATTTTTTTCCTCAATGCAGAAGATGAACTTCTGAAAAAGCAGCCGCTCCCCTCTACCCTCCAAACCTATGAGTATGGCAATACACCGAAGAGTATAGCTCGGGGCGCATGGTACAGAAAAGATTGGGAGAAGTCCGTGATTCGGGGAGAAGTCTTCGGGGAGACTTTTGAGGCAGAAATACCTCTGTGGGGCAGCTATAATCGGCTGAATGTGCTATCTGCCCTCGGGATCGGCCGCACATTAGGGATAAGTCTCTCAGAGATGGTAGCTGCCTTGAGGACCTTTCGTCCAGAAGCGTACCGCTCTCAGGTGCTACGCCGAAAACATCAGGTGCTGATTTTAGATGCCTACAACGCCAATCCTTCTTCTCTGTCGGCCAGTTTGGTAGCGCTCTGGGAAAGTCTCTCGCCAGGAGAAAAAGTCGCCCTCATCCTCGGTCAAATGGAAGAACTCGGAGCCTACACTGCCTCCGCTCATCGCCAAGTGCTTTTGTCCCTCCAAGAACATGCCGATCATATCTTAGGCGCTTTGCTCGTCGGCCCTCACTGGCAGCCCGAACTTTCCGCCGGAGGACACATTCCGATGGAATGGGCAAACAACTTAGAGAGCTTACAAAAGCTACCCCCATGGATTGAGAAGGCAGATGTGGTATATGTGAAAGGCTCCCGCACTCAACGGCTGGAGCGCCTCGTAGAAGAGGGGATATTGCCTGCTTAGACAGCTCAGCCTACATAAAGTCCTCTGAGGTTAGCCAAGCGAGATACGCCTCCCTAAACCCGTCGTGAAAAGGTTCATGAGCCATTAGCTACCTTCGCTAATATGAAAAATCCACGACTCTGGGCTTGGCTCACATATACACTCGGCGGAATATGTGGGATAGCTCTTGTTTTGCCGCAGTTTCGGATATACATATGGGATAGCGGGCAGATAGGTTATCTTTATTTGTGGGGAGGGGCTCAAAAAGTAAATGCAACTGTTTCTGGTAGCATTTATCTCATAGCCGCCATATGGGGCCTTGCAGCCGTAGGCGCCCTCCTGTGGGCAGGCAATAAGCTCCGTCATAAAGAGCGCCAAGCCATCGCATGGATGAACTGGGCGGCGTTTTTCATAGCTATGGAACTCAGTTTTCTCCTCGTCGCCGCAGAAGAGGTGCTGACAGACCTTCGCGTAGAAGCCCTTCACGCCGATAGTTTCGCTTCGTTAGGGAGTTGGATGAGCTTTGTCGTGCTGTTTAGCTTACTTTTCCTGCCTGGACGAGCTAAACGGCTCCTATTCCCGAGATAACCTCGCAAACGCACCATAGTCTGTGCGCTGAGACATGGAACTGACAGGGTGGGGAAGGTACTTGCGGAGTCGTACATATGCCCTGCGATACTCAGGGCAAATAACAGCAGCGGGGATTCCCCGAGGGCTTGGGCGCAGCTATGGGGACGCCTCATTTTACGGACAGGGGCAGACCTGGCTAATGCGACCGCACCGAGCTATTATCAGTTGGGAAGGCGATGTCCTCATCGCCGAAGCTGGCCTCAGCCTTTATGAAATCCTTCGGCACATAGTCCCCAAGGGATGGTTTCTCCCCGTGGTGCCAGGAACGCAGTTGGTCACACTGGGGGGCAGCTTTGCCAGCAACATTCACGGTAAAAATCACCATGCAGTAGGCAGCTTTGCAGACCATGTAGCCTGGATAGACTTGCGTTTGGCTTCTGGGGAGCTGCTCAGGCTGACGCCATCGGAGGAACTTTTCTGGGCTACGGCTGGCGGAATGGGACTTACAGGCGTCATAGAAAGATTAGCTGTGCGCTTGATGCCCATCCAGTCTTCACAAGTCTATCACCAAGTCCAAAAGTTACCCGATTGGGATGCCGTACTTTATGCCGTAGAAGCAGGCGAAAAACTTGCCCCATATGCTGTCGCATGGGTAGATCACGCGCATCCCCGAAATCGTGGCATACTACATTTGGGACGCTTCGCAGAAAAAGGCGAGCTTCGGAAACATAAGCTACTCTCGCTACCCATCCCATTTACTCCCCCTTTTTCTGTAATAAGCCGTCTTACTACCCGTGTGTTTTGTGAGCGCTATTGGAATAGTCAAGCCGAAGGCACTCACTTAGTGCCATTTGAAAGGTATTTTTTCCCACTGGACAGGGTCATTACCTGGAATCGTCTATGGGGTAGACGCGGGTTCGTGCAACTTCAGTTTGTAGTAGAACGGGCGGCAAGCTTAGAACGAATATGGGCTCACCTCAGAGCGGCTCCCGCTCGCAGCTTTCTCACTGTGCTCAAGCAGCTCGGTCCCCAGCGAGGCCCTCTGGCATTTTCTGGCCCTGGATGGACGCTCTCCATAGACCTCCCAGCTACCTCAGAAGTGCGCCGATTCCTGACCCGGGTCACTGATGTCGTGATAGAGGAAAAAGGCCGCATTTACCTCACCAAGGATAGCCTTCTGCTTCCCGAACAAGCCCGAGCAATGTATCCCGACTGGGACAGCTTCCGCCAACTCAAAGCCCAAATAGACCCTCACCAGTACCTGCGATCAAACCTGAGCGACCGCCTTCGTCTAACCGAGTAGGGAGGGCTATCTTTGCTGCGATGGATTACAAGCGGCAGACCTGGCTTTTTGGCGGGATAGTATTCCTGACAGCTCTGATTACCTACGCTCTGACCGTCGCCCCAACCTCCAGTTTTTGGGATTGTGGTGAGTTTATCGCCACAGCAAATGAACTGCAAGTGCCTCACCCTCCGGGCGCCCCATTGTATCTCGTGGTGGCCAGAATATTTGCGATTTTCGCCCCCTCAGCTGACAAAGTCGCCCTCTTCATCAACTGGGTGAGTGTATTATCTGGCGCCTTTACTTCTCTACTGATTGCTTGGGTCACCATGCATTTCACGAAAAAGGCGCTTCGAAATGCTCAGAGTCTGAAAGTTGGCTTTTCTGGCCTGGTTGGGGGATTAGTATCCACCTTTGCAGACTCCGTCTGGTTCAATACCGTAGAGGCTGAGGTGTATGCCCCCAGTGCATTTTTTACTGCTCTCGTCATTTGGCTGATGTGTGTGTGGGAGGAGACCGAGAGCCCGCGCCGTCAGAATCAGCTTCTCATTCTTATAGCGCTTATTTTCGGCCTGTCTATTGGCGTACATTTACTCAATCTCCTGACTCTGCCGGGCTTAGCCTTGATGTACTACTTTGGAAAAGCTGAAAAGCCCACATGGCGTGGCGCGCTCTTGGCTTTTGGGGTAGGAGGAGTCATTTTAGGCTTCCTACAATATGGGGTCATACAATATACCGTTTCCCTCGCCTGGCCCTTAGAAAAGGCTCTGGTAGGCACAGTGAATCCTCAAACTGGGGAAACTTCTGGTTTAGGGCTACCGTTCGGGAGCGGTCTGGCTTTATTCGTCATACTACTTTTCAGCGCCTTAGCTGCTATCGTAGTGTATGCTCAGCGTAGGCAGAATCCTATATTGAGCACCGCCGCCCTTAGCCTGCTATTCATCTATCTCGGCTACTCCTCCTACGCAGTGATATTTCTACGCTCACAGGTAAGTCCTCCCATAGACGAAAATGACCCCGGCAATGTACCCAACTTCCTCAGCTATCTCAAACGTGAGCAATACGGAGAGACCCCCATCATTTGGGGAACCCTCTACAATGCCATGCCCATAGGCACAGAAGAAAAAGGCGACATCTATCTACGCTACCCTAACTCTAACCGCTACACATACGACGGACCGCGCCTCAGCTATGAGTATGCCTCCAAGGATTATAGGTTTTTCCCACGAATGTGGAGCCCTTCACACTACTCAGGGCAAGGTCCTTTTAGCTATATCAACTTCGTGCGTAATAAGGGCTCCGATGCCCAGAGCCCCTACGACGATAAGCCGACGGGCATAGAGAACCTGCGCTTCTTTTTCCAGTATCAGCTGTATCACATGTACATTCGGTACTTCTTGATGAACTTTGTAGGACGAGAGTCTGAGGTGCAAGACAGCCGCTGGGAGAGCGGATTGGAGTTTGGTCGGCTGAAAAATCTCCCTAAACATAGACGCAAGGACCCCTCCAAAGCCCACTATTATGGGCTGCCTCTACTGCTGGGCATACTGGGGCTGAGCTGGCATTACCAGCGCCACAAGAGGCACTTCGGGATAATAGCGGCACTCTTCTTTTTTACCGGGATAGCGATTATTCTCTATCTCAATCAGCCTCCCAATCAGCCCCGCGAACGCGACTACTCCTATGTAGGGTCGTTTATTGTATTTGCCATATGGGTAGGCATGGGGGTAGCCGCACTGGCTGAAACCGCTGAAAAGTACCTCAAACGCTCCATGGATATACCCATAGGCGTACTCTCTCTGGGAGTACCAATACTTATGGCCGTCCAAAACTGGCGCTCCCATTCTAGGGCGGGCAACTACGTTCCACCAGACAGCGCCTACAACTTCTTGATTTCCTGTCCGCCCAATGCTATTCTATTCACAAACGGCGATAATGATACCTTCCCCTTATGGTATCTTCAAGAGGTAGAAGGGATTCGCACGGACGTCCGTATCGTCAATCTAAGCCTGCTAAATACGGACTGGTACATTTCGCAGCTCAAATATCAGCGATCAAATGAAGCTCCACCCCTCCCTATCTCCATCCGCGATGAGGTCATCATGGGAGAAAAAGCGGCTACAATGCCCTTCCAGCAGCAGACCCTGCGCATTCCCATAGACAAAGCGGCTTTTCTCAAAAACTACCCCGAGGCGAACCGCTTTTCTGCCGATACCCTTGTAGATACCCTCGTGTGGACCGTACCCAACCGCGGCAGTCAGAATCAAAGCTACCTTCTCAAACAGGACTACATGACTTTGGATATTGTACTGACGAATATCAAAGAAGGCTGGAAACGCCCCATTTGCTTTGCTAATACTTTGCCGAGTTTTAGTTATTTGGGATTGCAAGACTATCTGTATGTACGCGGGCAGGTGTATGAGCTTCTACCTCTCAAGTTCTCGGGTGCCCCCAGAGGCAATATCTATAATGCGCCCATCCAAGACAGCCTCACACACGCTCTGCTGACCCAGACTTTTCGTTTCAGAAACTTAGACCGCCCAGACATCTTTTACGATAGCAATACCCTTCGTATGATAGCGAACTATCGCTCTGTGTTTTACAGGTTAGTGGATCATTACATTCAGAAAGCAGATACCATGAAGGACACAAGCGCCAAAGTTCTCTATAAGGAACGAGGCAAAGAGCTTTTGCGCAAGCTCCGAGAGAAAATCTCATGGGAAAGCTGCCCGATGGAGCCTTATCAAATAGCCCAAGAAGCAGGCCTATGGTTGGCTCTGGGGGATTCCGCAGAAGCCAAATCCCTCTACAAAAAGTCATTAGAAATGCTTCGGGAAGAAGTGGCCTATGCGAAATACGAAAAGGCCCCCTTAGATGACATGCTAAGCTATGGTATAGAAATGACCGCTCGGGGCAGTATGGCGATAGGCGATACAACTCTATCCTCAGAGGCACTTCGGCTATATGAAGCAAGCCGTTCATTATCTCCTAATCGTCCTGGGCGCTAACTACGCCCAGCCCCTCTGGATAGAACGAGCCAAAGAACATCAAGAACCTGCGCCCTTTCGGGCGCAGGTTTATCATATTGGAACCCAAGAATGGGTGCTCTTCATACATGTAGATATGGAGCCATGGCTACCTTACGCCTTTGATACGGTCCTCACCGCTAAACTCCAAGTTTTCACCGAAAAGGGCTTATTTGCAGAAACTCTCCTCACTCTACCCGCTATAAACCGTTGGAACGGCTTCCTTAGAGGACGATTTTCTGAAAGTTTGTCAGGACAAATGACCGCTATCTATTTATCCTCTGTGGATGCTCCACACGAAGCATATTGCACACGAGCCTACTGGACCTCCAGCCGCACGACTGCTTGGATAGAAGCAGAAAGCGAAATCCTTCGTCCTCCCATAAGGGTGTGGAACTCCGACGGTCAAAACTGGGTGATTCAACCCAGAGACAGCCTTTGGGGGGAGTTTTTTACTCCTGCCTCGGTAGATACGAGTATTCCTCTACCGCCATATGTGCTAAGGTCTCCCAAACGGGCGCGTCCCCCTGTACAAATGAATTGTGCATGGTACTTAAAAGGAGACACCACGAGAATTTTCTGGACATGTGATGAGAGACGACCGTTCTATCCCTGTCCAGGGGCGAGCTTTGAAGCGCCCCCTGCTGAGATGTGGCGAGAGGCTTACTTGCGCTTCTCAGATAGAAAGCCTGGCGAGCGCACCGATAGAGGCATGATATATCTTTTTTACGGCCCACCAAACTTGCGCATTCTGAGCCCAAAAAGAGAAATCTGGGTCTATCCAGAGGAGAATATCAGCTTTCACTTCGTATGGGAAAATGGTGGTTGGCGGTTGGTGCGCCGTTTAGAATATCAGAGTCTATGGAAGCGCAAATAATCACCGACCTCCGATCCCTACGGCGCGCGGTAGAAGGTGGTGCTTCCGTGGAGAAAATCGTGTGGCGTCAGGGAACTACTCCTCCTCCTGAGCTTTGGCGATTGATTCGGCGCTTTCAGCTCCCCTTTCAACAGGTGCCGGCCTCCGCCCTTCCACTGCGCAGGGAATGGCTGGCGTATGTGAGCCCTGTATCCCTGCATTCCTTAGACGAGTGGCTTGCAGAAGTGCCTGATGGAGTCGGCGTAGCTCTGGTAGGGATAACTGATGCCCGAAATGTGGGCGCTATTTTCCGTAGCGCCGCTGCCTTTGGGGTTAAATGGACCCTTATCAGATCAGAAGGTTCGCCACTCCTATCTACTGAGGGAATTTGGCGCGCAAGTGCTGGTACCCTCACCCGTCTGAGCATCGTCAAAACAAAAAAAACCTCAGAAGCCCTGAAACAGCTTCGCCGACGCGGCTGGAGCTTACTGGCTACCCGTCCATGGGCTTCCTCTGCTATGGCTTACTGGGAATGGGATTGGCGAAAGCCTACCATACTACTTTTCGGAGAAGAGGAAAAAGGTCTGCCACAAGAATATATCCAGCTATGCGATGCCCAGGTCTGCATTCCCCATGAGAGTACTGTGGAGTCCCTCAATGTCAGTGTAGCGGCAGGGATTCTTTTGTCGGCGGCTTACTTAGCCCGCAGAGCTTCTATCCAGTCCCATAACTCACCTTCATAATAGCTCCAATATAGCTCCGGCGCATCCGAAGCATTTCTGTAACGCTTCCAAAAGGCATCCCATACTGAACTTCTGCCCACTGGATATAAGATCGGAATCTTCTGAGCCGCAGCTTCATAGAATTTCCCGGGCACTTTATCGCAAAGGTGCGGCAGCGGCTGATAAAAAGCATAGAGTAAAGCGGAGTATCGCTGGAGATTTTGGATGACAGGATAGGGAACGAAACGACTCCTTATCCAGAGCCACGAAGGATGAGTTTTGAGAGCACCACGCAGAATATCTGTTACTCTCGGGGACTTAGGGCTGCCGGCGATGACTAACGGCTGAGCAGGATTTTGTACGGCTCGGTCAATAGCCTCCAAAATACCCCAGCTGAACGTGATGTTTCCTGTATAGAGGGCATAATCGCCAGCAAGACGCGGCAGTAGCGGTGGAGCGCTCTGTACGGAAACAAAAGCATTTGGAAGAAAACGCCCCTTAGAAGTAGCAACAAGCGGAGCATACGCGTATTCAGCAAGCGTATAGCCCTGCGGCAACATCCGTAAGGGATAGATAAACCGCCACAGCATACGCCGCAACAACGACTGCCACCGAGAGTAAGTAGGCTCCATTTGAAAGTTACGAGCATAATCCTCCCACACATCCCAGAGACACCGAGAATGCCCTAAACACCGCCATAGGTCTACAGGATTACACACGATGGTGAAAGAGTCTCGTTCTCGCATCAAAGGGGGGAATACTTGCCACAGGTTCAGGGAGCCATTCATATAGTGGATGCGGAGCTGAGGAGGAAGGGAAGGTGACGCAGTCAGAGTACGCCACACAGACTCATCTATCTCTCGCTCGAGGGGCCCCTCTATCTGAATAGGCGGAAAAGGCCGCCCCCATACTTCAATCTGTTCTCTTTTAGCAATAGAGAGCGCAAGGCGGTAATAGCCCCTTGGATGAAAAGCCACTTCCCGACTCAACCACAACCGCACTTCCTCAAAGCTACATAGTTTTGTGGCATGGGTAAGGTTATTGTGGTGCGCGGGGACATTACTCAGATTACTGCGGATGCCATCGTCAATGCAGCGAATGAAGCTCTCCTGCCGGGCGGAGGAGTATCAGGAGCCATACATAGAGCAGCAGGGCCAGAGCTGGCTGAGGCTTGCCGCAAAGTCGCCCCCTGTCCAACTGGTGAAGCGCGATTGACACCGGGATTTCGCCTTCCAGCCCAGTATGTGATTCACGCTGTCGGTCCTATGTGGCGAGGAGGAGAATATAATGAAGCTGTGCTCTTAGCCCAAGCCTACCGCAGCGCCCTCACAATAGCTAAGGAGCACGGTCTGCGTACTGTGGCGTTCCCTTCTATTAGCACGGGCATTTATGGTTATCCTCTGGAGGAGGCGGCTAAAATAGCCCTAAGCATCTTACTGGAAGAGTCTCCAAACTTTGAGGCACTTTACATGGTGGCTTTTGATGAAAAAACTTTCCAAGCATATAACAGCCTACTTGCTGATCTAACCTCTGATGATGGAACGAGATGAGTATTTCATGCGTATAGCCCTCTCAGAGGCGGAAGTGGCTTACAGAGAGGGGGAAATACCCGTCGGCGCAGTAATCGTCATAAATGACGAAATCATCGCCAAAGACCATAACCGCGTGGAGCAGCTCCGAGATCCCACCGCTCATGCAGAAATGCTTTGCCTGACTGCCGCTACGACCCATCTACGCAATAAGTATCTCCGACAAGCCACCCTCTATGTAACCTTAGAGCCCTGTCCGATGTGTGCCGGAGCCCTCCAATGGGCACAAATCCGCGAAATAGTGTATGCTGCCTCAGACCCCAAACTGGGCTTTTCTCAATATACTCCTGCTATCCTTCACCCCAAAACTACCCATCGTCAAGGTCCATTCTGCGACGAAGCTCTGACCCTGATAAAGAGATTCTTTCACGAAAGGCGGTAACATTTTGCTAACTTTGCGAAGATGCGTATGGCTTTCCTCTGCATATTCTGGCTTGGTGCGTGGGCTCAGATACAAATCACCTCTTCGGATTTACCTTCAGCTGGTCAGTCCTTTACTGTAAGCCAGAGCCGCCCCCAACCAGGTTGGGACTTCCTCACTACTGGACCGAATCATACATGGAACTTTGGTCAGCTCCCTCCTGATACTCAGATTGCCGTGGAATGGAAGGGACCTTGGCAGGTCATCCAGTACAGCTTCTCCTGCGGAAATGCTAGTCTGCAAGCTCTACTTCTCAAGGTCGCAGATTCTATTCCCACGCCGACCTTTATGATCAGGGATGTGTATGCCTTCCTGCGAAAAAGTCCCAGTCAAATGGCTGTGCACGGCGTAGGGGCTTCTGTAAATGGCATACCCCTGACTCAGTGCTACCAGGACGCAGATGAGCTATACCTCCTCCCCCTCTCATATGGCGACACAGACAGCACGACATTCTGGCTCAGACTGAACCTCACTACACCGAGCGGAAATATCATCTGGGCCCAGCGTGGCTATCGGTTACATAATGCTGACGGTTATGGACAGCTTACGACCCCCTATGGAACATTCTCTGTTCTCAGGCTCATGCGAAGGGTGCGTCAAAAAGATACCATTTACTGGAATGGACTTCCCTTTCGAACTTCGGATACTTCATTTGTGGAACTGGAATGGCTCGGTCAAGGTCAAGGTATCCCTCTCTTAAGAGTCCAAGGGACGATGCGCACCATCGGAGGAGTCCCCAGTTTTTTGCCAGCTTCTATCCAGTTTAAAGATACCGTTCGGACTTCCTCCCTCACCTTACGCAGCGAAAAGCCAACTATAGCCCCAAATCCGAGTCGTGGAATCCTGCAAGTGTCGCTTCCCGGCGCTAAGTTTGAAATCTACAATCTCATCGGCAAGCTGATGATAAGCGGAGAAGTGCCCCAAGACAGCACATTGCGTCTCCCACCTACTCTCCCCGAAGGTGTGTATTTTCTCAAACTAATCCATGGCGCCAAAGAGTACTGGTACCGCTTCTCTCTAATGTGGAACTGATATCATGGCCACGGCGGGAAAGTGGCTATTCGGACTTGGATTAGTTATCATGTTGAGTGGAGCGCTCCTCTGGCTCTTAGGAAATAAATCACTCAAGTGGCCGCGTTTGCCATTAGATTTCTCCATAGATTTTCCCGGAGGGCACGTCTATATACCCATAGGAACGAGCATACTCCTTAGCCTCGTACTAAGCTTGCTATTGTACCTAATCAGACGATTTTTTTGACTCTGCTTGGGGCTCAAAGCAGATAGAAAACAAAACCTAAACCTATGGATAGCAGCAAAAGCTGGCTTACATTAGTTCCGTAACCCCTTACATAGTGTAGAGCCGTAGCCTTCGCCTTTACCGCATATGGCGCTATATGCCGAAGCTTCAAGAAAGAGCATGCTACCTTCCATATACTTGCATGTCAAGGGCGATTGAGTGGGGCTCTATCTTCTACCTAAGCTTATTATTATGGAATACAAGCTCGGCTCAATCTGCCGTGGGGGTTTGGACCCTTCAACAAGCGAGAATAGGCTTAGATAAAAAGGAACGCTGGCAACTCGTACTAATCACCCAACCCCGTTTTACTCAGAAAGGTTGGGAAACTATATTAGGCGTTGGCAAAGTGGGCTATCTTGTGCACCGAAATCATACGGTTTTCGTGGGAGGACAGTGGGTGGAGTTTTATGATCCGAATCGGTTTCAGCAAAAGCGGGCTTTTCTACGCTGGCAGTGGCTCCCTTCATCTGGGTTTTTCCTGATGACTACCTTAGAAAATCGCTGGCAAGACGGAAGGCTCAAAGAGCTCCTTTTTAGACCGCTGGGCAGATATCGCATCGGAGCTGGACAGTTTTGGTTAAATCTCAGCGATGAAGTGTTCCTCTCTTTGTGGAGAGCTCCCCAGAGAGTCTGGCAACTCTATCCTCGCCAGAATCGGTTATGGCTCACCTTTAGCTATCCTAAAGAAGGCGCATGGCAGATTGAGGTTGGTTATCTAAACATTACAGATGATAGGCTCAAGGTACGCCATCGTCTGTGGATCGCCACTCGGGCAAATCTATCCCTGGCTCATCGCTCCCGCGACAACAAAAGGTAGTCATCTATCACCGACAGTCTCATTCTCTGGTTACCTAAAAGAAGCCACCATGGAAAAAATCCCAAACCAGAGATAACTTCGCAATATGCATCGCAATCTCCAGTACCTAAACAGCCTTCTTTTACCCATGATGGCTTATATCGCTATATCAAGAGGAGGCTGGTGGGGCCTCATGCCCTGGCTCGTAGTATTTGGCATCGTAGCGCTAATAGAACTATTCCTGCCGGAGCATACCGATAATCAGTATGATGAAGATGAGAGCTTACCAGCAGGTATTCTGATAGGACATTTTGTAGCCCATGTCGGTCTACTAATCTATTGGGCAAGCCTATTTGCTCGGGGAAAATACAGCCCTTGGGAAGCTCTGGTTAGCGCTCTGGCTGTGGGCTTCAACGCAGGAGCCTCAGGTATCGTCATCGCTCATGAAATGCTTCATAGAAAAGGTAGCTGGTGGCAAGCGGGCGCTAAAATTCTCTTAGGCCTGGCTGGGAACCTGTACTTCTATGTGACGCATATCCGAATGCATCACCGCTACGTTGGAACTGACTTAGATTATAGCTCAGCAAAGAGGGGAGAAAGCTTGTATCACTTTCTATGGCGGACGATAAAAGGACAGCTGCGGTGGGCATGGCAAGCTGAAAGAATGCGGTTAGGACGACTCGGGGCGTCTCCCTTCGGACTTAGCAACTATATCCTCCAAGAGGGGCTGATTCTGATTGTTGCTCTTTTAGCTTTTACCATAGTGGGAGGGCTCGTCGGTTTTTTGGCTTTCTGTCTCCAAGCACTGGTAGCAAACTTTCTCTTGGAGTATGTCAACTACATAGAGCATTATGGATTGGCTCGCAAGCCTGAGGAGCCCATCCGCCCCTGGCACTCATGGGAAAGCAATAAGTATTTCAGCCGCTTCTTTTTAGTGGACCTGTCTCGGCACTCTGACCATCATCTTCACGGCGCCAAACCTTATCACACCCTTCGCTCAATTGAAAGAGCTCCACGCTTACCCACGGGATACGCAGGGATGTTGTATCTGGCTCTGCTTCCATGGCTATGGCGTAAAATAGTAGACCCCCGCATTCCCTCAAGTGGCCTAACCTCAGGGTATCAAAATCCTTAGAGTCTGCGAGGGGCTTTTTACAACATAAACTCCCGGGCTCAGCGGCAAAGGTAGCTCCCCCACATTCATGTTCGCATGCCATATCAGCTGTCCCAGAGAGTTGTAAATTTCTATCGGGACTTGGTACCCTTCAATAGCCTTCAGGATAAGGGTCTGGCGACTCCAATCATATATCAGGTAGTAACTATGGCCGGATGGCAGAATCTCCACCACGTTAGAGTAGCTCAGCGTATTTTCCCGTTCTACGATGCGGAGACGATAAAGCCAGCGATGCGCAGGGGGTAGCCTGTCGTCTCGGAAAGCATACCGAGCAGCCCGTCCCTGTGCTGGAACAAAACCTATGGGTATAAAGGTATTTTCATCTATACTGCGCTCAACTGAATAGCCCGAGACATGCTCTTCGGCACCAGTTTCCCACGTAAGCAGGTTGTATCCTTCAAATCCTTTGCCCTCCAAAGGTTTAGCCCACAGCACTGGTAAAACTGTACAGAATAAAGTACTCTGGTCTTGGCAATAGGGGTATTTCGCAGAAGAAGAGTTGACTTGGAAGGAGATGGTCACTGCATTAGCGTTATTGACTATGGGAAAAGTCAGGGTAAGCTCCACCCAGTCAGGGTCGCTCGTGTCTATGGTGGTATCAGAGGCTGGTCCCAGAAGGCCTGCTGGAGTAGTTCCAATCCCCCATGTGACTGATGACATGGGTATCTCATGCCAAAATCTAATTTTCACCTTGACCCCACCTGAACCTCCACAGTTGAGTATATCTGAAAAAACGCGCCACTTCGTGGAGTCTAAATCAAGCACGAAGGTATGCTGCTCGCTATTGGTAAACCACCAGGTATTTATGACTTCTGGATTGCTGTTATTGACTCCACGATTCTGCCAACGGTGGCAACCCATAGCAGGAGTCGGAGTGCATCCAGCTGAATTTTGGACACCGTCCAGAGAGTTTCCAGGGTCAGTCAGAAGGCCGTCATCCCAGTATATCTTGGGGTCCGGAAGAACCGTACCGTTAGGACGCGTGGTAGGACGCACAAGAAAGACCCTAAAACCATTATTATGATTTTCCACATCTACGAGTGGAAGGTGAGTCAATCCGGTGAAAAAGTCTAACTGCGCATTTACAACGGTGCCATTAGGCACGGATACCCCATTACCATCCTTACCATCCCAAGGAATACAGTTCGGCCCGGCATTTAGATTCTGGATAATGACCCTCGGAGCATATGGCGCAGGAAAGTTCAGAACCACAGAAACCTGTCCCGCTTTGGTGAGAGAAACATAGATGCAGTAGCTTTCTCCAGTGCAAGGGATGACAGAAAAAGAATCCACACTCCCAACAATCCCGGTGGGGTAGTACTCTATATCAGGATCATTCAAAAAGACGGGATACTCAGGCGCAGCGGGCGTTCCCCCAGCATTGATGATATTTTGACGGTAATCGGAACGGCGACGCTGCTGGGGCGTACCTACCGTAGAAGCCCCAAAGGAGTTACAGCTTACCTCAAACCCATAAGGACGCATTCCATTGAATTGAAAACTCGTGACCACGGAGTCGCTGGAATACGTAAATAGCGTTCCTACAAAGGGATTATTTGCCCCACGGGTAGTGAAGTCCCATTTTCTGCTCCATAATCGGCCTTTCTTTTCTATCCAAGCCGAACCGTTCCACCGCGCCACTGTAATATCAAACCAACGAAACACTCTCTTGACTCGCTGATTGGGGTCATTGTTAAGAGCAAACTCTATGTAATAATTTCCTCCCGGACCTGCGGGCACATCATATATAATGGGAGTATACCCCCCAGGAAAAAGAGGGGCGGGGCCTGTCATTGCTTGGACACAGGTAGAAATCCATCCAGCC
>JANWXY010000030.1 GCA_025057135.1 Bacteroidia bacterium | reverse complement strand
AGGTGGCTGCCGCCCCCCCAACCCCTCAAATCAACAGCTCTAACAAACGCTTAGTCCCCTCACTCGCCGGCGCAGCTATCGTTTCTACCCCCTGTGTAATCGTCGGCTTCGGATCAATAAGGAACTTACGTTTAGCCCGATAAGCTTCATCCAAAAGTCCAGCCGCAGGATATACTTGAAGCGAGCTGCCAATCACGACAAAAATATCCGCTCGCTCAGACCATCTCTGCGCTATCCCATAGGCTGGCACCTCCTCCCCAAACCATACAACATGAGGACGCAGCTGAGCACCTTTCTCACATGTATCACCCAACCGTATAGAAGAATAGCCTATGTGGTAAATCAGATTATCATCTATGGTACTGCGTGCCTTCGTAAGCTCTCCATGCAAGTGGAGAATATAGGAAGAGCCCGCTCGCTCATGAAGGTCATCTACATTTTGCGTGATTAGAATCACCGTATAGTACTTTTCCAGCTCCCTAAGAAGCAGATGGGCAGGGTTAGGCAGAACGCTTGCCAGCTGAGCCCGACGAGCGTTGTAAAAGTCCAAGACCAGCTGAGGATTACGATGCCACGCCTCGGGTGTCGCTACTTCGTAGATAGAATACTTTTCCCATAAGCCGCCGCTGTCTCGAAAGGTAGAGAGACCACTCTCCGCTGATATACCTGCGCCCGTCAGAATAACTAAAAGCCTGCCTGGCTCGTAAGTAGGCGGGCTTTGAAGCCAAGCAGGCCACGGTGGTACGCGCTCCATCTGACAGAGCTACGGCTTCCAGAAGCGATGACTTAGCACTCGCCCATCCAAAGTCGTAGCCGTCACAAAATACACGCCCGACGGTAGTCCCCCAATATATATTTGCGAGGCAGGGGTATTCTCGTACCTCATAAGCTGGCCAGTGGCATTCCATATCCAGACTCTACTGATTTCTTTGAGGCTATCATAAATGAGCAGCCCCCTCATAGCATCGTAGCGAAAAGAACCGCTATGGCTATCTACCACGGACGCAGAAGTAGTTGTGCCCCGGCTAGTATCATCTTCTACATAAATAAACCGCCGTAAAGAAGGGTAGCCTATCCCGCCGAGTCCATTAGATACAAATATCGTGTCTGTGTATGGGGGGGTAGTGACATATGTTGGATCCCGCATGATTATGAGGCTGGTGTCAATAAAGTTTGTGAAGCTCATATGCAGCTGATTGCCTACCCACAATAAACCGTAGCTAAAAAATGGAGAGCCACTACTGGCTATACCCAAGTAGGCACCGGAAATAGGACTTCCCGTCTTAGTATTGAAGCCTCTCAACGAGCCATCATTACCCCAGAAGAGTATCGTGTCTCTAACCCCGCTTGTATCCGTAACAAATCCCCCATAACTCGTATCGCCCGCACTCCATATCTGCACAGTAGGATTAGAGGGCTGAATACGAGCTATGTTGAGGTCATGACTAAAGTCTCCATAGCAGGCCACATACAAGCTATCTTTGACCCGTACAATCTCTGAGGGATTAGCCTCTACCTCCCATGAGGCAACGACCTGCTTAGTGAGCAGGTTGATAGCTAAAACTATGCTATCAGAAACGAATGTATTCGGCTCATAAGAAAGGCAAATAAAAGCCGTATCTCCCCAAACCAGAATCCCCTCCGGAACTGACCGCAGCAGAGAATGGCTCGGCGACCAGAGTGAGTCCAAACTAAGCGTGCCGTTTTGAGCGTTGTAGGCAATCCTGTACGCAGTAAAGAATGGCGCACGCGCTCGCGTAACCAGGAGCAGGGTGTCTTTTATAGCTATACGCCGAGCCTCAATGCTGTCTAAGGAGGTAGGAAGCTCTATCGTAGAGTGCCATATGTCAAAAGCATATACGCTGCCTCTGGGCATTCCACCTACGACGAAAAGCAGCTTTGTTTTCGGGTCATAGGCTAAGTCATTGGCGAAAGGCTCTATGTCAGTACTCCCCAGAAAAGACGACACAGTACCGTCGGAGATATCTTCCCACCGATAATAAAGTCCGCTATTTAGATAAGACACCCCATTTCCTTCTAAAACCCCGAAAACGGCTTTGATGCGCTGGGCACTGCCCATAGCCGCTAATCCTAAAACTGAGATGAAAGCTACTCTCATACTTTCACAAAAATATACTCTTCGTGTAAAATGACAGTTCGTACCTTTGCTGGTCATGGCAGAAGAGCAAGTGCCTAATCCTGGAACCGAAGCCCCCCCGAAAGCCCAAGGCATATGGATGAAACTCTGGAACCTCCTCCAGCAGCGACGAGTCGTGAATTTTATCACTATCGGTATTGTGATCATCGTGGTGGGTTGGGTAGCCTTCCGAGAATACCGAACATCCAAAAATGAAGAGTGCGTAGAACTAATGCGCTTTGCCGAAGCTTACTTTAGACAAGACTCTTTTGAGAAAGCCATTAAGGGAACTTTGGGGGCGCCGGGATTTGAACAGCTCGTGGAGGAATATGGCTGGACTCAAGCTGGCAATCTCTGCCGACTATATTTAGGGTTATGCTATCTGAAACTCAATAAACCTCGGGAAGCTGTTGAAGTTCTCTCTGCTTATGATGCGCCTGACTCCTATTTAGGGGGAGCGGCTTATGCCGCTTTGGCTGGCGCTTATGGCGAACTGAAAGATTTCTCAAAATCCGCCAAATATTATGAAAAAGCCGCTGATATTCACAATAACTCTCAGACGAGCCCTGTCTTTCTCCTCCAAGCAGCCCTCTCTTATGAGCTCGCAAAGGAGAATGACAAGGCCGCCAAACTATACGAACGCATCCTAAAAGAATACCCAACTGCGGGAGAGTCAAATACAGCCCAAAAGCATTTAGAGCGAGTACGCCTTCTGCGATGAAGCAAGAGGACATCAACTACATCCCTCCTCAATCCGTAGTTGAGAGGGCACGCGTTTTTATTCTGCGGACGGTTTGGCATTCAGAGCTTACGCAGGCGATGGAAAATGAAGCTCGAGTTGAGCTGAGACTCTTACGCTTTCCAGAAGAAAAGACTCATACACTAATAGCTCCCGGAGCGTTTGAACTCGTGCATTTGAGTGGAGTCGTCGCTCGTTTGTACGCATGGAAGCGCGGCTTTTCCCAGATAGTATCCGTACGCGGTCCTACACAAATTCAAAGCAACCTCCGACTTCCTCCATTTTTTCAAGGTAATTTTGACAGTCAGCTCCGATCAGAGTTTTTGTTAGACTCGCCTGGACCGATTGGTTACCTTCAACCTTACGAACCTACCTCTTCTTCTGATGAGCTGCCCATAATCATCACAATGGGCTGTATTCTAAAAGGTGAGACAGAACATAATCGGTACTTAGCCCATGCAGTGCTCCACCAACTGGCTTACCTAAGCGCTACCACAGGCATCCCTATCATAATGGGCATCCTTACCCCTGATACCCTACCTCAGGCTTGGGAAAGGGTGGTTCAAGCCAAAGCTTGGGTAAAATCTGGCTTCCTCGTATGGGAAAGCCGGCTAACAATAGATAAGATATTCGGCCAGAAAGAAACCTCCTGATTCCATCAGGACTATTCAGCTCTAAATACCCAAGCATCTGGTATGCGTGATTTTATTTCACGCAGCTTTCGCTGAGCTTCCCCAGCGTCAGAGGAGCTATAAATACTTAGGCGAACCCAGCCTGGCTCTTTTCCAGGAAGGTACTCTACCCGATAACCCGAAAACTGATTAGCCTTAGCTTCCGCCTCCGCACGAGAAGGATACGAACCCACAATGATGTAATACTTAGGTCCTCTGGTAGAGGGCTGACTGGATGGTACAGGCTCAGGACGGACAGGTTTCTCTGCTTCTTTGTATGGCTGAGGTGGAGTCTTCTTAGGTGGAGGGGAAGGCTTCTCCTCTATCTTAGGCTTCTGGTCTGCTTGAGTAGGCGTTTTAGTTGAAGGCGTCTCCTTGGGCTGTTCTGGAGAAGAGGAGGACCCGGCAGATGAGGATGAGGACTTGCTAATGACAATCTCGACCGGTTGCTTAGCCTTTTTATTTTTGAGCATCCAGAATACGCCACCAGCTATTCCAATCATGAGCAAGGAAACGAGGGCGAGCACGACAGACCATCGTCGCTTAGCCTGCGTCGTAGATTGGGATTCAGTAGCACTTTGGGGGTGATCTTCCACGATTTTAGCCCGTGAAGTCTCTGGTTTTGTAGGTTGCGATTTAGCCTTCTCTGTTGATTTGTCTGTGCGCGGCGGAGCTGAAATTGATACCGGCGCAGCCGCCCCGGCAGTAGCTCGGAGGGATACTTCATACAGCTCTGCTATAATTGGGATGGGAGCGCCTTCACTGAACTCTACTTTGTAAATAGCCCCCACTTTTTTCACCTTCCCAAACTTCCACAGATCCATTTCATTAGTAGCGCGCAGATAGCTGGAGGACAGACGACCTACCTCTCTCAGAAGGGCTTCTGCCTCCTCAGAAGGGATACCGAA
The DNA here is from genome assembly GCA_025057135.1 of Bacteroidia bacterium. Taxonomy (GTDB): domain Bacteria; phylum Bacteroidota; class Bacteroidia; order SpSt-205; family SpSt-205; genus SpSt-205. The sequence continues at coordinate 27,615 of JANWXY010000030.1, read as the reverse complement.
ATACTCCTGTAAAAACGCTACGGTATCCGCTTGATATCGGTGACCCGGCTCATATTTGAGAGTAGGACGAGGAGGGCTCATTGAACCAGCTTTGGGATCTACCTGTGCTTTTTCCACATGCCAGACAAAACTGCCTATCCCGGGTATGGAAAACCTCGGCAACTCCGCAGCAAGTAAGGCAAAATAGGACTGAAAGTCTATCTGAGCCATAAACTCATCCGAGTTTTATCCATATACCAAGGCGAAAGTCCATGGGCCTTTCTACATACCCATACCATCGGTAAAAACGACGGTTCAACAGGTTATTCATCTCAGCAAAAATACTCAGAAATGGCATTATTTGTAGTTGAGCTCCCCACGAAATATCCACATATGGAGGGACTTTGACTTCAGGCGCAAGCAAACGAGCCCCCAGACCGTAGAGACTGAGATTGACCAGGAGCTTTTCTTGCAGGGCATAGCCTCCTCGCGCCCATACCTCCCAAGGAGGCAAGCTATAATAAGTCTCAGAAGAGCGCCAACTGCGATACGCTGCACGCACTTCCGCATACGGTCCAGAAGCAGTGGGGGTATAGAGCATCTGAGCCAGCATGCCCACGCTCTGAAAGCCTGAGATGCCCTGTACAGCAAACATGGCTCCCTGAGGCAAAAAGAATAAAGCCCCTTGAATAAAACGATACTCTCCAGCAAGGCGGTATTCCCAGCCCGCTCCCTGCCCTTGTATGCCCACCTGGGCGTTTATCCATTCCCGAGAAAAAGGTAAAACTCCTGAAACCTGTGTCAGATAGGGATTTATCTCCGAAGCCGAAAAATAGGTCAGCGGAGTCAAGTCCCCTCTGGTCTCTATATAAGGGCGCAAATAAGGAGTGATATTTGTGTAGATAACTCTAAGCAACGGGGCTGCTAAAAATTTGAAAGTACTATCCTGCCCTCCTGCTAACCTAAGCCCGCCAGTTATGCTCCATGCCCCTATATTTCTCGCTGCAATCAGACGACTACCTACAAGAAAGCGTTTCCCCTGTATGAAAAAGTTGACACCAGTGTGCATATGCCACTCAGCAAGCTTGAGTCTCCTACTCTCACCAGTGAGAGAAACTTGCCATTCAGGTGCTCCAGTACGCCAGTCTAAACGCCGACTGATAAGATGAACCTCACCTATCCTACGCTCGTAGAGGCGCAGGCGCAATTCCTGACGCCAGTAATGCCCCCTCAGGGAGTCTATGAGCGGAGCAGCATCACCGAAGCCTACCCATCTCTCTGCATATGGTGCATAAAAGATAAACTTCTCAAAGCCGCCTCTATAAACAGCCTCCCAGCCGCGAGTTTCAGCATAGCGTCCTATCCAGCCAGTCAAATGGGTATGCCCCCAACGAGCAAATCTAACATGTCCCATGCTCGTGGAAGTATGAGTGAGCGAAATCCCCTCATCTGCGCGTAAGTCTCGCGTCCGACCCCAGCTCAAGGATGCCATATGTGTCCAAAAACGACCCAATCCATAGCTCGCATGTAGTGGAGCCCGCTTGGTCCAGATCGGACGAGCAGGCGGTATTGTGGTGGGTTTATACAGTGGAAATGTAGGTATGCTATCCCATACAGCAGCCTCCATGGACCATACGGGACGCTCTATGCGAGGCAGTTGTGGGAGCGGACGCTGCTCTAACTCAAGGGTTTCTATTCTCTCATTCTCTATCAGCAGAGAGTCTTTCAAGCTCTCCCACCCCTGCGCTGCCAATAAGCCCCAGAAAAACAATCCCCAAAACTTCCACATCGCTACAAATGTACTGGTAAAAGAGAGGCTCACAGTCAGACAGTGCTTCATAGAGCTTTTTGTCCAAGTGCTTGCCCTCAAACTGAGAAGCTATGCGAACCCAATCTCAAACAGAGCCCACAGTGAAAACCCTACCCTTGGACGATAAATCATTTCTGCTAAGAGTTGCTTTATACTGAGGTTTGCGTATCTTTGCAGAAAATGGGTCAATAAATATGATTAGGTCTATCCCTCTACATAGAGAATGGCACGATGTTTGCGCTACGAACAAAAACTCTCACACATATGATGACCATAGAAGACTTCAGGCAGTTTTTTTCAGAAAGGCTTGCAAAGGAGTTAGGAGCAGCTGAGTCTGCCCGTAAATCAACTATCTTCAAAGCAGTCCTCGTTTGGGTTTTAGCCGTACCTCTGGGCATAGTAGCCACTTGGGGTATTACTAAGCTTATGGGGGCTGAACACTTAATAGCCGTTGCTATTTTAGTAACCCTTGTTTTTGGGTTCGTAGCCTACATGTTCTGGAAAGAAGTGCTGAGCAGTCGCCACTTCTATAACTTATTCAAAGGGCGCGTGATAGATGGTATCATTCGTTTCGTGGATGAACGCTTACACTATATTCCACATAGATACATACCGCCTGCTACTCTGGTGAAGAGTAGGTTGTTTGCTTTGCCCATACACCAGTACGAAGGCGACGACTACTGCTTTATGCAGCTGGAAAATGGCACATCCCTAGAGTTTTCCGAGGTTCATGCTAAAAGCATAGAGAAAAAGGACAATAAAAAAGAATTTGTGCCTGTTTTTGATGGACTTTTTGCACATATTCACTGTTCAGAGCCCCGTATAGGTGACTTGTACATCCTACCCAAAGGCATGACAGAGGCTGACCTTTACCAGCCTGGCAGGCTTCAATCTCATACAACTGAGAACTCAGAGTTTGATCAAAACTTCACTGTATATGCCTCTTCTCTGGCTGCTGCACGGAAATACCTCACACCTCAGCTTATAGAAGCTTTACTTCAGTTTCGTCGCGAACATCCGGAGAGGACTGTACTCTTAGCGACTCATGGTAAAGAAGTTTATGTGGGCATCACCTGTAAATCCCACCTGTTTGAACCGGACGTTTGGCAGCCTTTGACAAATGTGAGTGCATTAGAGGAGTTTTTCATAGATGTGAGCGCTCTCATGCGCCTCCTAAGGGCTGCCGCGAATCTCTCCGGCTCTCCAGTACAAGTAGAAGCTCAGCCAGCCTGAGCTTCCAACTGAGCGAGGCGCTGTGTCTGGTCAGCCAGACGCAGCGCCGCTAAGAGCTCGTCTAATTCGCCATCCATCACTCGGTCCAGTTCATATAGCGTCAGACCTATCCGATGATCGGTCACTCTATTTTGAGGAAAGTTATAAGTGCGAATTTTAGCGCTGCGGTCTCCCGTGGAGATATACGATCGTCTGAGCGCCTCCTCCTGCGCTTGTCGCTTTTGAAGCTCCATCTCGTACAAGCGAGCCTTTAGAATCCGCAGCGCAGTTTCATAGTTTTTTATTTGAGAGCGTTCATTTTGGATTGCCACAGTGATTCCAGTGGGGATATGCACTAAACGCACCGCCGAGTAAGTGGTATTCACAGATTGACCGCCGTGCCCAGAGGAGCAGTAGGTATCCTTACGGATGTCGCTTTCCTTGATCTGAATATCAATATCTTCAGGTTCTGGTAGAACCGCTACGGACGCAGCGGAAGTATGAATGCGCCCTTGACTCTCCGTTTGTGGAATCCTTTGAACGCGATGAACCCCACCTTCGTATTTTAGCCAGCCGTAAGCGCCTTCTCCCCGAACAAGCATAATGAGCTCTTTATATCCTCCGGCATTTCCCTCAGTGAAATCACTAACTTCCCACTTCCAGCCCCGCCTTTCAATATAGCGCTGATACATTCGCGCTAAGTCCCCTGCAAAAAGGGCTGCTTCGTCCCCCCCCGTTCCTGCGCGAATCTCCAATATAACACTTTTATCATCATCGGGGTCTGGTGGAAGGAGAGCGATTTTGAGCTGCTGTTCAATATCTACTTTTTCCTGAGATAGCCGATCTACTTCTTCCGAGACTATGGCTCGCCATTCAGGGTCTCTGGTGCTTTCCAGCTCTTCCTTGGCATGAGTCAAAGCCTCATGCACCCGAAGCCACCTTTCATGTAAGGAAACAATCGGTGCTAAGTATTTATGCTCTCGCCCAAGTTCCCGAAGTTGCACGGGGTCTTCTACGCCACGAGAAAGCTCCTCCTCTACTCGAAGAAACCGTTTTTTCACTTGCTCTAAACGCTCCCACATTTCAACAAAGGTAAAAAGACCTTACCTTTGAGTATATGCCGGTGGCGCTTCTGTGGTGGGGAGTTATTTGGATGCAAAACGTGATTGCGGAGCTCACCTTGGACAGAAAGCAGCCTCGTCCGATTTACACCGAATATGTTCAAGCTGACGGTGGCATCGTTACTCTATCTCATAAGACTATTACCTCTGTGCGTACTTTCACTCTCCATAAATATAACGCCGAGCTGCGGCATGAATGGAGTCAGGACATTTTTGAGCAAACTCTGGGCGAAGAGCCACTCCACCTCGCCGTCATAGAAAATCAGATATGGACCTTCACACAACGAAGCGAAGGACAGAAGCGCTACATTTACGGCTACCTCCTAAGTACAGAGGGGAAGGTTCTTTTCCGGCAGAAGCTCCTTTTCACGGTTGAATCTGCTTCCCGCACCTCCAAAATAGAGCTCAAGTATGCTCCTAATCGTAAGTATGCGTGTCTGAGCTTTTCTGTTCGTGTCGCTTCGGACAGTGCAGATAGGATTCGGTTTTTTTTAGTGGGTCCTGATACTGCTTATGCCGGAGAATGGATATTGCCTTACAGAGAAAAAGAGTTAGAGATACGCCGAGCGATTCAACCCAGCCACGAGGGACACCTTTTCGCCTTAGGTGCAGTGAAAAGCTCAGAATCTCCGTATCCGAAGTATTTTCTTTTTCGGTATGTACCAGAGGCCAACATTACGCTGTCAGTTCCTCTGGAAGTGGAAAATCTCTACCTCATAGAACCGACATTTCGCATAGAAAAAGGGGGCGGGGCACGCATCGCTGCCTTCTACTCCCTCAAACGCGGCAGCGAACAGGTGCAGGGCATACTATTCGCTCGTGTAGAAAGTAGTGGTTTCTTTTTGTCCGGTATCCAAAAGACACCACTCCCCACGGAGGTCCTCCAACGCTTCCTTTCTGAACGGCAGATTGCCCGCGGCCGAGGAATTCCTGACTTGTATTTAGACCATCTCATACCTCGCGCAGATGGTGGAGTACTACTGATTGGTGAGCAGTTTTACATCGTTACCACCACTTTCCGAGACTTTTATGGATTCTGGTACACGCAAGATAACTACCACTACGAGGATATTGTAATATTCGCCATAGACTCGCTCGGAAACTTGGAATGGTTTCGCATTATCCCTAAATCCCAGACGGGTACTATGGATACCGAGCTCTCTTATGCCCTATTAGTTGGAGGACAGAAGATATACTTTCTTTACCGAAGTTATACTCGGGGTATGGGCACGCAGGTTTTTCTGGTCACCTTGGATGAAAAGGGCAACCTCTCCGCTCCCCGTCCATTTATCTCAGGTTTCCGTAGTAGCGACGCTTTCTACCGTAAGTTAGCCCGCCAGCTCAATAATACCGAAGGACTTATCGCCTATACTCGCGAAAGAGCAGGGCAGTTCGTACTTGCACGCATAGAACTAGAGTAGAGCAGCCCGCAGAGGGCTAAGCCTAACTTAGGGGGCGGGAGAGTTAGACCTTTCAGACTTCTCTATGAATATCCCATCCCTCTAAGAGATCCGCTACCCGCCGAACAAAAGCCCCGCCTAATGCTCCATCTATTACCCGATGGTCATATGAATGCGAGAGAAACATCATATGACGAATCCCTATTACATCTCCGGAAGGGGTTTCTATAATAGCAGGCTTTTTGCGGATAGCGCCCGTGGCGAGAATCGCCACCTGCGGCTGTAATATGACGGGGGTTCCCATCACATTGCCAAAAGTCCCCACATTAGAAAGGGTATAAGTACCGCCGCTGATTTCGTCCGGCTTGAGCTGCCCTGCACGAGCTCTCCGAGAGAGATCATTTACCGCAGCCGCTATCCCTGCCAGATTGAGTCTGTCTGCGTGCCGAACAACAGGTACTATCAGGTTATTATTCGGCAGAGCCACAGCCACACCAATGTGAATATCGCGTTTGAGTAAAATCTTATCGCCCTCTACCGAGGCATTGAGTTGGGGATATTCTCTAAGAGCTTTTGACAATACCTCTACGAATACATGCGTGAATGTGAGCTTCTCGCCATATTTCTTCTCAAAAGTCTCTTTGACCTTCTCCCGCCACAATACGACCGCCGTAACATCTGCTTCTACAAAGCTGGTCACATGAGGTGACACATGTTTAGAATAGACCATATTCTCAGCAATAAGCTTGCGCATGCGATCCATTTCTAAAATATCTGCGTTTTCATGAGAAAACTTTTTCCGAGGAACCAGGATAAAGTGCTCCTGCAAGTAAGCCACAATCTCTTGAATAGAAGCCGTAGACGCAGTGGCTGGCGCGGGCTCAGAGGCTGGAGTTGTAGGCACTGCTACCTGAGAAACCGCAGGACGCTTAGCTAAATAAGCCAGTAGGTCATTTTTAGTAACGCGCCCTCCGGCGCCCGTACCTGCGATTTGCTCCAACTCCGCCAAAGACACGCCTTCCTGCTGAGCAATAGTCCGAACAAGGGGAGAATAAAACCTATCCCCATGTCTGGCAGGGATTTTTTCCGAGCCGGCAGTAGAAATAGAGCTACCATTCCCTTGCGAAGCAGGACTCAAAGTAGGAGGAGCTGAAGCTGGCACCACCTCAGGCGAAGCCTTAGAGCTTACTTCACCCTCCACTACAATAAGCGCTAATACCGTACCTACTGGAACGGTTTCCCCTTCCTTGACACGAAGGTCTGTCAAGATACCCGCGACAGGAGCCGGCACCTCGGAATCTACCTTATCCGTAGCTATCTCTAACACTGGCTCGTCAGCTTCTACGCGATCGCCCGGCTTTTTGAGCCAGCGGATAATGCGAGCCTCAGTTACACTTTCGCCCAGCTTAGGTAGCGTTAGTTCCGTCATGGGTCAAAGGTAAGTAAAGCCATACAGGTCTGTAATGTATATTTGCTATGTGATTGACCCGATTTTCGCCTGGATAGAAGCAGAACGGCGCCGCCAAGCAGAGGGATTAGAACTAATAGCTTCTGAAAACTATGCTAGCCCAGCTGTACTGCAAGCGCTCGGCTCTGTACTGAACAATAAATACGCTGAGGGATTGCCCGGTAAAAGGTATTATGGTGGCTGTACATATGTAGATGAAGTAGAGCGCCTCGCTCAAGAAAGGCTTAAGCTACTCTTCGGCGCCGAATGGGTGAATGTACAGCCCCACTCAGGCGCTCAGGCAAACGCCGCCGTTTTATTAGCTCTGCTCAGACCTGGTGAAAAACTTCTGAGCTTCCAGCTCGCCCACGGCGGACATCTGACCCATGGAAGTCCTCTAAACTCCTCGGGACGCCTCTATACAGTAGAACATTATGGCGTGCGTGAGGATACATACCTTTTAGATTACGACGAAATACGTGAAAAAGCTCTCAAATTTCGTCCGAAAGTCCTCATGGCCGGCGCCAGTAGCTATCCAAGGGACTGGGACTGGAAGACCCTTCGCCAGATTGCGGATGAAGTGGGGGCTACCTTAGTCGCAGACATTGCGCATCCAGCTGGGCTGATTGCAGCAAAACTCCTGAATGATCCCCTACCACACTGCCACATCGTCACAAGTACCACACATAAAACTTTGCGCGGCCCTCGCGGCGGTATCATCATGATGGGTAAGGACTTCCCAAATCCCCTTGGAGAAAAAACACCTAAGGGGCAGCTCAAAAAAATGAGCACCATATTAGATAGCGCGCTCTTTCCTGGTATCCAAGGAGGACCTCACATGCACGCGATCGCTGCCAAAGCCGTGGCATTTGGCGAAGCCCTCCAACCTGAGTTTCGCAGCTACGCCCAGCAAGTCATAAGAAATGCTCAAGCACTGGCTCAGGCTCTCATGGAGCTGGATTATACCGTCTTAACCAGAGGCACAGATAATCATATCGTTTTGGTCGACCTCCGAAATAAGGGCATCACTGGACGCCACGCAGAAGAGGGACTCGAGATGGCTGGCATCACCATCAACAAAAATCTCATTCCATACGACCCACAGCCCCCTCTAATCACAAGTGGGATTCGCCTGGGTACGCCAGCGCTGACAACGCGTGGCTTTACTGAAGCAGAGTTTCGCCAGGTTGCACAGTGGATAGACCAAGCCCTCACTAATCTTGCAAACCCTGAGAAACTCAACGCCATCCAAGCCGAAATACGAGATTTCCTTCAAAGCTATCCCCTCCCGTACGCGCCCATTACCCCCGCTGCTTTACCTGCCGAAGGACGCGTTTGACCACCCCTTCATCAGACTGACGCAATGAGATAAGCAAAGCTGGCATTAGAAAGATATTAGAGAAAAATCCAATCCCCAAAGATATCGCTGTTAGAATACCGAGCGCCCGCGTACCGCCGAACGAAGAGAATATAAATATCCCAAACCCTATCAGAAGTACAAACGAAGTATAAGCAATCAGCGCCCCCGTGTGATGTATGCTCACAATAGCTGCTCGGGCAGGTATCGGATGGCGGCGATAGTACCACTGATACGAGCTCAAAAAGTGTATGGCACTATCCACTACGATACCAAAGGCCATTTCATAGATCAGCGCAGTAGACGGCTTGATAGGCATACCCATGTACCCCATGAGTCCAGCCACCAGAAAAAGCGGAAGGAGATTTACACAAATGCTAATCAGCATGATTCTGACTGAGCCGTAGAGGATGAACATTTGCAGCGCTACAAGCAGAAATGTGGCTACCAAACTCCAAACCAGATTATCAATCAAGTAATCTATGGCTTTCAGAAAAATGAGTGTCGTACCCGTGATGCGGATGCTCTCAGCTTCTTCGCCAAAAGTCGCCTGAATGTCTTTTTGAACTTCCCTCAAGAGGCGAGGCATATCAGCAGACCCAATATCCTTGACGAAAGTCGTTATACGCGTGCGCTGATAGGAGGTATCAACCAGACTCCCAAGCAGGAAAAAATCTACTTCCTGTTTGCGCATAGCTCGTAAGAGTACTGGCAGCTCCTCTGGCTGTGGTAGAGCGTATGCTTGAGGAGCTCCTCCCCAAAAGGCTTGACGCCCAGCCTTGAGAAGGTCGGCGAGGCTGAGACTACGAGCAAACTCAGGGTATTTGGATAAGCTATCCTGAAGAGCAGATAAAGCCCGAATGGTGCGCAGCCTTCGGAGACCTTGGGCCTGCTTTGCCTCTATAACTATCTCAAAGGGCATCATCCCCCCATAATACCGCTCAAAAAACCGCTGGTCTTGCAGAAACTGAGCATCCGAAGGCAAATCATCCGCCATATACGATACCGCCCGCAAACGAACTACCCCAATACCTCCGATTACGAAAAGAAGAGCTGTAAGCCCATATATCCAGATTTTGCGCTGCTCTACCACTTGTCCAACCCATCGGACAAGTCGGACAATCCAGCGATTCGTTAGGTGACGAAGATGACGCTCTTTGGGTTCAGGCAGAAGCATAAAAAAGGACGGTAGCAGCAGAATGGTCAAAATATATGTAACCATCGTCCCCCAGAAAGCCACCAGACCAAACTCCTGCAACGGGACCACATTAGTCAGGTATAGCGTGAGAAAGCCAAAGGCAGTATTAGCATTTATCATGAAAGTTACGACGCCGAGATGGCGGAGCATCTCTTGGATGGCGGCGACTTTATTGCCTTTGGCGACATAAAGGCGATGGTAGTCAGAAAGCATGTATATGCTCGGCGGAATACCCAAAATGATAATCACAGGCGGCAAAAGCGCCGTGAGCAAGGTGAGCTTGAAGCCGTATAACCCGATGATGCCCACAGTCCAAAGCGCAGATAAGCCGAGTAACACCACAGGGAATACCGCCGCATACCAAGAACGGAAGTAGATAAGCAAAACAACAACTGTCAGTCCCAGAGATGCGCAGATGAAAATCCACAGCTCGTGTGGAAGGAGCTGCGCCACATAATGGCGCAAATAAGGTACCCCAGCAAAATGTATTTCTACCGACTGGGAAGTAGCCCACTGATTACTGAGGTGTTCTATGGAGTCTATCAAGGCATGCTTCGCACGGGTGTGAAGGACGAGAGAGTCTAACCGAATAAACAGAAGCGTGGTACGCCCCAAAGTATCCCATAAAAGGCGTAGGTAAATAGGATTTTGCTGACGAAGCCGAGCCCAACTGAGAGAGTCAGAAGGAAGATTGAGGGGCTCTGTCTGAAAGCGCTCCCCATTCCAGCGCACACGAACCGCCGTCGGCACCCCAAATACCTGTTTCACCCCCCTCAAACGAGCCAGTGTATCCGACAGTTTCTTTATTCCCTCCCAAAAGTTAGAGTCCGCTGATGACGGGATATTGATGCCCAATACAACTGTCCCCGCATCTTCACCAAACTCCTGCCGAAACGCTAAGTAAGTCTTATAGTCTGGATCATCACTGGGGACAACCTTGACAAAATCTTGAGTAATCTCCACCCTTAGAGCATATCTCACCATAAAAGTGGAGCCCAGAGCGACGAAAAAAAGCCAGAGATACCTTCCTCGCAGAAGGAGTTCAGGCCAACTTCTCATTCTGTATGAAGCTCGGGCTTGATAATCGCTTCCCCGAGTAGGGCGCGAGCGCACTCTTGGATGCCCTCAGTCAGCGCTGGATGTGGCTGAAGAATAGTGCATAAATCACTCACCCGCCGTGAAAACCGTATCATCATCGCTACAAGCCCAATAATAGACGAAGCTTGGGGCCCTACCGCCCGGCAACCCAAGATATAGGGGTCTGGTTCATCCGTAGTAATCAGCTTGAAAAAGCTACGCTTAGTGCGCATAGCTATGCCCCGAGCAGTGAGGTCGTAGTTATACCGAACCACCCTGTAAGCGTATCCCTGACTGCGAGCGCTCTGTTCATTCAAACCCACTCCGGCCACTTCTGGACGCAAAAACATGATCCAAGAGAGATGGTCGTATTCCAAAGGGCGCTTTACTCGTCCAAACATACGCTCCACAGCATATCGCGCTTCCTGCTCAGCAACATTTACAAAACCAGCCCGGTAAGTATCCAAGTCACCCGCCACGAATATATTCGGCACCGTGGTCTGAGTCTGGTCACTGCGCACTTGTCCTGTGGGCTCTACGGCGACGCCTATTTTTTCTAAGCCCAGGTTCTCTGAGTTTGGTATCCGTCCGATTGCTATCAATGCATGCGAAGCGATCTCCTGATGCACTTTCCCATTCGCATCCTCTACCTCGTAGGAGATGATGTCTCCATCCCTGCGCAGGCTTTTAATCTGAGACTGAGTAAAAAAGCGCACATTACACTCGGAGAGATTCTGCATCACTACACTGGAAATGTCGGGGTCCTCGTAGGGGAGGATTCGCTCAGCCTTCTCTACCATTGTTACACGCACCTTCGGAAAAGTGGAAAAAATACTCGCAAACTCACACCCAATCACCCCAGAACCCACTATCAGCAGCTCAGAGGGTAGCTCCTCAAGGGCATCTATGTGGTCACTGGTAAAAACTTTTTGCCCATCTATTGGAAGGTTAGGGAGCGTGCGGGGGCGACTACCTGTGGCTAAAAGAAAATAATCGGCTTCCACATGAAAGGATTCGCCGTTGTTTGGCAAAACTTCCACGCAGTGTGGGGTCAAGAAACGGGCTGTGCCATAGATGAGCTGCAATCTTCCCTGCTCTTGATAAATGTGGATCTGACGGAGCATCTGTTGGCGACGCTCTTCTACGGCTTGCTCTACGATACGCCGTAGCTCTCCGAGCGAAAACTCAAAAGCACTTACTTTATATCCCCGGTCAGTCAGAAACAGTTTATCAAAATCTTTCGCCAACTCCCACCAGGTTTTAGATGATAGCGCGCCTCCCGAAAGCGCCGCTCCGCCTATGCGACTTTTTTCAATCAGGAGAACCTTTTTCCCAAGGTCCATCGCTCGCATCGCCCCAGCAAAACCCGCAGCACCTCCACCAATAATAACTAAATCATACTGCATATTCCCGAAAGTACATAATCACCAGAAGCAAGAAGGCAGCGGTTGTACGCATTTACGACTTCTTTTTGCTACTTGTGCGAGAAAGGGCTCGCTTTTGATACCCACGCTTAGGCTTTTCTTCTAAAAGGGACTGGCAAGTTTCCACAGTAAGAGACTCCACAGACATCCCTTTAGGCAGAGACCGAGTACGCCCTGCATGACGAATGTACGGTCCATATCGCCCCTGTAAAATCTCTATGCCTACCTCAGGGAAGCTACGCAAAACCGCAGAAGAGGACTGCTGCCGAGCCCTTATTGCTGCAATACTCTCCTCTTCGGTGATAGTGAGTGGATCAGCCTCAGAGGGAAGAGGATAGTTTTTCGTGCCATGACGAATATAGTATCCGTAAGGTCCCTGGCGTATTACTATGGGCTCTCCTTCATAAACACCTACGACTCGGGGAAAGGAAAGTAGGCTCAGAGCTTTATTTAGGTCTATTGCATCAGCAGACAGAGTTGGCGGTACAGAGGCCGTGCGGTAATCAGTATCGCCCTTTTCTGCCAGAGACACATATGGTCCCTGACGCCCATAGTGAAGGAAAACAGGCTTTTGAGACACAGGGTCTATCCCCAGAAGCTTGGAGCGATGCTCTATGGTATTTGCTCGGGCTAGCTCATCAGTGAAGTGTAGATAGAACTTACTCAGCATAGTCTGCCAGTCTAATTTTTCGGCAGCTATTTGGTCTAACTCCCCCTCTACTCGCGCAGTGAAGTCATAATCCATAATATCTGGAAAGCGTAGCATGAGAAAATCCGTAACTTGAATACCGAGGCGCGTCGGGAGGAGCTTGTTACGCTGAATGTCGGGTGGGGGTTTGTGATGCACTTGAGCGACTTCTCCTGTGGCGGATATAGTGATCTCAGCATATGGCGGACGAATGACCTTCGCTTCTCCACGCTCTATGTACCGACGCTTGAGAAGGGTCTCTACTGTGGGCGCATAGGTAGAGGGGCGGCCGATTCCACGCGCTTCTAACTCCCGAACAAGCGTCCCCTCTGTATAACGCGCAGGCGGAGGGGGGAACTTTTCCCAAACTCGGAGATGCTCCCACGGTAGAAGCATACCTTCCCGGAGAGCTGGAATGGTCGTCTCTTCATCTTCTTCGGTAGCATATCCATAGAGAGTTAGGAAGCCTGGCTGTATTAATACTCGCCCTTTGGCTTCCCATCGGATGGTATAGTTTAGTGGGGGGTCAGGTTCAAGCTGTACGGTAGTTTCCTCATACACAGCTTCTGGCATTTGACTTGCGAGAGTACGGCGCCAGATCAGAGTGTAAAGTTTTTTTTCATCGGGTGTATCGCCTGCTTCAGCCACGCTGGGGTCAGTTGGACGGATAGCTTCATGGGCTTCTTGGGCATGCAAAGCTTTCTTCTCTGCCCAAGTACGAGGAGAAACGGCCTCCGCACCAAACCTCTCGCGCAAAGTGGCATGGATAGCCTCAAGGGCCTCCGGCGCTAAATGCACCGAGTCTGTGCGCATGTACGTAATGAGTCCCTTTTCATACAGGCTTTGAGCCGCCTGCATAGTTCGCCGGAGAGAGAAACCCAAGCGCCGCTGAGCTTCCTGCTGCATCGTGGAGGTGGTAAAAGGCGCAGAAGGGCTACGACGACGAGGCTTCCTAATCACCTGCAAAACCTTCAAGGAACGACCGACCAACTGCGAGAGTCGTTCCTGGCCTTCCTCTACCGAGCCTAAAGTAGGCGTCACGAGAACCGCCCTAAATGCAGGCGGCCCTGGTAAGTAAGCCTCGGCTACTATCTCAGGGGTTGGATTAAAGCTGGCTATTTCCCTTTCACGCTCTACAATCAAGCGCAAGGCGACCGACTGCACACGCCCGGCTGAAAGTGCCGAGCTCTGAGCCCCCCCTCGGCGAAAACTGCGCCACAAAAGCGGTGAAATTTGATACCCAACAATACGATCAAGCACGCGCCGTGCCTGCTGGGCATTCACTAAGTGAAAGTTTATGGCTCGAGGATTTTGAAGGGCCTCTTCCAATGCCCGCTTGGTGATTTCATGAAAGGTGATTCGTATAGGGCTCCTTCCATCTATCCCGAGTAACTCACACAGATGCCACGCTATGGCTTCACCTTCCCTATCCTCGTCTGTCGCCAAAAATACCTGGGGAGCTTTATTCACAGCTTGCTTAATCTTCTGTACAATGGCTGACCTGCGGCTAAGCGGCTGATAAATCGGTATAAAGCGATAATCTTCATTCACTTTTTCTATGCGCACACCGAACCCTTTCTCTGGTAAATCCCGAACATGCCCTTGAGAAGCGACCGTCTCATAATCCCCGCCCAGTAGGCGCTGAATAGTCTGAGCTTTGGTTGGAGACTCAACGATGAGGAGCGGCTTGCTCATCGCAGCAAATATATCGGAGTATCTTTGCCCACATGAAGGCCACTCTATGGCTCATAGAAGATGACCCCTTATGGGCAGAGTTGGTAAGTGCTAAACTAAGTGAAAAATTTACTATACAGCACTTCCCCACAGTGTCGGCAGCGATAGAAGCGGCTCGCACGGGGTCTCTCCCAAAGTATATTCTTTTGGACTATCACCTCCCGGATAAACCCGGCATAGAACTGCTGAAAGCGCTCAAGAAACATGAGAATCCTGACCATCCCCCTTATGTCATCATGCTATCGGCCCAAGAGGATGTACAAACGGCAGCGGATACATTTACATATGGAGCGTATGACTATGTCGTAAAGGGCGACCATGTCTGGGAGCGTCTGAAGATAGCCTTCCGTAATATCGGGAAGCAGGAAGCCCTGCGCTCAGAGGTGATTGAGCTGCGCGTGCGTGTCCGCCGATCGCAGATACTTGTGGGGGCAATCGTTTTATTAGCTGCGATGCTGATGTTAGCAATATATGTTCAGTTATGTCCTGACAATCGTCTCTGGAAGTGGGACCCGCTTGGCGTTGGACAAAAGCCGCCCTGTGCGCCTATACAATAACCTTTGCCCAAGCACCTCTCCCCTATCGGTCTGAGTACCGCAGTCTGGCTTTACGGGCTCTACAGTCGTTTTATGCCATGGATTTTTATCAGGGCGACAGGCTGCTTTCTCAGTTAGAATCTTCATTTGGAGTTTATGCAGGCACAAGTTATCTGAGGGCTTTGGGTTATTCATGGCGGATAGAGTTAGACCCTTCTACGACCTGGTTTGACAGCTTCTGGGAGCGGGAAATACAGAAAACCGACTCTCTCCTACGATGCTGCTCACCCCATCCCCTCGAAAAATACTTTATTGGCTTCGGTAACCGCGCCCTCGCCGTCCGTCGCCTGTACATACGAGGTGAGATTATTCCTTCTCTTTGGAAAGCCAGAGAACTCCTCAGTCTCCTGGATGGAATCCGCCAGTATGCGAATACTTACCCTGAAATGCAGTTTGAGCTTGGGTTGTATGAGTATTATATAGACTACTTTTCCACGAACTACCCTATCATGCGTCCGATTTTGTACTTTTTCCCGCCGGGAAATCAGACTTCTGGCTTGGCTCGCTTAGAACGCTGTGCGTTAGACTCTCTAAACTATACCCAATACGAAGCCACCTATTTTTTGGGATACATCTATCTATACCAAGCTAAGCGCCCCACTATGGCAGCACATTGGCTATCGCGCCTCGTGGAGAAGTTCCCGACGAATCCCCTATTCCGCCGCATGTGGGCTGAGGCCCTGTATCAAATGGGAAAATTCGCCCAAGCTCGGGAAGTTATTTCCCCCTGGATACAAGCCTATGAACGCACTTGTTCAAACCCTCCCTGCTATCTCATAGGCAGTGCTTATCCCTCGTCAGAAGCCGTCCAGGCTTATGGGCTATTGGGCATGTGCTTCCGAGAAGAGAAAAACTATTCGGAGGCATGGGAGTCCTTCAAAAAGATGGATGCACTTCTGAGCAAGCTCAAGCTATTCCCCGCTCCGACATGGGCACGGCTCATGCGAGAAGCCGCTATTTTAGAGAAACGCATGGGACGAACCGCAGCCGCCGAAGCTCGCTTAAGGGCTATTCAGAGCCGAGAGGATGTGCCATCGTACTTGAAAGAGCCTCTGCCCAACTAATATCTCGCTGCTCCTCAGTGATTAGAATAGATAGAGCCCGCTTTGGTCTGGAATCACCTTAGAGCTGTTGCTTCGCAACATCACAGTCCCGGCTTCTAAACGCCTCACACTTGAATAGCAAAAGCCAGCTGATTGTGGCGGAAAATCTCCTTTCGGAGGAGCTTCGGATAGGAAGCGCGAGCCATGATAGGAAGCTCAGCTTTTAGCCTTTCCCAGAGGGGAAGGTGCTCCTTCGGCAGTCCCAGAGAGAGCTGCGCCTGCTCCGCTATCAGTAAGAGCATCTTGTAGCTTGGGAGACAATCGGGAATGTTTGCAGGATGTCGCCAGCGGTCCACAGCTTGTCCTGCGGCATCCAATCGGCTCTTAGGCATATAGAACCAGTCTTCGGGGGTCATTTGATTCCACTGGCGTGCAGGCTGTACGGTCTGGGCGATACCTTGGAAATTGACATATGTGCCGAAGCTCTCCAAGTGCGTCGCTGCGGGTAATATCCAGCTAAGCCGCTCTGCCTGAGAAATACCCTGGTACAAATGAGCTATCACCTCTACTTCCGGCGGAAGCATAGGCAATAGCGCTTCTAATGTCCTGTCATCTTCTACCCAGTAGAGCAAAGAATACTTCCCCGCTTTTAGGGTATCTATCAGGGCTTCTACTGAAACGGCTACATAACCCAGAGCTTCGGCGCCTGCACGATTCGGCGTGCGATCATCTCGTCTGAGTATATCATCCCCCCAGCCGGGCGAGTCATGGGGCACGAAGTATAAAGGAGCCTCTGGCGAAAGCTTTTCCGCTACCGCCTTAAGCACATATAAGGACTCCACGCTGGCAAAAGCGGACCCAACGAAAAGTATTTTACCTTGATGGTTAGCGAGAGCTCGGGCTACCTTAGAGAGCCCTTCTTCCCAGCTGGCGGGAATACTGCCTGACTGAAAGATTCCCGATACCCGATTGTCATTGTATTTCTGATAGTCTAATCTGCCTTCATCACACAGCCAATACTGATTGATGTCCAGATTCTTTCGGGGAGTGAGCCGCATGACGAGATTGTCTCGTACCCAAACGTAAGCATTACAGCCGCGGGCACATCCCGTGCAGATGGTAGGCGTGTAGTTCATTTCCCATACCCGGGCCTTGAAGCGGTGGTCGGCACTGGTGAGAGCACCGACGGGGCAGATATCTACTGTATTCAGGGAATAAGGATCATCAAAAGTTTGTCCTTCGGCGGTGGCTGGATAGTTTTGATTGCCTCGCTGGATAATAGTCAGCTGGCGGGACTTTGATATCTCTTCTGTAAAGCGCACACAACGCGTACAGTTGATGCAGCGTTCGGCATCCAGAATGACTCGTGGCCCGAGCCGGATACGCTTGGGTTTATGGACTTTCTCTTCCTCATACCTTGACCCTTCAGGTCCGTATTTGTAAGTCCAAATCTGGAGAGGGCATTCACCCGCTTGGTCACATATGGGGCAATCCAGCGGATGATTGATGAGAATGAACTCCAGCACAGCCTGCTGAGTTTTTCGCACGGTCTCGGAAGTACGATGAGTTCGCACATGGAGGTCAGGTACAAGGTCGGTGGTACAAGCCGGCGTTGGCTTGGGTCCCCAGCTAATCTTAAGGGAACCATCAGGCTCGCGCACATACTCCCCTGTTTGACGGTCTTTGAGGGGCAGGCCCGTTTCTATCAGGCACATACGGCAGTTCGCCGGAATGCTCATCGCGGGGTGATAGCAGAAATAAGGTATCTCTATACCATGGTCTAAGCAGTATTGCAGGAGTTTACCAGGCTGCTCGTACTCATACGGGCGCCCATCTATGTAGATGGTCGGCATACGACAAACATAAACGATTCAGAAGGTATCTCTTGTCCTCAAAATGGAGCGGTACAGGCTGTAGTTTATCTCAAAGCCCACCAGCAGTACGATGGATAACCAGTAGAACCATACCATAAGGGCAATCACAGCGGCTATGCTTCCATAGAAGCGGCTGAAATTAGCCACAGCCAGAAAATACCATGATAGGAGCTTCATGGCGGCTCCCAACAGAAACGTAGCGATAAACGCCCCCGGCGAGATTATGTAGGGTAAGCTGCGACGAGGCATACCGGCTCGATACATCACTTCCACGACACCACTCACAATCAGAAAAAGTGTGATAAACTTGAGTATTCCCAAAAGCACCTCTACTCCAGGCCCCACAGGCGAATGAAGAATCGCAGAGAGCATCGCTGAGAGGTGTCTGTCCTGGAGAAAAGAGAAAGTCAGATTGGCTATCACGAGCAGAAGTAAAAACCCCACCAGCCATAGAGCCCGAATCCATAACACCCAAAAAGGTGGCTTGGGCATATCATCATGAAGGAATGCCCGAAGCATCGTAAGCATACCCTGCCACAATGAATACATCGCCAGAAAAAGCGATGTTGAGAGGAGCGTCCAGTTTTTACGCCCGTACAGTTCTTGAAAAACAATGTCGTGCACGAGCTGATAGACAGGAGGGGGCAAAACTTCGCCGAGCCGATATTGTAGAAGGGCATCAAATCGCTCAAAAGGCAAGTAACTAAGCCACGAAAGCGCAAACAAGAGCCCTGGAAATAACGCAAAGAAGAAGCTGAAAGCCATAGCACTGCCTCGCAAAGTGAAGCTGGGATGGGTGACATTTCGCCAAAAAAGCACAATAACGGTCCCTAAGCGGACCCCACGAAACCCCGGGAATTGAAGCATCGTCACCTTAGCGAAGGTTCGCCTCAGCCAATGCTTCATAAAATGCTTGTGGCGGACGGCAGGGACGCCAAGTTTTTTTATCTACAAAAATCAGCAGTACCTCGGCTTCTGCGAGCAGCTCCTCCGACCGATATATCCGATGCTGAAAGTGCAAACGAGTGGCAGGAGGCTCTGAAAGCCACGACTCTATCCGCAGCTCATCATCATAGCGCGCAGGGCGATGATACGTAATGCTGAATCGCCGAACAGGTAACATCACGCCCATTTCAGCCTCCATCTCTGCATACGTCAGACCCAAACGGCGTAGCCATTCTGTACGAGCCACCTCACAATACACAGCATAATGGGCATAATACACTACCCCCATTTGGTCAGTCTCCGCATAGCGAACACGCAGACGAACCTCGTGCGGAGTCTGCCAGAGCAAAGGCTTTATCTCTTCTGAGCGAGCCATCGGTTGAGGGCTTTCTGATAGGCTTTGGCTTTGATGAGATGCTCGGGATAGCTCTTAGAGAAATCATGATATCCAGACCCGTCAGGACGCGCACAAAAGAATAAATACTCACTCGGCGTATAGTTTAGGACGGCTTCTATACTCTCTATGGAAGGCATACCTATGGGACCTGGGGGTAACCCTCGCCGCTTGTAGGTATTGTAAGGGGAATCCACTTCCAGCATTCGCGCCGTCACTCGGTTAGCATCAAACTGCCGAGTAGCAAAAATCACCGTTGGGTCCGCTTGTAGAGGCATGCCGAGACGCAGACGATTGAGATATACGCCTGCAATAAGGGGTTTTTCACTATTCCGATAGGTCTCATACTCCACGATAGAAGCCAAAGTAACCACCTCTATCGGGGTGAAGCCAATAGACTCTGCTTTTCTACGGCGCTCCTCAGTCCAGAACCGACTATACACCTCGTAGACCCGCTGAATAAGCCGCTCCGGCGGAGTGGTCCAGTATAGCTCATACACATCTGGCAAAAAAATCCCTATCCAGTTATACCTCGTAAGGCCAATACTCTCCCACGGATACGAAGCAAAACTCGCAGCCCAAGTGGCAGAATCATACGCGAGTACCTCCCCGAGAAACTTCGCTAAACGCTCTGGGCTGCGCTGCGGACGCAGATATACCCGCACAGGAGATTGCAGGCCATTCCGTAGCCGACGCCATACGACGAAAGCCCTTTCCCCCACCTGAATTTCATACCTACCCGCCCGAAGCCCGCCATAACGCACAAGCCAATGCCAGAGGGTATAGCTCGGAAAAATCATAGACACCTGCTTGCTCTGCTCTTCTCGGGCCTTAGGGTCTATCGGGATGTAGAGCGTCATAGGCTCCTTCACCTCTACCGAAGCAACAAACTGGGCTGATAGAAGAAGAATGGTACTTATGAGCCCAACCGCCAAGATAACTCTAAACCGCTTGCTTTGCAGCCAGGGGAAAGACGATAGCTTGTGCAGCTTTTTGGCACTTTTACTGCGTTTGCGACGCATTGGTTGCCCCTGAAATAAATAATTTTTCTAACTTGTCACGCTCTCGCAAAAGTGGCCCAGACAAATCTCTTCTGATTGCCAACCCTTCCTTGCGCAAAATAAGCTCCGCAGACTCTGAGGGTGTGAGACTTTCTATGTCTTTGTGAAAAAAAGCGTGCGCAGCTGCTTTTACCCCGTAAATATCTGAACCATACCGAATGGAGTTGAGATAAAACACGATGATTCGCTCCTCTCCCCATAGAGCCCGGATTAGCATGCCAAGGAGACCGCTACCCCACTTAGGAGCATTATGGGGGTAAAAAAGCAGCTCAGCTACTCTCTGAGAAAGGGGCGGAAGGCGACGACGCAGACCTGCACCCGGCTCTTCTAACTTTCGGATGACATAAATAAATCGCTCCCGTACAGGACTATCTCCAAACCATCCCCATTGAGGCACTTTCCCCGAAAAAAAACCTACTATAACCCCCACTGGTGGCACTGGTACCCAACGCAGAATCCATAAAGCGCCTACCGTTACGAAAACAATCGTCAGCACCCACCCCAAAATCCGCCTAAAAAGCCATCGCAGGGGATATAAAAGCATTCTCAGCCGAGTTGCAGCTGCTCAATCCGCTGCCTGTAAAAGCTATTTATGGTATCCACAACTTCTTGAGGCGTATCTACCAGTGAGAAAAGAAACATATCCTCCGCAGAAATGTATCCCCACTCTTCCAGCACGACTGATCTGAGCCACTCTACCATGCCGCCCCAGTACTTAGTCCCTACCATTACGACAGGGAAACGCTCTATCTTACGGGTCTGGATAAGCGTAAGCGCTTCAAAAAGCTCATCCATCGTGCCAAACCCCCCTGGCAAGACCACAAATGCCTGGGCATACTTGACGAACATAACCTTTCGCACAAAAAAGTAGTCAAAGTGTATCAGGAGGTTCTCATCTACATAGGGATTAGGGTGCTGCTCAAAAGGTAGAACGATGTTTAGTCCGACCGAATGCCCACCCAAGAGCTTCGCGCCTTTATTAGCCGCTTCCATGACTCCTGGTCCGCCGCCTGTAATGATGCCATACCCATTTTCTACGAGGGCTTTCGCTACCTCCACACCTAACTCATAATGAGCACTCCCGGGCTGACTCCGGGCCGAACCAAAAATAGACACACAGGGGCCTATACGAGCCAGCGTTTCAAATCCATCCACGAATTCAGCCATGATACGGAATATCTGCCAGGTATCTGTGGCGCGTTTTTCCCGAATATCCCGAGTCTTATTGAAGATGTTTTTAGGTAGTCCGTTAGTCGGGGGCATCATAGATATTAGCAAAGTTAGAGTTTTGAGGTGAAGGTACTGGCTGTGGCTCGCCAAGCCACGGCCTCTCGCCAGAATTTGACCAGCAGTATAGACAACTGCTCCTCGTGCTGCTGGATAGCCCGTCGTACGAGGGCACTATCCAATGGGAGACCACGTCGTAAGATAAACCTCTCCATATGTGATAGCATGCCCGCGCTGTGCCCGAAGCGCAAGAGCAGGCGCTCTGTGTTTATACTCTCCATAAAGGCTTTCCAGCTCGGCGGAGCCCAAGAATAATATGGCTTCAAAGTCTCGCGACGAAAGCGTTCTTCAAATTCATCTATCGGCTCATCGCAAAACTCGGTCCAGTTTTCCCCCAAAGCTACATCTAACCATAAATCTACTATTAGTCCCGCATATCTACCTGCGACTGACCGCAAAATCCGCCTCGCATCCAAAAATGCCGGATGTTTATCTGTCTGCCAATCTACCCATCTGTGAAAGCGCACACCCATCTGCACCTCGGGCGGAAGTTCATCAAACCTACGAGCCCGTACCCCATCTGCAATAAATGCCCCAAACCGAAACCCCGGCGGAGACTCCGCCAGAAATATATGCCCTAAATGATGCACAGAGCAATATACGATTTCCCCACAGTGTAGTTCAAATCACGAACTCACCCAAAGGTTTGTATTTTCGCCTGCCATGTCCTTTGCTTCCATAGACCGTAAATGGCAGGCTCACTGGGAGGCTGTTGGCGCTTATGAAGTGGGAGATTTTCCTCAAAAACCTAAGTATTATGTATTAGATATGTTTCCGTATCCCTCTGGGGCAGGGCTACATGTAGGGCATCCACTGGGTTATATCGCCACCGACATCATTGCGAGGTATAAACGCCACCGAGGCTATGCTGTCTTACATCCGATGGGATTTGATTCTTTCGGCTTGCCAGCGGAGCAGTACGCCCTCCGCACCGGCATACATCCAGCTATTACTACGGAGAAAAACATTCAGCGCTACACCGAGCAGCTCAAGCGGATAGGCTTGGGATATGCCTGGTCTCGGGCAGTGCGTACCAGCGAACCTTCTTACTATAAATGGACACAATGGATATTCCTGCAGCTTTTTTCCCACTGGTATGATAAAGAAGCGCAGAAAGCCCGTCCTATTACAGAACTAATCAAAATCTTTGAGACTCAGGGCAATCGGTCTGTACAAGCTGCAAGCACTTATGATGGACACTTTTCGGCTGATGAATGGAAAAGCTGGGATGAAGCTGAGCGCCAACGCATCCTGATGTACTACCGATTAGCCTATACACAGGAAGCCGTGGTAAATTGGTGTCCTGCCTTGGGTACCGTACTCGCTAACGAAGAAGTCAAGGACGGCCTCTCCGAAAGGGGCGGTCATCCCGTGTATCGCATACCTCTGCGTCAATGGTTCCTTCGGATCACTGCATATGCGGATAGGCTATTAGAGCATTTGGAAGGGTTGGATTGGTCCCCTGCCATCAAAGAGCAGCAGCGCAACTGGATAGGACGCTCTGAAGGCGCTTTCATAGACTTTTCCGCAGAATCTCCCGAGGG
Organism: Bacteroidia bacterium; assembly: GCA_025057135.1. Lineage (GTDB taxonomy): Bacteria > Bacteroidota > Bacteroidia > SpSt-205 > SpSt-205 > SpSt-205. Next base: position 4,424 of record JANWXY010000030.1, on the reverse strand, counting down.
GGAAAAGCTTCTGATTAGAGTTTTTTCCACGCGTCCAGACACTTTATGGGGAGCGACATTTCTGGTATTAGCTCCTGAGCATCCTCTGGTGGATAAACTCACAGCGCCTGCGGAACGCCCCAGCGTTTCTACCTATCGGGACTGGGCAAAAAATCGCTTGGAGAGAGAGCGCCTTGTCGGAGGTGGTACGCCGACGGGGGTGTTTTTAGGCACTTATGCCATCCACCCCTATACAGCCGAAAAGCTACCCATTTACATCAGCGACTATGTACTTATGGGCTATGGAACGGGAGCTATTATGGCTGTACCCGCGCATGATGCCCGAGACTGGGCTTTCGCAAAGCACTTCGGACTCCCTATCCGCTCTATCATAGACGGTATCTCCGCAGAAAATCAGGCATATGAAGCCCGAGAAGGTCGCCTAAAAGACTCTGGATTTCTTACGGGGCTGTCTGTGGAGGAAGCTATTCAGACCATTCGTCGGCAGCTACAGGTAGATGGGAAAGGCGCACCTGCTACACAATATCGCCTAAGAGACGCCGTTTTTTCTCGTCAGCGCTACTGGGGGGAACCTTTTCCTATCCGATGGAAAGGGGATGTGCCATATCCAGAGGAAAACCTTCCCGTAGAACTTCCCCCCATAGAGCGTTATGAGCCCACAGGAGAAGCACAGTCCCCTCTGGCACGCTTATCTTCGTGGGTTCAGCTCCCCGATGGCAGTCAGCGCGAGACAGACACAATGCCCGGCTGGGCAGGCTCGAGTTGGTATTTTCTTCGTTACTGTGACCCTCATAACGCCCAATCCCTCGCAGACAGAGAAAAGCTCCAATACTGGCTTCCAGTAGATTTATATGTAGGCGGTTCGGAACATGCCGTAGGTCACTTGCTGTATGCGCGATTCTGGACGCACTTCTTGTACGATATCGGCGTTTGCCCTGTGAAAGAGCCTTTCACAAAGCTCGTCAATCAAGGGATGATTTTAGGACGCTCTATCCTAATCTATCGCAGAAAAGACGCTCCTGTCTTTACCTCAGCTGACTTGATTACCGATAAAAGTCAATACTTGCCCATCCGAGTGGACCTTTCTCTGACAGATGACACCCGAGTAGATATAGAAGGCTTCAGGCGCTGGATGCCAGAATATGCTCATGACCACTTTGAAACTAATGCCGCGGGGGAGTTTCACGGCGAACCGCTGATTGAGAAAATGTCAAAGTCCTTTCACAATGTTATCACGCCCGATGAATTATGTGAGCGGTATGGTGCAGATGCTTTTCGGTTGTATGAGATGTTTCTCGGGCCTTTGACTCAAACCAAACCGTGGGACCCCCGAGGCATACAAGGGACATATCAGTTTGTGCGAAAGCTATGGCGATTCCTGACCGGACGAGAAGATACCGAAGGTAATGACATTTTGCTCGTGGAGGAGGGCCCCTCTGCTGAGGAACTTCGCCACCTTCACACCCTCATCAAACGAGTCTCCGAAGATATAGAACGCCTTAGTTTGAATACTTGTGTGTCCCACTTCATGATATTCTTGAATGAAATGCAGCGTTTGGGCTGCCGCAAAAAATCCATATGGCTCCCCGCACTCATATTATTGGAACCTTTTGCGCCTCATATCGCCCATGAGCTATGGGAACGAGCCGGAGAAACACAGCCCCTCTGGGAAGCTCCATGGCCTGAATGGCTCCCCGAGTATCTCACTCAACAAGAGATAGAATACCCCGTCTCAGTAAATGGCAAGCTAAGGCTTCACTTGCGCGTTCCTGCTGAGTGGAGCGCCGAACAGATAGAACCCCTCGTGCGTCAAGACGAACGGCTGTCAAAATACACTAACGGAAAAGATATACGCCGCATCGTGATCGTCCCTGGCAAAATCATCAATGTAGTCGTCTAATGCGAGTCGTTTTTTTCGGAAATGGAGCATTTGGAATCCCTGCTTTGCGACGGCTAATTCATTCCCCCCACAAGCTGATGGCAGTCATCACTAACCCCGATAAGCCTGCAGGACGGGGACATCAGCTACGCCCCACCCCTATCAAAGAAGAAGCTCTGCGCCTCAACTTACCGATTTGGGAAGTAGAGAGCTTAAAGGAGCCTTCTCTCCCAGAACGCTTGCGGGCTCTGGAAGCCCATGTTTTTGTCGTAGTAGCCTATCGCATCCTCCCCCGCTCTATATGGGAACTGCCTCCCTTTGGAGCTCTAAACATTCATCCCTCCTTATTACCTGCCTATCGAGGGCCAGCCCCTATTCCTTGGAGCATTATGGCTGGGGAAAAGGTGACTGGGATAACCATCTTTCGCATTCGAGAGGGAGTAGACACAGGAGAGATTGTTCTCCAGCGCTCCTTTCCTCTGCCCGAGGAATGGGATGCCGGAGAACTTACTCGTTTCCTTTCCCAAATTGGGGCAGACCTTCTTATAGAAGCCATAGAAGGCTTGGCTACGCAAAAAATAGAGCCGACACCTCAGCCCAATATCCCTGATGCACCTTACGCCCCCAAGCTCTCCACAGAAAATACTCGCATCAGTTGGAATAGACCCGCAGAGGAAGTGTATAACTTTATCCGAGCCCTATCCCCAGAACCGCGAGCATGGACTACCTTCCAAGGCAAGCGTGTGCATGTCCTCAAAGTCCAGAGGCTCCCTTCCCGCCGAGTCACTCATCTTCCAGGCACAATATGGCAGGAGGATAAAACGACTGTGGTAGCCTGTCAGAATGCCCCCCTCCAAATCCTCAGCCTTCAGTTAGAAGGCAAAAAACCTATCTCAGGAGAGGAGTTTGCTCAGGGTTATCTGCGAAATCAGTACATGCATTTTACTTAGCTTTTGTGTGCCAGAAAGAATTAGCTTGTCTGGCACATTTTCATCTATCTACACCAGCTCATACCGCCGCAGTATCTCTGCGAGGTCGGGATGGGTACGGGCGTACTCTCGCAGCGATTGAACCAGGCGGGTGAGCTTATCAGAGTCTTTTTGGAGCTCTGCGACCTTACCCTCTATAGGGGCTAAGGCTTTCCGCCTATCCCACAGGAGAAATGCTATAAACCCCACCAGAATCGTTAAAAGCGAGTAGAACTGCATATCGCTTCGGCTCTCCATGTGGGCAAGCTGAGAGCGTAGCTCACTTATTTCTCCTCTTAAGATGGCCATTTCTTGCCGATATTGCTCTTTGAAGGCGATGAGCTCAGTTTCGAGCCGTATCAGCCTATCTCTATCAGCTAGCGTGTAAGGCACAGGCTGGTTAGCTGGCTCCTGCGCCCAAGTCTGCACCACCAGAAGAAGCAGTATGCCCCGCATTTGAGCAAAAATAACCTTTTTACCTTTGACCTGTGAAGGGCTGGACATTTACTTTATTTTTGGCGGTGCTTTCGGCCCAGCCGCTTCTCCATATAGCCGACAGCCTTCTCAAACAGGGGCGATATGCGGCGGCGCTTGGGCTGTATGACTCGCTTTTGCGGACGGAGGCGATGGCGGATACGCTGAGACTGCGGGTGTATCTCAGAGGGGCTGAGGCATGGGGCGGGGTGAATAAACCCACCGAAGCCCTTCGCTGGGTAGCCCCTGCAGAGACGCTGGCGCTGCGGCTACGAGATACGCTTTGCTATGCGGAGCTGCTGGGGTGGAAAGGACTGTACTATCGTCAGCGTCGGGCGTATGCGGAGGCGGAGGTGGCCTTACAGCGGGCTATTGGGCTAGTGGAGGGGGTAGGTGGGCAGCCGAGCCTTCTGTATGCGGGGCTGTGGAGGCGCTGGGGGCTCGTAGCGCATGATCAGGGGGAGTACGAGGAAGCGGTGGAGCGCTATCGGCGAGGGGCTCGGGTGCTGGAGGGGCTGGGACTGACGGAGCATCCCGACTATGCCCTCACGCTGCATAACTTGGCGAATGTGTATTATGCTCAAGGTCGGTATGGGGAGGCGGAGGCACTACACTTGGAGGCAAAGGCGATACGGGCGAGGGTGCTGGGCCCAGAGCATCCCGACTATGCCCGCACGCTGAATAACTTGGCGGTTGTGTATTGGGCTCAGGGGCGGTATGGGGAGGCGGAGGCGCTATACTTGGAGGTGAAGGCGATACGGGCGAAGGTGCTGGGCACCGAGCATCCCGATTATGCCAGCACGCTGCATAACTTGGCGAATGTGTATTGGGCTCAAGGTCGGTATGGGGAGGCGGAGGGGCTATATTTGGAGGCGAAGGCGATACAAGCGCGGGTGCTGGGCACCGAGCATCCCGAGTATGCCCGCACGCTGAATAACTTGGCGGTTGTGTATGTGGATCAGGGGCGGTATGGGGAGGCGGAGGGGCTACACTTGGAGGCGAAGGCGATACAAGCGCGGGTGCTGGGCACCGAGCATCCCGAGTACTACGCCCATTCCCTTTACAACTTAGCCCGCCTCTACCAGAAGCAGCGGCGCTACAGC
>JANWXY010000026.1 GCA_025057135.1 Bacteroidia bacterium | reverse complement strand
CCTGTGCCAGCGTAGGGTCCCACAAACCCTCAGGCCCCTCTACCATCAGTGTCGGCGGCTGCGTCCCTCTATCCAGACCTTTCACAAACGGCGCAGGAATCCAAAATACCTCACCTGCGCCGTTTTCTACAATGAAAAAATCATAAGCATTTCCAGGGTATATCTCCGCCAATCTACCTCTAATAAGGCCTTTTTCATCTACCACCAGAGCATTTTCAGCCTCTATATAATAAAAACTATTCCCAGTCAGCGGCGGCAGGTAACTGCGCGGCAGGTAAAGAATGACACCTATCCAATTTTCCGCTTCGGTTCGGCTGCGCATCCCCGAGAATCGCAATCGCCACCAGCGAAGCGGCTTATTTTTATCAGAGGTTTCATAACTATGAATATATTCTACGCTTTGAGGTATGAGGCTATCCCCCTGCTTTATCCAGAAGGCGCTGATGTCGTATTTATCAGGCGCTTCGGAAAAGCTTTCAGCAATCAGATGTCCTCGCAAACCATGAGCCTTTACAACTCTACCCCACACAAAAACCTCCGCCAAAGATAGCGGCGAGGCAGACATCTATTCAGAGAGGGTAGCTGAAAGGCACAGCGGTTTATTATTTACTTCTCGCTTTATTCGCTTTCTGAGCCTTCCACGCTTGATAAGCGGCTTCTATCTCTTCTGCCGTTTTCCCTTTTCGCAGAAGGTGGAGCTTGAGCAGAATCCCCTCACGTGAAAGCAGCGAGCGTACTGTCTCTGTGGGTTGTGCACCATTCTGGAGCCAGAACAGCACACGCTCATGGTTGAAGCGGATTTCGGCGGGATCAGTATTTGGATTGTAATACCCCAGCTGTTCTATAAATCGTCCATCCCGTGGGGATCGACTATCCGAAGCAACGAGATGAAAAAACGCATAATGCCTCCGTCCATCTCTTCGTAGCCTGAGCTTGACTGCCATGGAGCGCAAAGATACTACAATCCGTCGGAGGCTCTACAATCTACCCTTGTTGGCAATCTCGGATACCTATCCAGCGGAAGCGTTTGACAATGAAGCTGACGTCAGTGAAAGAAGCATTCCCTGCGGGATTGCCACCTGTTCCATGAAAGTCCGAAAAGGCTACACTTTGATTGATAAATACTTGCCCTCGGAAGTTGAAGCTCAGGGGTACAGCAGCTTCACTGAGCAGGCGAGTGGCTTGAAGCTTGAATTCTGGGTCAGTGGTATAAATCGCGCAGGACAGCATACCCTTTTCTCGGGCAAGCTGATATAGAATCTCTAACCCACGACGAGCACTTTCCACTGCGATAAATAAAAGGCGCGGACCGAAATGCTCCACCTTAGTAAAGGCTTCGTCGGGTATGGGACTTTCGGCTAAGATGGGGGTGAGGGTACGAGCAGTAGCATATTGAGGATGAGTATAGGGGTGAGGGCTGCGCCGTACAGTGGGAGCAGAAGAAGCTAAGCTAGCTATGCGCTCTGCGACGGTGTCATGCTGTAGAGCTCCTAAAATGGCAGGAGCCGCTTTTGGATGGGAGACTAAATCCTCCACAGCCTTTGTAAGCGCAGCGACGACTTCCTCGTAGGATAGATTGCCTTGTGGCGTTTTTACTCCTTCCTGGGGGATATACACATTCTGGGGAGCGGTGCACATTTGACCGCTGTATAGGCTCGCTGAAAATGCTAAGTTTTTAGCCACTATTTCTATGTCCTCCACACTTTCAATCAGCACACCATTTACACCAGCTTTTTCCAGAAAGGTAATTTTCCCTGGTAGCCGTTCTATGTATTCTCCAAACTCTGTGCTCCCAGTGTAATCAATAATCCTAATCAGCGGGTGCTCGGCAAGCTGCTTTGTGATAGGCTCTGCCGAAGTGTCTGGGAGAAGCTGAACTATGAAGGGAGAAAGCCCATATTCCTCAAAAACTGCCTGCAGTAGGCTCACTACTATGGCTATGGGATAGATGGCTCGGGGATGCGGTTTCATCAATACAGGGCTTCCTACCGCTAAGCTGGCATAAAGTCCCGGTAGTACATTCCACACAGGAAAGGTTGATACACCGATGTGTAATGAGAGCCCCTCAGGCTGAGGAATAAAATATTTCTCAACTACCGCCTGAACTTTACCAAAATCACGAACCCATCGGGCCTGCGGTGGAATGTGGCTAAGTTCCTGATAGGCAACCGCCAGAGCCTCCACAGCGCGGTCTGCTGCGTGAGGACCAGAAGCCTGAAATGCCATCATCCACGCCTGTCCTGTGGTGTGCATTGTCGCATGGCCCACCTCAAAGAAGTGCTGGCTAAACCTTTCCACAGACTCCATTAAGACACCGAGCCGTTCCGTATAAGGCACCCAACGCCATTGAGATAGAGCTTCTTGGGCGCGAAATAGGGCTTCTGCGGTGCTGACTTGGGGATAAGCTATTCCCAATGGCTCCCGAGTGTAGGGAGAGACTTCATCGGAAGTCAGCCAGCGCTCGGCTGGCTGACGAAGCCGGTCAAAAGGGCGTCCCAGCTGAGCTTTGAAGGCAGCTTCTCCCTGACTCGGCGCATTTTCTCCATACGCTTTCGGGTCCTCAGGGTAAGCATACCAATAGGTGCGCTGATGCCAAGCTTGCAGGGCTTCTTGCAAGCGAGCTTGATGCTTTTCCCACAGAGCGGCGCGACGAGGGTCGTTCAGATAAAGGTTCATCTACGCAAAAGTAGCTCAAATCCTTCAGACCGTACTTTCGCTCTTGTATGACGATAGAAAGCTGGGAAGCCTGGTTGTATGCAAGGCTGCAAACATATGAGCGCGGTCAGCGTAAGGCTCTTCACCCGACTTTGGACTTTATTCGTCGGTGGGATATGCTTCTGGGTCATCCGCACCAGAAGTATCCTATCATACATATCGCCGGCACAAATGGAAAAGGCTCTACGTCGGCGTATTTAGCAGCGATATTGCAGGCAGCGGGGTATAGGGTGGGACTTCATACTTCTCCCCATCTATGGCGCTTCACCGAACGCATGCGAGTAAACGGCCAAGAGCCCCCAGCTGAATGGGTGGATGCTTTTCTTTCTCGGTGGAAAGGTACCATAGAGCAGCTTCGGCTTAGCTTCTTTGAGGTGACAGTTGGAATGAGCTTAGCCTACTTTGCCGAGGCTGAGGTAGATATAGCTATTGTGGAGGTGGGATTGGGTGGGCTTTGGGACGCCACAAACATCGTATCTCCACTCATTGCGGTCATTACGCCTATTAGCTGGGATCATGTGGAAATACTGGGCCCCACAATAGAGGACATTGCGCGCCAGAAAGGGGGTATCATCAAATCTGGTCGTCCAGTAATAGTTTCCAGCCAGGATTATCCCGAAGCCTTTCAAGTTATAGCCCAAATCGCTGAGCAGCAGAACGCCCCCTTGATACAGGCAGAGTATCACTTGACAGCAGGGGAGTGGGTGCGTCAGGAGCATACCTACCATCGCATTTTCACGGACAAGCAGAGTGGGAAAAACTACCTCTCTGACTTGACAGGAGATTATCAGTCGGTCAATCTTGCGACCGTACTCACCGCAGTAGAGCAGCTTCGTAGGATGGGGTGGCGAATCACCGAAGAGGGCCTCCGAGAGGGCATCGCTTCTGTATCTAAGTTTGGCTTGCTATATGGGAGAGGTCAGTGGCTTTTGCAGAATAAACATACCCTCCTACTGGATGTCGCTCATAATCCTCAGGGGTTAGCCGCAGTTAGGCGTCTCGTGGAGAGCGCCCCCGTCCCGATGGAAGGGCTAATCATAGGATTCTCCCAAGATAAAGATATACCCCGAGCTCTGGAGGCATTGGGAGGATGGACGGGGCCCGTGTTTTTTACCGCTGCACCGAATCCACGCGCCTGCTCTCCTGACAGGCTTAGGCAAATAGCTGAACCTCTGGGATATAAAGGAAAAGCCTTTGCCCGACCAGAAGAAGCCTTGAAGGCTGCATCAGTAGCCTGTCAAAATATCCTCGTCACAGGTAGTATATTTTTAGTTGCCGATGTCCTGGCGGCAACCCATGCACTCTCCTAATAAAAATATGCGTTCTGTATAAGTAGCCCAAGGGGCAGCTACATGCACAGTATCAGGGGGCAGACATATGCCCTTTCGGCACTTCTGGCAGAAAAAATGCGCGTGTGTAGGCACTTCTGCTTCGCACAAGACGTATACCGGGTCATGTCCGGGTAGATAGACCCGATAAACTATTCCTGCCCGTTGGAGTGCGATAAGATTGCGATAGACAGTTACGCGGTCCAGTTGTGTCTCTTTTAGAAGTTCTGCATGAGTTTTCGGGCCGTGCTCTAAAGCGCTTAATATGCATCGGCGCGGATGCGTACAACGCAGGCCTTCTGATTGAAGTCGTTTTCTTAGCTTTGGCTTCATATCAGTTTCGGATGCGGATGGGTAGCTTGATGTCTATATCAGTACTTCCGCGTTCCAATCCGAACTCTTTTTCCCCTGAGTTCAGATAGTGCCGAAGTACGAATCGCACTGTACCTTCGGAGACACTGGCGGGCCCCTGTCGCCAGATACCTTTTCCTCCTACCGGTCGTCCGAAGTCGTCTGCGTCGGTTGGTTGGATGGAAGCGAGAGTATCAGGCTCTGGGAAAAAGTACATTCTATGTGTATTTTTTTGCTGGGCAAATATAATGTCGGTGAGGTTTTGAGTGGGATTGCCGCTCTCATCTAAAATCTGCAAAATGTAAGTATAAGTGCTCTCTGCTTTTGGACGCAGCGTGTCAATAGTCGGCCGACGCCCCCCCGGCCCATCAGGGTCTTTATATCGCCCCCGAATCGTATCACGATTCTGAATAAGCGTAACTTCTATGGTCGTGACCAGCGCATGTCCCAGTTCATCATTTCCATCCTTTTTCTCTCGCTTGCAGGTCATGAGCGAAGGAATAGTGACGATGAACATTATTTTCAGGAGAAGGCGTCGTTTCACGCTACAAAGTTACAAAATACACCTATTCCTGTGACAAATCTCAATAGCAGAGAATGTATCATATTTGCTGAATGCGCCTTGGGATGATGTTGATCATGGGGCTACTCATGGTCGGATGTGCTTACAGGGGAGTGTCTAAAAAGCGTCGTAAGGTTTATGTACCCTGTCCTTGCAACTCATATCGTAGAGAAAGCGTATTTTTGCTGTATGCGAAAAACTCGTTTGACTGGATTGATAGCCCTTATGGTTATCGGAGCCGCTATGCTTTTAGAGGCTTGTGCGTCGGGTAGAGCTGGAAGTCGGTCTGTGTGGTTTCGTACAGGGTCCTGTCCCGCGACGCGTGTGGATAATCATGTGTATTGAGCTGTAATATCTGAGGCGCTAACTTAGCTGCGGCTGTCTATATTTGTGCCGCTGTCGCCATTCGTACGCTTCGCAGGTTGGGGGCTTTGTCTGTGTGTGCTCTCGGATGTAGCCTGGGGGCAGCTTAGAGATACTACACGGTATAGGTTTCATGACTCTCCCGCAGATGCTACCAGTCGGCACACACCACCGCCACCGTGGATGCTACCTCTCCCGAGTGGTTATGAGGTGATTTACGAACTGACACCTGACGGCAGAGGCTATTGGGTCCGTGAGCGTATTGGTGGGCGTGATATTCGTCCGCCATCCTACATAACCCGAGAGGAATATGAACGATTGCAGAGAAATAGATTCACTCGTCAGTATTTAGATCGGCGCAGTCGGGAAGCGCAACTCGGTGCCTCGTCATCGGGACGGCCTACGACTCAGCCTTCTCAGGCAATTTCTGGACTTATTCCCCCTATCAATGTCAATAGTGAGCTTTTCAAAGACATTTTTGGGAGCGGTAGGGTAGATATTCGTCCTAATATCAATGTGCTCTTAGACCTTTCCTTACGCAGTAATCGCATGCGCAATCCCGCTCTTACTATTCGTCAGCAGCGTAATACAAATCTCGCTTTTAATCAGCAAATCCAAATGAACGTCGTCGGAAATATCGGCGAGAAGTTGAAACTGCGCCTCAACTGGGATACTCAGACCAGCTTCAACTTTGAAAATCAGTTCAAAATAGAGTATCAGGGCTATGAAGATGACATCATCAAAAGCATAGAAGCGGGAAATGTAGGCTTACCGCTGGGGGGGACTTTGATTACAGGCGGGCAAAACTTATGGGGTATCAAAACGCGGATGCAGTTTGGGTCTGTCTTTGTCACAGCCTTAGCCTCGCAGCAGCGCAGTAAGAGTCAGGAGGTGGTCGTCCGTGCGGGTGGACAGCGTCAAGAGCGGGTCAAAAAGTGCAGCGACTATGACTTCAATCGGCATTTTTTCCTCAATCACTTTTTTCGTTCTATCTACGAGCAGTCTCTCTCCACGCTACCCGTAGTGAGCTCTCCCATCAATATCACGCGCATAGAAGTCTGGGTAACTAACCGAGCAAACGCTGTCGCTCAGAATACCCGTAACGTCGTAGGATTAGTGGATTTAGGAGAAAATCTCCCAAGTCGTGGGGGGCGTTTGTTCAATCCTGGTATAGCGGTCAGCGGTGCAAATCCGGATAATACAGCCAACGAAGTCTATGCTAGAGCCCTTCGCTATCCCAGTGCTCGCTCGAGAGACTCGGTAATCTTCTATCTATCTCAGGAAGGTCTAGTGAACGGCCAAGACTTTGAGCTGGTGGAAAATATGCGTCGTCTCAGTGAAAATGAGTATTTCGTTCATCGCCAGCTCGGCTACATTAGCCTAAATATATCTCTTCAGCCTAATGACGCTGTCTTCGTTGCCTACGAATACACTCTCGCTGGTGATAATACGGTCTATCGGGTAGGTGAATTTAGTATTGACCAGCCAGCCGATGCTCAAAACAGTAATGTGCTCTTCTTGAAGATGCTCAAGCCCCAAGCTATCCGTCCAACTTTGAATAATCAACCCTATCCAGCTTGGGACCTCATGATGAAAAATGTTTATAGGCTGGACGCTTTCAATATCCGTCCGGAGGGATTTGATTTTCAGATAGTGTATGAAGCTACCGATGGGAGTGGGGATATTTTATACCTACCATCTTCGGATACCCGAGAGCGTCCGTTGATTCAAGTTACTGGTCTGGACCGCCTACGCAATAATATGGAAGCGGGAGCGGATAACTTCTTTGATTTCATCCCGCAAGTGACAGTCTTTCCTGATAGGGGGATTGTAGTATTTCCAGTTTTAGAGCCTTTTGGTCGGCACTTAGTTAGGCAGTTTGTCACTGACCCTATCAATGATTCCATCAAATACGCTTACGATCCGCTATATCGCCTCACTCAAGTAGATGCGATACAATACTATCCCCAGCTCAATCGCTTCAAACTCAAATACAGCTTTTTATCTTCTACGGGCGCAGAGATTAATCTCAATACGCCTCAAATACAGCCGGGCAGCATACGCGTGACGGCTGGTGGAGCCCCCCTTACAGAAGGGGTGGATTATCAGGTGGATTATACTATTGGGAAGGTAACTATTCTCAATCAGGGCATTCTCCAGTCAGGGCAGGAAATACGGGTGCGCTTTGAGAGTAATGTACTCTTTGGGATAGATCAGAAGACTCTGGTCGGTACGCGAGTAGAATGGCGTCCTTCTCAGCAGTTTCAAATAGGCGCAACTGGTCTCAGCTTCTATGAGCGCCCACTCATCAACAAAGTGATTATCTCCGAGGAGCCCGCTGCAAATATCATGTGGGGCACGGATGTTAGTCTGCAGGAGCGATCGCGCTTTCTCAGTGCTTTGCTCAACGCCCTGCCTTTTTACTCTACGAAAGAGGAAAGTGAAGTAACCTTCAAAGGAGAGTTTGCTCAGCTTCGCCCAGGGATTCCCCGTCAAGTCGTTACGGGAGAAGAGCGGGGTATCGCTTACATAGATGACTTTGAAGGGCTGCGGAATGTATTAGACCTTACGCAGTGGACCTACTGGAAACTCGCCTCTGTGCCTCCTCCTGTGCGTCCAAACGACCCCAATCCCCTTTCTGCGAACTTCACCCGAGCGGCACTTTCTTGGTACTTTATAGACCCTGAGTTTTACAATCGTCCTTCTACTTTCGGGTTAGATGACCAGAGCCCTGCTCTAAATACGCATTATACTCGCCGGGTAGAGCCCGCTGAGGTTTTTCCTAATCGTACCATTGCGGCTGGTAGCAACATATTGACGACTTTTGACCTATACTATCGTCCTCGCGAGCGTGGGCCTTACAACTACAATGCCAACGCTTCCGACCTCAATCCAGACGGCACGTTCCGAAATCCTGAGCGTAACTGGGCAGGTATCATGCGCCGAGTGATAGGAAATACTGACTTTGAAGCCGCCAACTATGAGTTTATAGAGTTTTGGCTCATGGATCCTTTCTTGGATGATCCTTCAGCACCTGGAGGCGAGCTTTACTTCAATATCGGGCAGATCAGCGAAGATGTTTTGCCAGATAATCGTCGCGCATACGAACACGGCCTGCCCACTCGGGCACAGGATGATGCTGCCAATCTCAATCTCACTTCTACTGCGTGGGGGCGCGTCCCTAACCTTCAGATACCTACCCTGGCTTTTGATAATGACCCAAATGCTCGGCAGTTTCAAGATGTCGGATTAGATGGTCTCAGAAGTGAGGCGGAAAGAGATTTTTTCTCTGCATACCTCAATCAGCTCCAGAATGTCTTAGCCCCCGATGCTTTTCAAAGGGCGATAAATGACCCTTCCAGCGATGATTACGCGCATTTCAGAGATATTAGCAGTCCCAGCATTTTAGAGCGTTATCAGAGGTTTTCTAATTTGGAGGGCAACTCCCCTATTCCCCAATCTGGTGAGCCTTTCACTCGGCAAGCAAGCGCTCTACCCGATGTAGAGGATATCAACTTGGACGGTACTCTGAATACCCAGGAAGCGTTTTTCTCCTATCGGGTCTCTCTGCGTCCTCAGGATTTAGTGGTAGGGCGAAACTACATCGTAGACAAACGCGAGCAAGAAGTTAAGCTCCCCAATGGCAGTACCATCACTACCCGTTGGTATCTCTTTCGGATTCCTCTGATTACGGGAACCCCTGTGGGGGGGATTCAAGACTTCAAAGCGATTGACTTTATCCGCATGTATTTGACGGGGTTTGATAGGGATGTGGTGCTGCGATTTGGCAAGCTGGAGCTGGTAGCTACGATGTGGCGTCGGGCTTTGATTAGCCTCAATCAGCGTAATGAGACGCTTCTACCTGACCCTTCCGCCGACCCTACAAAGTTTGAAACTGGCACGATGAACATAGAAGAAAATGGTTCTCGTCAGCCTTTTCCTTATGTGCTTCCCCCGAATATCCTTCGCCAGCCAATTCCGGGTAGTCCAGTGGCTGGGCTTCTCCAGAATGAGCAAAGTCTCGTCATGCGGGTTTGCAATTTAGCAGATGGGGATGGGCGAGGGGTTTTCCGCACTTTCAATTATGACTTGCGCTTTTATGAACGCTTGCGGCTATGGGCACATGCAGAGCCTCTCGTAGGTAGTCCCATCCCGCCAAATATAACCCAAACTGGGGATGCCACGATTTTCATCCGCATCGGTACGGACTACTCCGATAACTACTACGAGTATGAGGTTCCTCTTCGTTTATCTCAGCCCGGAGACCTTAGTGTAGAAAATATCTGGGCAAACAACATAGACATTCGGTTGGAGGACCTCAATCTTGTCAAAGTCATGCGCGATGAAGCTCGCCAGCGTCAGGGTTTTCCCATTACTCAGGTTTTTACTTATACTTTGCCCAATGGTAATCGCGTCTCAGTCAAGGGTACTCCCCAGCTCAATAATGTCAAGACCGTTTTGATTGGAGTACGCAACTCAGATGACGGACGTGGGCCGATTTGTGTGGAGGTCTGGGTGAATGAGCTGCGCGTCACGAACTATAATACTCGGCCTGGATGGAGTGCCTCGGGCACTATGAACCTAAGATTGGCTGACCTTGGCAATCTATCCGTCTCGGGCAGTATGAGTACGCCATGGTTTGGGTCCATTGAGCAGAAGGTTAGTCAGCGTTCCACAGAATGGCAGCAGCGCTACACACTGACAGGAGGACTGCAACTGCATCGCCTCCTGCCTAAGAAGCTCGGAGTGGAGGTCCCTACCTTTTTTACATATGGGGAAAGTTTTATCCGTCCTCTATACAGCCCGTATGATCCGGATGTGCTCACTCGCACGCGGCTGGAAGCTCAAGCGTCTCAAAATCGGCGAGATAGTTTGGAACGCATCCTCAATTCCTATACCCGTACTTACAGCTACACATTCGCTGGGGTGCGTAAAATATACCTCAATCCTCAGGCTAAAAGGCGCTTCTGGCATATCCAGAACTTTCTGTTCAGCTACGGCTTCAATGAAACCTATTCACGCAATCCTCAGACTGAATACCTTTTCAATCGCCAATATACCGGCAGTATCGCTTACACATACAACTTTCAAACTAAGCCCCTCAAACCTTTCGCTAAGGTGAAGGCTAAGCTCCTACAAGATTTTAGCCTAAGTTATCTACCGGCTCAGGTGGGCTGGCGCGTAGAAGGAAATCGTCAATATCAGGAGCAGAAGCTCCGTCCCGTAGGGGGCGGTCCCGAAGTTCGTCCAACCTTCTATCAAAACTTTCTCCTCAATCGGCAGTACAACCTCCAGTGGAACCTCACCCCAAGCCTCAGTCTCAACTATACTGCGAATGTCCAAGCTCGGGTAGATGAGCCTCAAGGTCCCATAAATACCCCTGAAAAACGAGATAGCTTGTGGGAGAGCTTCTTTAGTATCGGAAAAGACCCTGCACGTGGACGCTACCAACGGATTAACTTCGGTCGTACTCTGAACTTCCAGCAGAATGTCGCTCTTACTTACCGCTTGCCCTTCAGCAAAATCAAGTGGACAGACTGGATAAACAGTAGCATTAACTACACTGCTGACTATCGGTGGATGACTGCTGCACTTGGACAGGAAGCTTTCGGCAATACCATCGGTAATACCCGAAATATCCAGCTTACAGGGCAGTTTCAGTTATCAAGCCTGTATAAAAAAGTCAAGTTCATAGATAAACTTTTAGCACCGCCGCCTAAGAGAAACGTATTTTCCCAAGCAGATACCTCTCGCAAGAAAGGCGATGACCCCTACATCGCCACGCGGCAAATAGGGCGTGCGCTCGGTAAAATAATCTTTGGCATACAGAATGTAGATGTAACTTACAATCGTCAGCAGACTACCAATCTCCCTGGATTTCTTCCGCGTCCTGCGAATCTTGGTTTGGATTGGGATTACCGAGATAGCGTCACAGGACGAAGTAGTCAAGCGCCGGGATGGGGTTTTATCCTTGGAGAGCAGCCGAACCTTCGGGGAGGCTGGCTTGAGGAAAATGCCCGACGCGGATGGTTCACGCGCAACCCGCGCTTTACTTTGCCTTTCCAACAGTCTAATAGTACCCAGCTCAATATCCGGGCTGGCATCAGTCCAGTGAAAGACTTACGAATAGACCTGAACTTCACGAGAAACGAGACCTTTAGCGAAGGGGGACTTTTTGGATGGGATAGCGTAAGCCAGGATTTCACTTTCAGTAATCCGAATGCGCAGGGGAATTTCAGTATGAGCTTCCTTGGAGCGCATCTCTTGTCTTTCGGGCAGCGTGACCGAGCCTATGAGAAGATGGAAGGGGAATATCGCTACGTCTTCTCTACTCGCCTGCGCCTTTCTAATCCCTTCTATGAGAGTGTCCTCGGTTCTAATGCGACGCTTACTCGGCGCGACTACTGGAATGGCTACACTGGTTCTCAGCAGGATGTTCTGACGTTGTCTTTTTTGAGTGCCTACGGTCCGTATAATCCCAATCGGATGGTTCTCAATCCTTTTCCGAGAATTCCTCTACCGAACTGGAATGTGAGCTACTCAGGGCTTAGTCAGTTGAACTTCTTCAAGGAACGGTTTCGCACTATTACTTTGACCCATGCTTACCGAGGTACTTATACTGCCAACTACATCCTAAATCTAAGGGCCACAGACCAAAATGATGATGGACTTTCAGAAACTCTTATCCCGATACAGAGCGCGCCAGACACTCTACCCGGACTCACGGTGTATAACTTTGAGCCTGTATTGGCGATTAGTGCGGTTAGTGTGCAGGAGAGCTTTTCCCCACTCGCCGGAGTGAATATAGCATGGAAAAATGGCATGAACACTACCATAGAGATGCGGCGAACTCGTACGACTACTCTGAATGTTGGAGCCCTCCAGCTCAACCAGAGCCGAAATACTGAGTTTAGCTTCACATGGAACTGGCGGCGAGAGAGCTTGCTACAGCCGTTCTCTCTATTTGGGCGGACGTTTGAGCTGCGGAATACCGCTACTTTCAGGTTAGAGATTACCTATCGTAGCCTCGTCAATCAAAACCGCCAAATAGATGACCCCACCTTCGTCCAGTCAATAGGGGGGACGCGTTCATTCACTATCAAGCCTTCAGTAGATTATAGTATCAGTACGCAGCTAACCGTCAGGGCTTATGTAGAACATACGCGCAATCGCCCCGTACTCTCCAATGCCTTTCCTACTTCCTTCACAGCGGTGGGGGTGCAGTTTCGTTTTTCTCTGACGAACTGAGGATATCTGTTTAGAGCGGTATATGCTTTGGCTTCATCCCACAGCGTATGGATTGTATTGTGAGCCCGGAGATTTTTTTATAGACCCATGGCGTCCTGTTCGTAAGGCGCTTATCACACATGCTCACAGTGATCATGCTCGGTGGGGCTGCGGGGCATACATGACTGCTGAGGAAAATGTACCGTTTCTGCGGCATCGCTTGGGGGAAATTTCCGTACAAGGCTTGGCTTGGGGTGAAAAATGTTCTATAAATGAGGTTCAGGTCAGTTTTCATCCAGCAGGTCACATCCGAGGCGCGGGGCAAATTCGTTTAGAATACAAAGGTGAAGTTTGGGTTATCACGGGGGACTATAAGCGCCATCCTGATCCTACGACCAGCTCATTTGAACCAGTCAGAGCGCATGGGCTTATTTCGGAATGTACATTTGGCATGCCTATTTATCAGTGGCCTGCTCCGGAGGCCGTCATTGCAGAGATAGCGGATTGGTGGTCCGCTTGCATTTCCGAGGGCAAAAATGCGGTTTTGTACGCCTACTCCTTAGGCAAGGCGCAGCGACTTTTAGCGATGCTTCCTGCCATCGGGCCTGTGTATGTACATAGTAGTATCGCTCCTATCAATCGGTTGTATGAAGCCGCTGGGGTGCGCCTGCTTCCGTGGAAAGCTGCAACTGAATGGCAAAAGGAAAAAGGGATACTCCTCATAGCGCCCCCAGCTGTTCAGAAGAGTCGGTGGCTCTCCCGCTTTGAACCGTACGAGGAGGCGCAAGCCTCAGGCTGGATGACCATCCGTGGGCGCAAGCGACAGAAAGCGTTGGATCGTGGATTTGTACTCTCTGACCATGCAGACTTCTATCAGCTCATGCAGACGCTTAGGGATAGTGAGGTAGAGCAAGTGATTTTCACGCATGGATACACGGAGATGATGACTAATCTGGCGCGCCTCCAAGGGTATGAAGCCACTTATTGGCAAACGGCTTATGCAGGCGAGAATGAGGGAGGGGAGATTGGGTCTGAAGCTATTAGCATCGGGTAGTGTTCTGGCTTAGTTTGGTGTTTTATATAAGAGTTTTTTCCCGTCCTTGATTGCGGAGATTTCTCCACCGAATGGAGATATGTGGATGGTGTAGTCAAAGCCCAGTACCTGTCTGAGAGTATCTGTTCCGCTGTACCAACAGAGATGGGCTTCAAGTCATCTATCCATTGGAAAATTTGCTTTCATCAAGTAAATCTTCGTAACTTTGCATTAGTATGAAGACCATGTACAGACTAATTACGGTAGCCGTAGCGAGTCTGCTCGCTATTTTTACTCTTACGCAGTGTGCATCCGATCCCTGCAAGAATGTCAACTGTAACTCTGGGAGGTGCTCAGACGGTGAATGTATATGTTCGCTGCCATACGAGGGTAGGAACTGTGAGATAGATGCACGCTCTAAGTTTTTAGGCACATGGAGAGGTAGAGAAACCTGTGGGCCGGAATCTCACGACATCACTTATACAATTCAAAGCAGTTCAGATGGTAAGTTAAGGATAACCGATAATATCCTGGAAATCACTTATTCTGCAAATCTCACCAGCAGTAATGCCTTTTCTATACCATCTCAGGTGGTGGACGGAATCACCGTATCAGGTCAGGGAAGTCTAAATGGAACCACGCTCACTCTAAATCATTCTTACATAGATGATGAGGGAAATACAGGTTCCTGTTCTGCATCCTTGACCCGTCAGTAATCGCTTAAGGTCCATCGGAGTAATGTGCAGGTGCTTGGCGATAATCGCCAGGCACTTGCATTATTGATTGCAGCCCAATCTACTCCTCCGAGATTATGCACTCTAATGAGTCTTTCCAATCTACCACTGACTATTCATCACTGACACTACTACTTGATGTCATTGCTATCTCTCCTACCTTTGCTACATGTACGAAACTATCCTATACGAGACGCGGGACTCCGTCGCCTACATCACCTTGAATCGTCCCGATCGCTATAATGCTTTCAACGAAAAGATGAGTCATGAGCTGTTGGCAGCTTTGC
>JANWXY010000038.1 GCA_025057135.1 Bacteroidia bacterium | reverse complement strand
GGCGCCCCCCCTCAATACACAAAAAATGCGAAAACCTATGTGGGCAGGATTAGATTTAGCCGCATCAGAACATCGTCCTTCGGCCATAGCTCTCGGCGAGGCATGGGAGACCCTGCAAGTATTCACAGTATATAAAGATGATGCCATCCTTGCGCAACTTTCCTTAGTAGAGACCGTGTGGGTAGACGCGCCTTTGACGCATGGAAAAGGGGCTTTTCGCGACTGTGATAGACAGCTTCATGCCATAGGCATAGCGCCACTTCCTCTTACATGGCCCTCTATGCAGGCGCTCCATAGACGCGTACTTGCCCTCCTCAATAAAGGCCCTCATGCAGAGTGGCGAGAAACTTTCCCTTGGAGCTTGTATCGTTATGTGGGTGCTAAGGTTGGGAGGAAAAAGTCTCCTCACCTTCTCGCACAGTGGGCGCATACAATGGGCTTTGCGAAAACTCTCATCTCTATTCATGAATGGGACGCTCTGGCATGCTGGGGGATCGGCTGGCTGAGTTTGCAGGGGTTGGCTTTCTGTGTCAGTGGAGAAGAAGGCGCCATTTGGATACCGGGCAAGCCACAGACGATCTGAAAACTTCTACTTACCGACGGCAATGGTGCGCTGTAGGATAAGACTATCAGGGAAAGCCTCACGCTTTGCAATGAAGGCATGAGGCCGAAGGATGCCTTTTTCCCAGTCGGGTAAAAAGTCTGTGTAATGATGGCTGCCGGGATTCCCAGATTGCCCGCCTGGATAGATGGCATATCCCTGAACAGGCGGTTTGAGGCTGACTACCATCCGCCACGAAGGACCTGCCGTGGAACCGATAGCATTTACGCACTGAGCATCTCCATCTACTTGAAGGAGAGCGCTTCCAAAACCTGGCAACCGTGCCAAATGTCGTAGTTGAGTGCCACGATAGCGCCACCAGAGGAGTGTATCGCCAGCTTGATCTGCCCATCGGGCTGTTAGTTCCCAGCTCTGCCGAATGAGCTGGGCTATGCTTTTCTCTCCCGTGTCTGCGGTGCTTAGCCAGCGAGGGTGTGGGGAGGGCTTACCTGCTGCCCGTGCTGCATGTACATCCAATGTCAGCTTCAAGGAAACCTCCCATTCCGGCATGCGAGGTTGTACGCTCTGCCAGAGGAGCGCATGATAGGCTTTCCACCAGCGCCGAAAAATCGTCGCAGCCCTACTTTCTGCCCTAAACTTGTAGTCCCATTGTCGCAAGGTATCTATCCATCGTGACGGATGTTTTTGTACATACTCTAACAGGATAGGAAGGGCACGCCGAGCGAGAAAGTTTTCTACATCCATTTGAAGAAGACGGAGGGAGTCTACCGTAGCTTTTTCCATGTTTCGCAAACGCTCTTCTATCCGAGCGGAGCGGTCTGGTAAAGCAAAGTACCACCCTAAGTAATACGGATAGTCTGTGCCTACAGGATAGCTATTTGCAGACCGAACAAATCCTTCTGGGGGGTCTATGGTATGAGGGTTCTCCTCAAACGTCAGCCAGTCGCGCCAGTGATGCTCGGGGCGTTCTGCATCTAATACAAACTTCCCCTGCTCTCTCCATCGCAGAGGATAGTATCCCCTCACCCAGAGAGCGATATGGCCAGCCGTGTCTGCATAAACGAAATTCTGCGCAGGGCTGCCGAAGTATTCAAGGGCACACTTATAGTCTTCTAAGGTGCCTGCATGATTGAGCTCGTAGAAGCAGCGGGCTTCATTAGAGGCTTCGTAACTAATCCATCGCAAGGCACAATCTATGGGAGCATCCGCAGCTTTACCTGCAAGCGGACGAGGGAGCTTATCAATGGAGCGATGAACAATCGGCCCCCAAGGCGTGTACCAGACAGTGTCTATTATGCGCTCCATCCGCCCCATGCTTCTGCGCACCCAAACCGTTTCTGGTCTTGGGTGTAGAGCGACCACCTGACCTGCCATGTAGAAGCTCTTATGTTCGGGGTCTGCGTACCTTATGTGATAAAAATCCATCGCATCCGGTCCGACATTTGTTACTCCCCAAGCTATGGCGGAGTTATAGCCTATAATAACTCCTGGGGCACCTAACAAGGTAACCCCATAAACATTCAAGCTGGGGGCGTTTAGGTGCATTTCCAACCATATGGATGGCAGGTTGAGAGCAAGATGAGGATCATTCGCTAAGAGGGGATATCCAGTAGCCGTTTTTTTGCCGCTGAGAGCCCAGTTATTACTGCCGAGCCAGAAAGGCGAGTTTTCTATTTCCTGCCCAGCAGAATCCTCGGCATAAGCTAAGCTGTAATAAATCGGGGGCTGCGGAGGCACCTCTCGTTCAGGAACTTTCGCCCCCGTCAATATAGTCGTATGTCCAAAGGGAGCGAGATTTGGATAAAGCGTATCAATCGTCCCTTTTCCGAGACGGTGCAGAAGCTTTGTGAGGTACTTGTCTTGGCTGCGGACGCTCAGGTCATATGCCATATATTTGACTAAATACGCTGAGCGCAGGGCAGTCCATGGCTCGGGCTCATAATCCAGTAGCTTGTACTCAAAAGGGTAATCTCGCGATTTGAGCTGGGCAATATAAGCATTCACACCTTCGGTAAAAGCTTCTACGACTGTCCGAGTGAGCGAATCCGCCTGCATGGCCTGTAAAGCTCGTTCTGCGGCATACGGTAGGCCCAAGCGGCGCATCGCTCTATCATGAGAAAGCGTCCTTTCACCTAATATGCGGCTGAGACGCCCTGCCGCAGCGTCCGCCTGAATTTCCATTTGCCACAGACGCAAATACGCCTGAATATAACCCTGCACACGATAGAGGTCAGCCTCATTTTGGGCATAGATATGAGGTACCCAACGACGATCCCATATAACATAAGCAGGACCTTGGAGGGTCGGAATATGTATCTCCGTTGGAGGTAAAAAGTCCTTAGGCTCTGCGTTTCGCCAGAAACCCTCCACAGGTGAAAAAAACTTCCCCAAAGGAGGTATAGTGCCCCAGCGTTGTCCGAGACCGACTTCTATGAGGATTGCAACCACACTCCATACCGCTAACCGAATCCAGCGCATATCAAGGACGAGGCTGAAAATATCCTGCTAAACCGTAGAGATAATCCAACCATCCCCACAATAAGGCGGGAAGTAGTCCGAGAAGTATTAGCAGTATAGCACCCATGGCTAATACAGGGCGAGCGGCAAGCGAGGCTTCTGAGCGTTGATACATCCAGGAAATCGGACGCCAATAGTAAAAATAGCCTATCAAGGCAGCTCCCAGAGCAATGAATGCAGGGACCGTGAGTCCAGCTCTAAACGCTGAGGCGAAAATAGCATATTTCGCAAAGAAGCCTATCAGCGGTGGTATGCCAGACAGAGAAGCCAATGCTATCCCCAATGCCACAGCATAGCCCGGACGATGATATCCCAAGCCCCTCAAGCTTTTGTACTCCAATGGTTCGGCAGAAAGAGATAAAAGTCCAAATGCCATGACGCTCATTAACCCATAGGCGAGAGCATATGCCCACGATTGTAAAAGCCCTTCGGCTCCGCTGAGAAGCCCTAAGAGTAGATACCCCCCATGTGCTACCGAGGAGTAGCCTAAGGCCCGTTGGAGGGAAACTTGTCTGAGAGCGGCAAGATTTCCATATAGAGCCGAGGCGGCGGCGATCCCAGCGATACCTGTAAGCCATGACCGGGGTACTTCTACAGCATACAAAATCTGCCCAGCAAAGAAGCTGGCATTTAGTTTCCCGAGAGCTACCACAAGTCCCGTAGCTCCTGGTGTGGCCCCCCCATATACATCTGGCGCCCACCAGTGAAAGGGAAAAACGGACAGCTTGAAGAACACCCCGATTCCTATGAGCGCAAGCGATAATCCAAATAAGGGACTATCCGTCCATGCGGACCATTTCATCGCACGCAGGTGGTGAATATATAAAGTACCGCTCATGCCGTACAGGTACGAAAGTCCAAAAAGTAATAAGGCGAAACTCAGCGCGCTGAGCAAGAGATACTTGATAGCAGCCTCTGGTCCGAATTGGTCTCGCCATGAAAGTGCAACGAGTACATATGACCCGAGCGATAGAGTCTCCAACGCAACGATACTCAAGAGTAGGTGATTACTGGCTGGCAAGGTCGCCAGTGCCGTAGCCATGAGAAGGCTCAGCGGCAGGGCCTCCCATCCACGCCCATCCATGTATCGCTTGCCGTATTCATGTAGAAAAGTAGCCCCGATGCCTGTGATCAGAGAGACTCCGGCGCCCATTAGACTATACATACCACCGCCCCAAATCATGCCAAAAAACCCCGAGGAGGGCATGGGAAAAGCCCAGCTTAAGTAAACTCCGAGTAGAGTTCCACCTATGGCAAAAAAGAGGGTCCAGCCCAAAAGATTTTTTCGCCCTGTGTCAAAAGTTCCCAACAGTAGTCCGCCTAACCCACTTATGGCTAACCAACCTACAATCCACAACCCTATATAGCTCTGCATCGCTGCGAAGTTAGCGCTTCTGTTTGCTCTCTATGCTATGTAAAATGTAGAATGAATCTATTTACCTTTGTCGCATGTACCTTCCGAAGTGGGCGGCACTTCTCATAGGGCTTCTGGTGGCAGTTGGGGGGGTGAGTCTTTTCGCTTTACACCGAGAAAATCAGGCTTTACAAGAAGAGGTCAAGCGAGTTACTCACATGATTGAAGAGCACCCAGTGGAGTTAGCGACTTTCATGGCATCTTACGAGCGCTTTCTCAGTAAGCTCCATCAAGCAGGCACTGCCCAAAATTGGGCCCTGGCTGAGTTTTATCACGAAGAGTTAGAAGAGACAGCCGAGCAGTTGGAGAAGTTAGGATTAGAGGATGATGGTGTGCCCGTAAGTGCGATGATGCGCCCTAATCTTATAGAGCCTCTTGAAGCTGTAAAAAAGGCGATTGATGCTAAAAACCCGGAGCAGTTTCAGCAGAGCCTAAGCCTCCTCATCACTCGCTGTAATGGTTGTCACACAGCCGCAGGGAAGCCTTATATTCAGTTCGCCCTGCCCGAACCGCAGAAGCCTATCAGACAAGTATTCAGCCAATAGTCTGCCATTTAGGCAGCTTTCTGCAGCTGGTATAGCTTTTGTTTCTCTATCTTTCATGCCAAAAATCGTTGGGATAGACTTGGGGACGACGAACTCCGTCGTAGCGGTTATGGAGGGCAGCCAGCCCGTCGTGATAGTCAATCAAGAAGGAAAGCGAACTACGCCTTCTATTGTGGCTTTCAAGGCAGACGGCGAACGGTTGGTGGGCGAACTGGCTAAGCGCCAAGCGGTCATCAATCCCGAAAATACCATCTATTCCATAAAGCGCTTCATGGGGAAAACGTATGATGAAGCTTTGGGAGATGTAAATCGCGTGCCATATAAGGTTTCTCGTGGAAACAATAACATTTGCCAGGTACAAATCGGTGACAAAGTCTATACGCCGCAGGAAATCTCAGCAATGATTCTACAAAAGCTCAAAAAAGCTGCGGAGGACTACCTGGGTGAGCCCGTAACCGAAGCGGTCATAACAGTGCCCGCTTACTTCAATGATGCCCAGCGTAAAGCCACCAAAGAAGCCGGCGAAATAGCAGGTTTGAATGTACGGCGCATTATCAATGAACCTACGGCCGCTGCGCTTGCTTATGGGATAGATAAGCGTATCAAGCAGGGAAAGATAGCCGTCTTTGACCTTGGCGGAGGAACATTTGATATATCCATCCTGGATGTGGGGGATGGGGTCTTTGAAGTGCTCTCCACCAGCGGAGATACCCATCTGGGTGGCGATGACTTTGACCAGCGGATTATCAACTGGCTCGTAGAGGAGTTTCTCCGAGAAGAAGGTATAGACCTTCGCAAAGACCCTCGTGCCCTCCAGCGTCTCCGAGAAGCGGCTGAACAAGCTAAAATAGAGCTCTCCAATCAGCAGAGTACCGAGATTAACCTGCCCTACATTACCGTTGACCCCCGAAAAGGCCCTCTCAACCTCCAAAAGACTCTCACACGGACAAAGTTTGAAAGTCTGTGCGAAGACCTCTATGAGCGCTGTTTAGAACCCTGTCGTAAAGCGCTTCAAGCGGCGCGCCTTTCTCCGAAGGACATAGATGAAGTTATTCTCGTGGGAGGTTCTACCCGTATGCCGAGGATACAAAAGCTGGTAGAAGACTTTTTTGGCAAAGCCCCAAATAAAAGCGTCAATCCAGATGAGGCTGTAGCCTTGGGAGCTGCGGTACAGGGCGGTGTCCTCGGTGGGGAGGTTCAAGGCGTACTCTTACTGGATGTCATTCCTATATCTCTGGGGATAGAAACCCTCGGGGGGGTTTTCACTAAGCTTATAGAAGCGAATACTACCATCCCCACTAAGCGGACAGAGATATTCTCTACTGCGGCAGACAATCAGACTACGGTAGAGGTCCACGTTCTGCAAGGAGAAAGGCCGATGGCGGCGGATAATCGTAGCTTGGGAAGGTTTTATTTAGATGGGATACCTCCGGCTCCACGCGGCGTTCCGCAGATAGAAGTAACCTTTGACGTGGATGCAAATGGCATCCTGACCGTGACAGCACGGGATAAATCTACTGGTAAAGAGCAGTCCATTCGCATAGAAGCTGGTACAGGTCTAAGTAAGGATGAAATAGAACGCATGAAGCGGGAAGCCCAACTTTACGCACAGGAGGATCAAAAACGGCGTGAAATTGCCGAAAAGCTCAATCAAGCCGACAATCTCATTTATCAGGCAGAAAAGTTATTGCGTGAGCGTGGAGACTCCCTACCAGCCCCTGAAAAGGAGCGCTTAGAAAGCCTCATCCGAGAACTGCGGACGGCCCACACCGCCAAGGATAGCAGCAAAGTAGATACACTTATGCCCCAGCTGTATGCCTTATTGAGTTCTCTCGGGCAGCGGACCTACACCGCGAATGATGGTAAAGGCTCAGGAGCTACGGATGTAGAATACGAGGAGATACCTTCTGAACGGAACTGATAATCGTTGCGATTGGGTGGAT
>JANWXY010000019.1 GCA_025057135.1 Bacteroidia bacterium | reverse complement strand
GCTCTGTCGGTACTTATCGGGCAAATGCTCCCAGTTAATCCAAGGGGGATTGCCGACGATATAATCAAACTGCCCTACGGTGAGGGGGGCGAAGTTATTTTGGAGAAGGCGAGCCCAAATGCCATTGAGGCCCCGCCGATGCAGGTCTAAAAGCGTTTCATAAAACTGCTGAACACGGGCCCTATCGGAGTCATTCCATGCTGGCGGCACAAGGCTGAGCTGGCGCTCCAAATGCTGCAGAAAAGGCTTCGTATCTAATCCATTATGCAGGCAGCTTTCTACCAAGCTGCAGAAACGGTCAAATCGCTCAGGCTTGCAGAGTTCTTCTGGCACTTCAAACGTACCCGCCGCCGTGGGAAACTCATACGCCCCCGCACTCAGGAGCGTACTTCCTTCGGCTGGCGTGCGCACCGAATCCGCCAAATACACGGGAATAATGATTTCCCCGCGCCGATGCGGAAGAAGGTCCAAAATAGCCAAGAGATAGTTCACCCGAGCGGTAATCACCGCTAAGGGATTGAGGTCAAAACCCACGACGTTGCGGAGGAGGGCTTGGAGTAAATCGGTTTCGGAGAGGGGGAGCTTTTCACCCAGCTCCCGCATACGCGCCACCATCTGCACCAGAAACGTACCCGAACCGCAGGCAGGGTCTAACCACCGCAGGTGCAGCACTTTTTCGTAAAGCGCTTCCTCAGAGAGGGAGGAAGGTTCTGCAAAGAGTTCGGGGGCTGTCCGCTCCAGGAGATGCTGCGCCAGCCAATCAGGGGTATAGTATTCGCCTAAGTTGTGCCGTATGACGCGGGGTAGGAGATAGTGATAGAGCTTTTTGAAAAGGTCCCGACTTTCCTCCGGGACGATCGTCAGAGTAGTCGGGTCATACCCATCTAACCGCTCTATGAGCTGCCGAATGCCCTTTTCTATGTCGTCATTCCACGCGTATAAATACCAAGCGAAAAAGTCGCCTTCCAGCAGGTTCTGGATGCCGTAGGTTCGGAAGATATCGCCTTGTTCCATGGCTTGGAACTTATGGCGAAGCACCGCCCCATCCGAAGCCAGTAGCGTACTTAGGGACGGACCCCCCAAAGCCCCACCTACATACCGATGCAGCGCCAGCCAAGCAATGAGCTTGACCAAAAGCGCAAAGTAGGTGTGTAGGACAAAAAGCATTTGTTTGCCCTCCTCCTCGGTCTGGGCGGACAGGCCGGCTTTAGCCGCCCACTTTTGGAGAGGTTCCAGTTTGCGAGCGCTAAAAGCCTCGGAGTAGTCTATGGACTCGCTGAAGAAGATGCTCCACTGCCGATAGAGGTTATCTACCATGGAGGGCTTTACGGCTAATGCTTGCCGCAGTCCTTCCTGCAGGGCACGCAGAATCTGTTGAACAGGCGCCTGCTCTATGCTAAAATCGCGACTCAGACTCTCAGGGGTAAGGGCAGCCCCACTGCTAATACCCGCCAGCCATCGCAGCATACGCTGTACCACCGGCGGGGTCAAACGAACCGGCGGCTCTACATGAAGTTCCTTCTCTTTGTACCGAATGAAAACCGCCCACTTTCCATCTAAAACCACCCCTGCCATGCGAGGCACCTGCTGCTTTGTAGCCAGCTCTTGGAGATAGCGTTTGAGCTGCTCCACCGCTTGACGAGTAGCCGCATGCGATAAACTGCCCTCTAAGGTTCCCGGCCGCTTGTACTCCACGACAAACCGAGTAAAAACCGCATCCACTCGCCCAGAAGCCAAGGTATATTCCGCCCGGCTAAGCCCTTCCGTCCCCAGCTCCCGACAAAAGTCTTCCAACACCCGATCCACTCGCTGACGAAACTCCGTCTCATTCGGCGAGCGGGGTAGAATGTGCTGGATTTCCTCCCAGAGGCGCTGAGCATATCCTCTGAAAACCTCCGCCGAAACCCTCAGAGGCATAGAAAACCCAATTGGAACAAGTTTAGGGGTTTAGGCACTTTCGGCGGCCTTTTGCAGCCGGCTGAGCCATGTCCTTAGCAGCCCCCGGTACAAAGGCAAATAAGCCGCAATCAACTCGGCTACTTCAGGGTTGTAAGTGTGAGAAGTGAGGTTACGATGGTCGGTCATTTGCAGGGCCAGGGTGGCTTCTTCGGCGCTGAGGAGTCCATTTTCTCTACAGGCTCGGATAATAGGCTTAGGGGAAGCCTGCTTAATCCCATAGACTTCGCGCAGCACGACAGCGGCGGCTTTCCACACCACCTCAAAAGTGTATTCAAATCGCTGGATAGCTGCGTCGCGTTCTATATCCGAACGGGGTGGGAGGGGGATTGCTTCTAAGGTCTGGAGGGCTTTATCGGCGGTGCTTAGGCGCTGGGGGGCTTCCATAGGATACCTTCTCGCTGAATAGCCTCTTGTAGGGCGGGGGGTGCTTGATGATAGCTAATCAGGTCCACCCGGTAGGGAATGGGAAGTTCTTCCAGGGCTTCTCGTAGTTCAGCCAGTTCGGCTTCGGAGAGGGAACCCACGATAGCCAGGTCAATATCTGTCGGATTAGCTTCTCCTCGGGCCCATGAGCCGAAGAGGTAAATCTGCCAGCCTTGCTTACGGCAGAGCGGAGCTAAGAAGGATTCCAGAACGGGGGGAAGGGAAGTAGGGGGGCTCATGGGGTAAAGATAAACAATAGGCCTTTTCCTCAGCGTATGGCTGGGGCAGGAGGCTTAGCTATTGTAATAGGAAAAGGGTCATGCCTACCCCGCAGGCCCGACTCAGGAGGCGCGCAGTATGGAAAACTTCATTCTACCACTTCAAAGTCAGTTCGCTTGTTAGCTTGCGTCGCCTTTTAGATGCCGACCTTCTCCCCCCCGCAAGTTTTCAGCGCTTGTACCAAACAGAGCTCGCTCATCTTCAAAAACAAGAACGCTCCGCTACCGAGGGAGGTGATTTTTATCGCACGCTGACTTTACGAACAGGCCGACGATTTGCCGAAGCCGTGGTAACTAGTACTTTAGAAGGTTACACGCTCTTACGAGACGCTCTCCGCATGCTGGGCATCCGAAAAGTGGGCACATTTAATAAGTTAGCCGAGAGACTGTTACATCACCTTTCATGAAATATCTTTTAGACGCCAACGTGTTCATTCAAGCTAAAAACCTTCACTATGGATTTGACTTTTGCCCGGCATTCTGGGATTGGCTCATCCACAAAGCCACTGAACAACGACTCTATACCATAGACAAAGTAGCCGAGGAGATTATTGCAGTTGACGATGATCTGAGCAACTGGATAAAAAAGCATTATCAGACCTTGGTTCACCCTACAAGGGCTAAAGTAGTCCAGCACCTCAACCTTATAGCTGAATGGCTGCATCAGCAGCTCTACGAACCTGCTGCGGTTAGCACTTTCATGCAAGGAGCTGACTTTTAGAGGAAGTTAGGCGACAGCTTCAATATAGTCTAAGGTGGCTCAATCTGCATGAAAGAGCTAATTAAGGGCTCAATAGTTAGGGTGATGAAGACATTTTATGTCTGAGATTTGTTTGCTGTTGAGGAGGAAGAGCTTGAGAGGGATTGGAGAGGGGAGTTGTTATCCTCGTTGATCGCCGTTTCCATGAGCCAGGAAACTCCCTAATAGGCTCATAAACAGCACAGAACCTATCTCTAA
The DNA here is from genome assembly GCA_025057135.1 of Bacteroidia bacterium. Classification (GTDB taxonomy): domain Bacteria; phylum Bacteroidota; class Bacteroidia; order SpSt-205; family SpSt-205; genus SpSt-205. The sequence continues at coordinate 3,038 of JANWXY010000019.1, read as the reverse complement.
AAGCTGCTGTGGGGAAAGGGAGCCAAGGTGGTACTCGTCCTCGGCATGGCGAGAGAGAATGCACAAGGTTAGACCACCACCAATGCCGCAAAGGAGAAGCCGCTGAGTCTGTGCATGATATGAATATACCTCTCACAACTCCCTCTACATTCCAGAGATGAAAAGTATCTAACCGAGTATGGCCTGGGAAGTACAAAAGAGGGGGGCGTCCATTACACAAAACAACTAATCCACGACGAGCGGTAGCAGTATCTATCTTGCCAAGCAAATCTATCCATCGGTATCCTCGGAAGAAGTAGGGTGTCGTCCCAGCAGCTCCTACCAGAAGGGGAGTACCTGGAGGGAAATATCGTTCAACGGGTATATAGAACTCCTGCTGAGAGCGGAAAAGCCCTTTCCAGCGATAAGCTATCTGCGAGAGGAGCGGTATAGGCAAGCCATAAGACACTAGCAAGACCAGAAATGCCCATGACACTGGACGCGAAGAGAGGGTAGCGGTTCCCGCAGCAGCCCAAACAAGCAGAGTGACAAAACCATTGAGCAGAAACCGATTACTCTGGGTGGCTGACTCGTAGATATCTCCTCCTACATAGATGCTATATGCCACGCTAACCCCTAAGAGAGCTGCGCTTATCCAAGCTTGTAGAGAGGCTCGCCACACCCACAAACCCACTGCCGCCAGCGCCCATGCAGGTAAATTCATCCCCACATGCATAAATGCAGCTATACCTCCATTCAAGATTCGCCAGCCTAAAGGAACAGAAGCCACTTTCAACTCATAGGTATTGGGTACCCAAGCATCATAGTAGTTTTTTCTCCATAAAGTTATCACCAACGCGATAAGCAAAGCTAATCCTACGGGTAGCCATAGGAGCTTTAATCTTTGATTTTTTGCTTCGTTGGGGACTTTTCCAATCCAGAGCGACAGTGCTCTTGCTGCACTTAGGGTTATTACTCCTAAGATGAAGTCTAACCGAACCACCGTCCCAATCATGGCTATGCCCGTCATCCAGGCGATAGACCCTGAAGGACGCGACTCATATAGATAGTACGTCAGTAGCATAGCTAAAAAACCCGCCTCTAAGCCAGAGGTATGATGGAAAATGAGAGGAGGAAAAACGGCCGCCATCCAGGCAGCTATGTGAGCTATTTTTTCATCGAAGAGGCAGCCTACCTGATAGATACCTCGGATATGCCATACCAGCGTAAAGAGTCCCGTAAGGAAGATAGGAAGGGAAGTATAGGCAGGAGGTATTCCGAGCAAGTGCCAAAAAGCCATGTATAATACCCAGCCGAGGTTAGTATAGCCTTCTACTTTTTCAGCTCCACAGTACCATACAAGACCACACCCCTCCGCTAAGCTACGAGCGAATGACATAGAAATCATCGCATCATCTATTAGCGCAAATCGCACGAGTTTTCCTTCCTCCCAGTGGCCATAGGCCACTACGATGACCAACGCACCTATACAGGCGCTCACAAGAGCAGGAAGGAAATACGAGAAGCGCCTCATATATCTTTTCATAGGCGAGACCGTAGTTGTCCTCCCAAGCTAATATCCCCAGCTAGAAAAGCCACCTTTGCAAAGCTATAGAAAGAATACTATCAGTGAAGTGCGTATTTCTTCCTTCCGGCAGCAGAGAAAGATAGGTACCTTTTGCCCTTAGATTAGGTGGAGTGCCTGAGCGTTTTTTACGAGCTACTGACAGGGGATGCTCCAAAAGAGCAACTCCAACTTTCCGGCTCCAGTCACCCTGTCTAAGGGCTCGCTTATTTTCCAAAGTATCTCTCTTTAGGCTTTGCCTAAAAAGCTAGAGAAGAAATGAAGAGTGTTGCATTTAGCTAAAGCTGAGCTTTCTTTTTTTGCATCTCTTGAAGTCTTATCTATCCATTCCGCAAAAAGGAAGAGAGAGACTTCAGCGAGGGTAATAGAGAGCCACATTAGTCAGAAGCAAGTAATAGGAATGGTGAGTACAGTTCTTCTCCAAGAAGGGAATTTGAGAAGAGCTCTGCCTTTGAAAGGTCTCTCTGGATTAGTTCACGAGTAGGGGTATTCAGGCTGGAGAGCAGTACTCTACGCAAAGGGATGTCTCTGTTTCAATTTTACTCAGTTGCCTTTCCTCCTCTCTTAGCGGATAAACTCATATATGCTCATGAGTAGCGTTAGCATCGTAAAACCCGCTCCCATAAACCAGAAGAGCATCTGGAAGCGGCGGTTCATGTCCTCAAAGCGCTTATCCATGTATTCTCGCTGTTCTGCGAAGCGCTTGTCCATCTCGGCCTTCTGCTCGGCGAAGCGCCTGTCCATTTCTGCCTTTTGCTCGGCGAAACGCTGATCCATGTACTCTCGCTGTTCTGCGAAGCGCCTGTCCATCTCGGCTTTCTGCTCAGCGAAGCGCTTGTCCATGTACTCTCTTTGCTCAGCGAAGCGCCTGTCCATTTCCGCCTTCTGCTCGGCGAAGCGCCTGTCCATCTCTGCTTTCTGTTCAGCGAAGCGCTTTTCCATTTCAGCCCGCTGCTCATTCAGCATCCGCACCACTGACTCAAACCTCATGTTCATGTCCTCCCGCACCTCCGCAAACCTCCTTTCCATCTCGGCCTTCTGCTCTGCGAAGCGCCTGTCTATTTCGGCTTTCTGCTCGGCGAAGCGCCTGTCCATCTCGGCTTTCTGCTCAGCGAAGCGCCTATCCATCTCTGCCCGCTGCTCATTCAAGAGCTGGAAGACCAGCTCAAAGCGCTTCTCCATCGTGTCCCTGAGCAGGGTGAAGTAGCGCTCCTGGTACTCTCGCTCCTGCTTCAGGCGCTCGTCTATGCGGCTCCACAGGCGGTCATACTCGGATGCCCGCCCAGAAAGCACTTCCGCCAAAAACTCTAACAATCCCTCATCTACCTGCACTCCGTATCGCTTCGCTATCTCTCTCAGCTCTGAGAGCGTCATCTCACAAACATACCATCCTCTCCGAAACCCTCAAAATCAGCATAGCTGTGCCCCGAGACAGGACACAGCTATGCCCTCTCTTACTCTACCACTACCAGCC
>JANWXY010000002.1 GCA_025057135.1 Bacteroidia bacterium | reverse complement strand
GGAGAAAATATTGCACACTGCGAGAAAGAGCCCGTTCCTCAGGAGGATAGAGGCTCTGTTCAAGCGTTTTTCCCTACCTCCTAAGCAACCTAAGGGAATGAAAAACAAAAACTCAGGAGCATATGAAATGGTACCTCTCTGTACTGCGTAATTACGCTGTATTCAGCGGTAGAGCACGTCGCATGGAGTTCTGGATGTTCGTCCTGATCAACTCAATTTTCTCCCTATTACTTTCAGGAATAGACCGTCTGATGGCCAGGGCTCTGGAATGGGAAGCTTCCATACCCATCCTAAATGGCATATACAACTTAGTCGTCTTTCTCCCAAGCCTTGCGGTAGCGGTCCGGCGACTGCACGACACAGGGCGAAGTGGCTGGTGGATATTACTTGGTCTCATCCCTTGCATAGGGCCTATTGTACTGCTTGTGTTCTTTTTTCAAAATAGCCAGCCCGGTACAAATCAATACGGACCTAATCCTAAGGAGATTTAGCGAATTACCCATAGAGCGGAGCTTCCACTTTTTCGGCAGTCCATCAAGCTTGATGGACTGCTGAGTTTTTCTGAAAATGCTCTAAGTCCCTTCTCAGGAGAGGGCTCGTTTCTTTATCCAAGAGCAGCATTATCCAAAAGAGACCCCCTAAACGAGCTGTCGGTATTCATAAAGGGCAGCTAACCATAGTTATAGAGCTAAAAAAGAGGTAAAGAGCTCTATGTAGAACCATCCCAAGCTTAGGCTCTTTCTCGGTTTGGGGCTTTTAGGGAGGGGTGGGGATGAGCATGCTCATCGCGATCCTCAGCATAGATATCCTGATGCGCTAAAACCGCCCACACCCTGATACCTGACGTATTGTCACATGTACTAACTCCGCGGGGAGTGGCAGGGGTTTTGTTATTTTTGCGGTATGAGTTGGAATAGCGTCAAGACCTTCCTACTCTTGGCAACGCTGACTGTGCTCCTCGTCGTGATTGGGCGACTGGCAGGGGGGCCAGTAGGTATGACTATTGCTTTGGTCATGGCAGCGATAATGAACTTGGTCGCTTACTTTTTCGGACATAAGATCATCCTGTGGCGATACAACGCTCAACCGCTCCCTGAGCGCGAATACAAGTGGCTGTATGACATGACCCGCCGACTCACTGCCCGAGCTGGCTTGCCTATGCCTCGGTTATATCTCATTCCTGAGCTGCAGCCCAATGCCTTCGCTACTGGTCCCTCCCCATCGCAGGGTATAGTCGCTTTCACGGCGGGCATTCTTCAAAATATGTCCCAGTCAGAAATAGAAGGTGTTTTAGCCCATGAGTTAGCTCACATCAAAAACCGCGATATGCTTACGATGACCATAGCAGCGACGGTTGTAGGAGCGATTACCTGGCTGGTAGATATGCTGCGATGGTCTGTATTCTTCCGAAGCAGTCGCGACCGAGAAGATAATGGAATAGGGCTCGTTTTAGCGATTGTAATAGGCATCGTAGCAGCTTTGGCTGCGACCCTGATACAGCTAGCCATCTCCCGAGCTCGGGAATATGAAGCCGATCGCACAGCTGCCCTTATGGTAGGTAGTCCAGACGGACTTATTAGCGCCTTAGCAAAGCTTGGGCAGCTCACCCAAGCTATCCCTATGCAGCAGCAGGACACCGCCACAGCTCACCTCTTTATCGCTAATCCATTTGGAGGGGTGGGCGACTTTTTAGTAAATCTATTCAGCACACATCCCCCTATCCCTAAGCGCATAGAAAAACTCAAACAGCTCAAAGTGAGTGGCCCTTCCTATCGTTTAGCATGAAAAATAAAAAATGCGGATAGGCATCGCCCGCCTCACTTCCGACCCTTGCTTCCTTTCGGACCTGGGGGAGTTGGGAAGGAGCTCGTCGTGCCTTCCGCACCGCAAAGGTAAATAAATCTCATGAGTCGGCGGCAGTATAAATTTCTCCCTCGGCAGTTAGAGTTTCGCAAGCTGCCCCGCTGGCGAACTTTACGCTTCGGGACCATCCTGATATTTCTTCTGGGCTTAGGTGTAGGAATGTGGGGGGGCGCTTATCTTTTATTTCGGTGGTATCCTTCGGCTTCTATACAAACTGCCGCCGACAGGTACGAAAAAGAAAAACGAGAGCTTACTGCCCTCACTATCTACAAGGATACCTTAGAGCGCCTCACGAGAAGCACCGATTCCATAGAGAGGCACATTTATCGCCAGCTGGTTCCCGCCACGCCCTCGGATACTGAGGCAGCCCTCACCTCTCCCGTACATTCTGTGGGAAACGTCTCTCTGTCAGAGGACACCATCGTAAAGTATCTCGCGCGAGCGGAGGAGATTTTGCGCAGTCTGATGAAAGTGGATGAAGTTCTTCAAAGCGAAGAGCTGCGCTCCCCCCGGCTACCCCGCCAGCTCCCATGCGATTGTCCTGACATAGGGGCTGGTCCGGGAAAACTAATGCACCCTCTCACTGGCGAACCGCAGATGCATGAAGGCATAGACTTTTTGGTCAGCGAAGGAAAGGTAATACACACGACGGCGGAGGGGTTAGTTCGCTCAATAGAAGGCGACCGTTCAAAGGGAGCCCGAGTGGTGATTCAACATACCAGCAACCTGGCTACGGTATATTACCCAGTGATACCAGAAGTAGAACCTGGGCAATGGGTCAGCACAGGTGTATCTATCGGGCGGGTGGCTCGGCTGGCTATGAGCCGCATGCCTGTGCTTCATTATGAGGTACTTCTGAATGATAAACCAACAGACCCATTTCTGTATCTCTGGGGGCACTTTTCAGCCGAAGAGCGAGCCAAATGGAAACAGGCTACAGCCCTTCAAACGAATGGGCTCCACTAAGCGCTATTATACACTTGCCGAAGTCGCTGAGATGCTGCACGTTCCCGTATATCAAGCACGAAGGTGGGCACGCCTTTTTTTATCGCTTCCCCCACACAAGATGATGCGCATTCCGGCTGAGTCTCTCCCAATCCTGCGCAAAGTCAGAGAGGGCGCTATATTATACCGCTTGCGCGGCGAAGGGCTCAAAGCGTTTGTAGAAGGCAAAGCTCCTCCGTCAGGTCCTCCACCGATTTATCCAGACTACCCTACCCTCTTGGGAGAGATTCTACGGGAGATAGACGAGCTATTACGCAGCTTGGAGGAGTGAAAGATTATGACACGCTATTTTCTGCTTGCTGGAGGAGGTAGCGTCGCTGAGAGAGCCAGCGTTCTGCATCCAAAGCAGCCATGCATCCTGTACCCGCAGCCGTGACAGCCTGCCGATATACAGGGTCTTGAACATCTCCTGCGGCAAAGACGCCCTCTACATTCGTATGGGTGCTTTTAGGGTGGGTGATGATGTAGCCGTTCTCGTCCAGCTCTATTTGCCCGCGAAAAATCTCAGTATTAGGCTGATGACCAATCGCGACGAAAAAGCCCCGAATAGGAAGTACCGTCTCTTCACCGGACTGCACATTTCGCACGCGGACCCCCTCTACGAACTTTTCTCCCAGAATATCAAGGGTAACTGTATTCCAATGGATATGGATATTGGGTGTGCTTTTGACACGGTCCTGCATGATTTTGGAAGCTCGCATTTTATCTCTACGCACCAGAAGGTGCACCTCACTGCATAGCTTAGACAGGTACAGAGCTTCCTCACAGGCGGTGTCGCCGCCACCTACGACGGCAACCGGTTGCCCTCGATAAAAGAAACCATCACACACCGCACAAGCACTGACCCCGGCTCCGTAAAGGCGTCTCTCAGCTTCTAATCCGAGCCATTTGGCGCTAGACCCTGTGGCAATAATCACTGCTTCGGCGACGATCTCCTCGCCACTACTGAGTCGGAGACGCTTGGGTTGAGCAGTCAGCACCGCATGCTCTACCACATCGTAGATGACCTGGGTGCCAAACCGCTCTGCCTGCCTGCGCAGGTCCTCCATCATCTCTGGCCCGAGAATGCCCTCGGGATATCCAGGGAAATTTTCTACCTCGCTCGTTTTAGTGAGCTGTCCGCCTGGTTCTGAGCCGGCGATGACGATCGTTTGAAGCCCTGCTCGTGCCGCATATATCGCAGCTGTATAACCCGCTGGACCTGACCCTACTATCGCTATTTCACATGTCATATTTTCGGTAAAGTTTTTCGCTGAGCAAAAACCCGCAGTCCCTCTCGCAAGAACTGTTCATATTCCTCGGTGTCTAATGTAAAGCCTTTCGGGGGAAGGAGGGGTTGTAGCGTTGCATCAGTGATGACATAATAGGGCTGGGCTTGAATCTGATATTGAGTTCGTTCAAAGTAAAGCCACTTATCACCCAGTGTCCGAAGTTTCGTGCCATCCGAGGTAATGATCACAGAGTCAAGCAGTGTATAGTCATCTACAAAAAGGGAAACGAGCACGAAGCTCTGCTGCATAAGGGACTTGATGGAGGGGTGAGACCACACGGTACTCTCGACTTGACGGCAGTTTGTGCAGGTATGACCTGTAAAGTCAATGAGCAAAGGCTTGCCGACCTGAGCCGCATAAGCCCGAGCCTCCTCTAAGTCATAGAATGCGCAGAACTCAGGTGGAGTATATTTACTGAGGAGCTCGGCATGACGACGATTGGGGGGATAGGGGCATGCAGTCTCAGACGATCGCTGCTTTCCGCCAAGAACTCGCACACCCATCTCCTCATGGATAGGCGGCAGCAGCCCAGAGAAAAACTTCAACGGAGCCCCCCATAGTCCTGTGAAAAGGTACAGCGCCAAGGCAAAGCTGCTCATGGAGAGCAGCAATCTACCTACGCCGATTTCACTGGGAGACGCGCCTTTGAGAGGGATTTTTCCCAAAAGATACAAAGACAAAAAGAAAAACAGCGTAATCCACAGCACGAGATATACCTCCCTATCTAAAAGACCGAGATGCCATACGAGGTCCGCGTTGCTTAGGAACTTGAGCGCAAGGGCCAGCTCTAAAAACCCCAGCGTGACCTTGAAAGTTTCCATCCACTCCCCCGAGCGGGGAAGTTTTTTGAGAAGCTGAGGCGTCCCCGCAAGTACAGTGAAAGGCAAAGCAAACGCCAAGCCAAACCCCGTCATGCCTACCATAGGCTCCCAAAAGCGTCCTCCCACCATGTCTATCATGAGCGTCCCCACAAGCGGGCCTATACAGGAGAAGCTGACCAAAACCAAAGTAAGCGCCATAAAAAATACCCCTCCTATACTCCGAGGATTAGCCAGACGGCTGGTAGCTGTGCCCCAACTGGCAGGCAGCGTAATATCAAAAAGTCCCAAAAACGAAAGCCCAAACAGGAGAAGAATGAAGAAGAATACCATGTTGAGCCATGGATTAGTAGCGAGGTTGTAAGCTGCACTCGCCCCGAAAAAGAGCGTCAGCACTAAACCTAAAATCCAAAATATGGTTAGCACCGAAAGTCCATACCACACCGCCAAGAGTGGGAAACCGGTCTTCCCCTCCGTAGCCTTCGTAAAATAGCTCACAGTGAGCGGAATCATAGGAAATGTACAAGGCGTGAGTATTGCAGCCAATCCAAAGAGAAATGCTTTGAGAAACACCCACCACAATGACTCCTTCTGAGAGCGAGCGTTTCCTGTACTTGCAGCAATAGCGTCAGCCGGCGTAGGAGAGGCCTCAGCGAGCAGCTTCTGAGAAGTATCCAGAGAAGGGGGGCTCAGAGAGGTAGAACCTTTTTCTGCCAAACCCGCCCTATACGGAAGCACAGTATCCTTAGGCGGCTGAGCAGGAAGCTTTTCGGCAGAGGGCACGGTAGAGACAGGCACTGTCAGTTTGAAGTCTTTGGTAGCTGTGTAGCACTGCTCCTCATCACAGTATTGATAGCGTATGTAACCTTCTATCTCCGCAGGTGCCCCCTCTACGAGGAGATTTTGGCGAAAGGTAACCTCGTCTTTGTAGTAATACACTTTGGTCTCAAAAATGGGGTCGTATTCTTCAATCAGCTTACCTGCTTCGGTCAGTTTGCCGACGAGGCGAACTCCGCGCCGTTTCTCTACGGTAAGCTGTGTAGGAAGGTTAGCGGGTTTTTCAGTCGGACGACTGGAATATAAGTGATACCCGGCGGGCACCTGAGCCCGCAAAACGATAGATAAAGTATCTCCGACCTTCGCTGGGGTAGGCCCCTCTAAAGCCACGCTCCACGAGACCACAGCTTGTAGCCAAATGACCCCCCATTCTATGCCCATCATAATCCACACAAAGTTACAAAAGCACAAGGTGAAGGGAGTTCTCAGTTTAGCGCATGAGAAAAGGCGGCTCTGACCGAGCATTTAGTAAAAGTCCGGGTGGGAGCAAACCCTTCTGTAAAACCGCCAGACCACTCCGCCAGTAGTCTAACTCCCGCACACTGTGCGCGTCCGTGGTGAGGATTATAGGTACGCCAAGCTCAGCGGCGCGTCGCACCCACCGCCAATCCATCTCCATTCGGTAGGGATTGGCATTGAATTCTACGGCAATCTGCCGCTCTGCGCACCAGTTTAGTATCTGCTCCTCATCTATGGGATAACCTGGACGGCTGCGAAGAAGACGCCCAGTCCAGTGACCTAAAACTCGGACATATGGATTAGTCAGAGCTTTTCCTAAACGCTCCATCGCCTCTGCTTGGGTCATGTGCAGCTTTTCATGCACCGAAGCCACCAGAAAGTCTAACTTCCGCCATATACTTTCATCATAATCTATCCGCCCATCGGGCAGAATATCGGCTTCTATGCCTTTGAGTAAAACGAAATTTGGACCATAGCGCTGATTGAGCTTGTCTATTTCGGATAGCTGCTGCTCCAATCTACCCGTAGATAAGCCTCGGGCATATGCTGCCCGCTGGCTGTGATCGGCAATCCCAAGCCATAGCCAACCTTGACTTTGAGCAGCTTCTGCCATAGCTTCAAGCGAATCAGCCCCATCGGAATAGGTCGTATGAACATGGACGCTGCCTCGGATGTGCGCCTCGGTCAGTGGCTCAGGTAGGCGATTACTTTCTGCCAGAGTGAATATATCCTCCCAGTCGCGCCATGCAGGCAAGATATAGGGCAGCCCTAATAAGGAAAAAATCTCAGTCTCACTCAGGTTAGTGATGTCCTTGGGCAATCGCAAACTCAAGGCTTGCCAGAAAGATTCCGGTCCTGTCAAGCGGAGTAGCTCTATCGCCCATTCACCTTTAGACACGAGCCAGAGCTGAACAGGCAGCTCTGAATGCCTGAGAAGGATGGGAGATATTCGTTGCCAACCGAGAGTTTCAGCCACAGGGGCTTGTTCATCAAGTAGGGCGCCTTCTATTTTCTGGATGAGGGGTAAAGCCCGACGCACTTCTCCCACTTCCACTGGCGCGAGGCCTTTCTGCCGGAGGGGAGCTACTGCCTGCTCCCAGACTTGGAGAGCCTCTATGTATAGTAGAAGGTGGCGCTGCGACTGGTACATCTGTATGCCACTCTGCAACCGCTGGAGTAAGCTGGGGGACCAGCCTTTACGACCATTGAGCTTTCCACGCTCTATGGCCTGAGCTAGGGCATCTACAGAAGCGATACCCAGTTCTCGCCATAGCTCCTGTACGCGTTTCGGTCCAAGGCCGGGCAATCGCCGCAGTTCTAAAACTGACTCGGGTATGGCAGCCCCCAATTCTCGCAGGAGCGCCGTAGTTCCGGTTTCGTAAAGCTCTTTGGCTATGCGCCGTAGCCCCTCACCTATGCCGGTGTAGTTGCGCAAAGCTCCATCCAGAGACTCCGAAGAGGCCCATGCAGACTCCGGCAACCCTGATAAAATATCATACAAACGCTGATAGGCCTGCAGGCGAAAAGGCTGCTGCTCCACCAACTCTAAACGCGCCACGAGCGCTTCAAGAGCTTGAATAACCGCTTCTCTCCTCATCCTTTCCGAAGGTAAATAGCCATCTGAAACTTTGGAGCGGCTATTTTGGCTTAATATTGCATTGATGGAAGCCCACACACCCGTAGCTGAGCTATCAGGATTTTCACTGGAGGTACCAGAAACTGTTAGACAGATTCAGGAAATCGCTCGGCGATTTGCTCACGAGCGGATCGCCCCCAAAGTTCGGGAGTTAGATGAAACTCAAACCTTTCCTACTGACCTGCTGCGTGAAGCCGGAGAACTTGGCCTGATGGGAATTTTTATACCTCAGGAATATGGCGGAGCTGGTTTAGGCTACTATGAATACGCCGCCGCGCTCATAGAGCTTGGTGCGGTAGATGGCGCATTTGGTTTATCAGTAGCCGCTCATAATTCCCTCTGTACAGGTCATATCTATTATCACGGTAGTGAAGAACAGAAACGGAAATATCTCCCTAAGTTGGCTTCAGGCGAATGGCTCGGCGCCTGGGCTCTGACAGAGCCCAATACAGGTTCTGACGCTTCAAATATGGACACTGTCGCCGTCAGAGACGGGGACGGCTGGCGAATCACCGGGCAAAAGAATTTCATCACCCATGGTATCTCCGCAGATGTTTATGTCGTCATAGCCCGCACAGGTGAGCGAAGAGCACGCAGCAATGCCACTGCTTTTATCATAGAGAAGGGTACCCCTGGCCTCATTCCGGGCAAAAAAGAAGATAAGCTCGGTATGCGCGCTAGTGAAACCAGCTGGGTCGGACTGGATAATGTATGGGTGCCCGACACTCAACGCATCGGAGAAGTAGGCGATGGCTTCCATCAGGCAATGCAAGTGCTGGATGGCGGGCGAATCTCCATCGCAGCGCTAGCCCTCGGAATAGCGCGCGGAGCTTATGATGCTGCCCTTACTTACGCCCAGCAGCGCCGCCAGTTTGACAAGCCCCTCATAGACCACCAGATGGTAGCTTTCAAGCTCGCAGATATGGCAATGGAACTCGCCGCTGCCGAGCTCCTCATCTATCAGGCCGCATACCGAAAAAATACAGGACAGCCCGTGACCCGCTATTCCTCCATGGCTAAATACTACGCCAGCGAAGTAGGCGTCAAAATCTGCAACGAAGCCGTCCAAATCTTCGGCGGATACGGCTATGTCAAAGATTATCCTGTGGAAAAATACTACCGAGACATCAAGCTCTGCACCATCGGTGAAGGCACCTCAGAAATACAGCTCTTGGTCATCTCCCGAGACTTTCTCCGAGAAGCAGGACTAAGCTAATTCTCACCCAATGAACTATTGGCTCGTCAAGTCAGAGCCAGAGGAGTATAGCTACAATCACCTCGTCAGAGACGGCGTCGCCGTGTGGGATGGAGTGCGCAATCCCCAGGCGCAGAAGTACCTCCGTCAAATGAAAATAGGTGATCTCGTTCTGTACTATCATACAGGAAAGGAAAAAGCCGTAGTTGCCATAGCTCAGGTTATTACGGAAGCATATCCTGATCCACGAGCGCCGGAGTATGTAGTCGTAGACCTGAAACCATTTCGTGCCTTATCTAAACCTATTCCTCTCAGTGCCTACAGAGCCCAGCCCGAATTTGGCGATTTCATGCTCCTGAGGCAACCCCGCCTTTCCGTGATGCCCGTGCCAGAAGGTGTATGGCACTGGACTTTAGCCCAGGCCGAACAGGGAGATAACGCAAAATAGAAAAAGCGCTACATACTTCCCTGGATTTCCCGCTTACGGAGAGAGGCTTTATGGCTCAAGCCTATCATGGTCTGAACCGCTCCGTGTGAGTCCCAATTTAGTGCCACATCCACCGCCAGAAGCCTATAAGCTCCCAGTAGAAGCTGAATCCCTGCGCCAGCTCCATACCTGCCGCTTCCAGCCTGTATAACCGAAGCCGGCACATACATAAAGCCCTCCACCCAGGCAGACCATCGGCTCAGAAAGCTCTGAGTCAAGAAGATCGGCAGGATAAGCTGACCGCCTGAGTGAAAGTAACCGCCAACGATATTGGCTGTCAGGACCCCTCCTTTCCACAGGTTCAAATCACTGATAAACCAGACTTGTCCTCCGGACGGATTTTGGGCTATGGGCAAATAGGCCCACCCCGCAGCTGCCAGAGTAAATTTTGACCTTGAATACAATTCTCTTTTGACAGCGAAAGAGACAGGTAAAGCCCGCAGCGGCTGGGAGCTTATTCCGCTCGTGACCAAAATTTCGCCTTTGGGAAACAGGCCGTATCTTAATTGCAAAACCGCCTCCTGCGAATACTCACCCCGGCTAAGGATTGGTTGATAACCAGCCTCTATTTGAAGACAGCTTCTATCCACGATGACAGCATTTATGCCCTGTGTCGGGCGATGCGTGCTAATCGGCGCAATCTGACCCCAATAAATAGCTGTGAGGAGAAACAAATACACTGCCCGAGAAATAAGGTCACCTCAGGTGACTTTTTGAGCGGGAGACGGGATTCGAACCCGCGGCCCTCAGCTTGGAAGGCTGATGCTCTACCGGCTGAGCTACTCCCGCAGGTGGGGAGTGGAGGATTCGAACCTCCGTAGGCAAGTGCCACCTGATTTACAGTCAGGCCCGTTTGACCGCTCCGGCAACTCCCCGTGAGGTGCAAAGGTAATACATTTCCATTATCGCAAGCTTAGGGACGATACCCCGACGCTTCATAAATCTCTGCGTATTTCTCCACAGGCATCTCCAAAAGAGAACGCAGAGACACATCCTTACTTTCCGAATACTTCCGAACGGCTTGCCAGCCAAAATACCACCCCAGACGAGGGGGAGATTCTTTCCCAAACTCTTTCGTGAAAGGCTCCTCCCCAATATAAGGCTGTATCGTAAAGTAGCGACTCTCATGTAAGTACGGGAGAAGTTCAGCATAGGCGGCTCGGGCATTCTCCGCCAGCCAATCCATATGCCCCTGAGTATAAAAAAGTCTCAGAGTGTCAGGCGAATCTGGTAGAAGTTTCTCCAGCGCATACAACTGAATCCCATGCCACACCATGTAATCTACCATCTTAGGCAAGTGACGAGGAGTGAGATTGGGCATTTTGCTCCGAATCAGCCGTAGCGCCACAAATACTGGTATATGCGGCTCAGTAAGCCTCCGCCGAATGAAGTATGGCAAGTCAGGCGGATAAAACCCAAATGTATCCGTCAGAAAGTAGTGCAGGCCAATCATTAGATGCTTTTTGCAGTACTGGCACATATCTCGCTCCATCGTGAGCGCCCCGATAGCCCCATAGCCCGTCACGAAGGTCACGACTTGGGGAAGTGAATCTTCGGGATACAAAGCTTTCCAACGGCTGAAAAGCGGCTTGAGGGGTGTGACGAAATCATGTGCCGGAGGATAGCGCCGAAGTACAGTATCTATCAGCCACTGGAAAAGGCTATCCGTGCGAAACTGCATGAGGTCATACCGATAAATACTATCAGGCACAGTAGTGTCCCCCTCATAGATGCAGTCATAGAAAAAATTCCGCAAGCGCGTGGAGTCGTCGGCAGATAAGCGAGCTCCACGGAGAGCCATTTCACCACGCCAAACGGAAAGCTGAACCTCAGGAAGGCTTTCCTCAGATTGGCAAGCTATCAGTACAAACCCACATAGCGCCGCAATAGCCATTCTATGGACAGGAGAGAAAGGATAAGCGCCAGCCATACAGCCCATTCATGAAAGGGTATTGTCAGTCGCTGCGAAGTTAGAAAGGCGGTAGCAGGAAGGACCTTACGCAGAGTATCAGACAGAGTGTATAACTGCTCCCAAGGGATGTACCGCCCCCCCGTACTTCCGGCGATAAATCGCAGATACGCGCTATCCAAACCGAGCGTTTGAAGCTCTGGCGTTTGCGACTCCACGAGTAGCGCTCCTGTGAGAAGCACAGTTTTTCCTTGCATGACTCGGTAAGGAAAAAGTCCCGCAGAATCTGGCAACCAGATAGCTTCTGAAAGACCATCTGGACGAACCCGCAGGGCAATAGGCTTCTCAGCCACTATAAAGGTGGCATCAGATGGGAGGATTCCCTGCCATACAGCAGCTTCACCGATGGAGAGGGGATTTCTCTGGGGCGCAAAAATCCATCGTGTGCGCTGCAGTCTCAATCCCTCTTGAACGAGAGCGAAAAAGACGGAATCCCATACCAGCTCAGCCTGAGGGGATTCTCGCAGGTGCCACCACCCCTCCCCCATAAGCACCGTGTAAAGGCGATTGCCACGGTAGAGCCTATATCCTATTGGGCGTCCCCAGCCTAAATCTATCGGGACAGCGTTTGAAGAAGCCTCATCTGTATGGAGATAAATCGTTGCACCGCCGGGCACCATTTGCGCCCCCAGGGCTCCCCTCTGCCGAAGACTTAGATTTTGGCGAAAACTCTCTCTCAGCTCCACAGCCCCCCAACTCACAAGTAAGAAAGAATTTTCTCGCCAAAGACGATCTGCCCAGGGTTCATCTTCTGGACGAAGGGGGAAGTTATACAAAACATGCAGGTCCTGCGCGTTCCACCGTAAAGTATCAGGATTTAGCGTGAAACCGGTGGGTTTGCGGGCAGCTATGACTTGAACGCGTCCCAACCTCTCCAAGCGAGCCCTCAGAAAGGCTATGTCAGGGGTAATTTCTCCCGCCCAAAGGAAAATGCGCGTCTCTTGCGGCTGCACGTCCAGAATCGCAGAACGCAGATTATTAACGGGATTGGGGTCATTCCGAGCTTCTAATAGAAATCGCAGTTGATGAATCCCAGCCGGGAGAGAAGGAATACTCAGGCTGACCTCCCGAGCTCCGCTGGGAACTGCTGCCTTTTGCTGCCCTCTGGGATAAGAGACAACTAATGTCGCTGGCTCTTTCATAGCTCGAAGCCGGACTCGGATGGATAGAGGGCGACCCTCTGCTACCCAAGGCGGTAAATCTACAGCATCTATGGCGGGGTCTGCCTCTATCGGAGGTGGCCCGACGCCGACAGTCCAAATAGGCGTACCCTTAGGTAGGGGCGCCGTTTCCCCATTTTCTCTCCCGTCAGATAAAACTATCACTCCAGTCGCTTCGGGATGCTGTTCTAAGCTTTGCCGCAAACTCAAAGTGAGCTGGCTCTTCTTGCCTTGGCCGTTTAGATTATCCCATGACTGAAGCCGCTCGTCAAACACATATTGAACAGTCCTTAGGCCTCCCGCCTCTAACCTCTGGCGAAGTGTATTTATCCCCTCGGCATAGGAGCGCAGGGGGAAGGCATTTTGCCAAAACACACTCTGACTATTATCAGCCAAAAGGACAACGAGGGGCTTTTCTTCCTGAGAGACAAATTGCGTTAGAATCGGCTCTCCCAACAAAAAAAGTATCGCCCATACGGCAGCGGCTCGGAGCGCTCCGAGAATATACAGCCAGCCTTTTGGTACCCTCACAGGCAGCCTATAGTAGCTCCATATCGCAAAGCCCACACCTATACCCGCAGATATTACTCCCCATAAGAGCGTACTCATATCTCCTCTGCAATAAGGTAGTTATCTCGGGTAGGAGACTGACGAAGCATTAGCTCTCCGAGGAATCCTGCCAGAAAAAGCTGAACTCCGATCAACAGAGTGGTCAATCCCAGATAAAATAGCGGTTGCTGAACCACTTCTCTTCGCACGCTACCATGCAGCTGAAGCTGGTGCAGCTTATCAGCAATCAGCCACGCCACAATGCCCGCACCAATGAAAAATGCGAGAACCCCCAGTCCCCCAAAAAAATGCATGGGACGTCGTCCAAACTTGGCTAAAAAACTGACCGTCAGTAGGTCTAAAAATCCGTAAAGAAAGCGTTCCCAGCCAAACTTTGTATGTCCGTACTTACGGGGATAGTGCATGACGATTTTCTCCCCGATTTTTTTGAATCCCGCAGCTTTGGCGAGATAGGGAATGTAGCGGTGCATTTCTCCGTAAAGCTCTATAGACTTGGCCACAGGAAGCCGATAGGCCTTGATGCCACTATTGAAGTCATGTAAAGGCACGCCAGAGAAAAGCCGCACCACAGCATTGAAGAGCTTACTGGGCAGACGCTTAGAAAGGGGATCATGCCGCTTTTTTTTCCAACCGCTCACCAAGTCGTACCCTTCCTGGACTATCATGTCATACAGAGCTGGAATTTCGTCAGGGGAATCTTGCAAATCCGCATCCAGAGTAATAACAACCCTCCCCTGGGCTTTACGAAAACCGACCTGCAACGCCGCAGACTTGCCATAGTTGCGAGTGAAACGAACAGCTCGCAAAAAAGGATACTTCTGATGAAGCTTTTCCAGCACTGCCCATGTTTCATCTGTACTCCCATCGTCTACTACCCATACCTCATAGCAGGCATAACGTCCCTCACACACCCGGTGTATCCACTGTATCAGCTCTGGAAGCGACTCCGCTTCATTGTAGGCAGGAATAACTAAGGACAAATCCACTCAGAGTCCAAGGATTTTGAGTTCGGTTCGGCGATTTTTCTGTTTATTTTCAGGCGTATCGTTGGGGGCAACGGGGCGACTTTCACCATAGCCCCTCGCTATCAAGCGATGAGAGTCTATACCCCGAGAAATGAGGTAATCCACGACCGACTGCGCCCGTGCTTGAGAAAGCCGTAAGTTATAGGCATCAGAACCATCACTGTCGGTATGCCCGGCAATCTCTACTCGAACGGAAGGATTTTCTCGCATAAACTTGACCACTCGCTCTAACTCATCCATGGATTCGGGACGAAGGGTCGCTTTATCGTAGTCAAAGTAGATATTCCGAAGCACGATAGCCTTATCAGTCTCTACTGGTGTAAGCATAAAATCTCGCTTGGTGCCGACTTCTGGTATTTCTACCGAGTCTCGGTACGGAAAGTAGCCTTTCTGAATGATTTCCACATAATAAAACCCTGCGGGCAGGCAGCCTTTGAAGTTGCCTTTACTTTGAGAAGTCATGCGTCGTCGGGTTCCACTGCGGTCTATGAGGAATATCGTTACATTCTGCACGGGAGTGCGTGTATTTTGATTGAGGACAACTCCTTCAATGCAGGTCTTTGAAGCTGCCGCAGGATGCAAGGTTAGGTCTACGCGCAGCCCCTGCGGATGATGCTCTCTACCCAGAGAGAATATCTGCAAAGCTGGCTCATAGCCTTGGGCTTCGCCTTGTAGGCGGTGATTTACTCCGATAGGCGCTTGGGTCTCATAGTATCCTTTCGCATTTGTGTTGATTTCGGCGATTACCTCCCCTGCCTGAGTGGTGAGGCGCACCATGGCATTTGCGAGTGGTGTGTTTTTATCCGCATCTGTCACGTATCCAAAGACCTTTAGCCGCTGCACCCGCCGCAGTACCAAGTCCCGATTTATACCATTTTGGCGAATGGAATCTGGAATATCTTGAAGCCTTGGTATGACGATTCTCTCTTCGGCAGAGGGATAATCAGGCGCTGTACCCTTAAGCAAAAGGATATGGCGTCCCCCTGTCACTTCAAAGTGGAAAGGCTTCCCGGGCGTATAACGCTGCACCTGGAATGCCTCTTCACGCCCACCAACTTTTTCTAAGGCGGTCGTGTCTATGAGGGAGACATTGCCGGCGATTTCTTGTCCCGTTTCTCCATCTATAAGCCTGCCTCTTATGGCTATCATTACTGGCTTGGGTGGATTGACGGGCACATTCCGATGAACATTTATGGCGTGGTCATGGACAGAGGTAGTGATGAAATCCACATTATCATCCCCATTTACATCGCCGAGGCTGAGAGAAATCGGCCACTGCCCCGTACCGATGCGATGACGATCTGAAAAGTTACCCTTGCCATCATTTAGATGAACATTGATGACATTATCCCGAGCAGAGACAGTAACTACATCCAAGTCTCCATCTTTGTCAAAATCGCCTAAGTAAAGTGTGAAGTTATAGTTGCCCGAGGGCTGAACCCGAGGCTCTTCCCACCTTCCGTAGCCTGCATTTAGAAAAGTCGCTATGGAAGTGCCGATGTATGTCCCGAGAACAATATCGGGGCGGCCGTCTTTATTTACATCGCCTACATCTAATGCCCATATAGAAGCAGGGGAAGTCAGACGCTGTCCCTCCCCTGTGTAGCCATTTTTGCCGTAAAAAATGAGAATAAAGCCCTCTTCTCCACCTACGATTATGTCAGGCTTGCCATCCATGTCTAAATCCCCTACGGCTGCAGTACGGGGGCGATTGAGTGCCTTGAGTACTTTATAGCCTTGTAGAGAGCCGCCGACATTCCGCAGGAGATGCACGCTCCCCTCATCATGACAAACAACTCCTATGTCTATTCGCCCGTCGCCATCCCAGTCTGCCTGCATAAGGTGATGCGGACCCTTCCCCACCGGAATAGAGCCCGCAAGGGGCAAACTTCCCCGACGGTCATTCAGGTGCCATCCTACTTTTCCTTCTGCATAGGAAATTACGACCACATCCAGAGCTTTGTCGTTATTGAGGTCTATCGCCAGAGGCTTCCAGACATCCTTCAGAGAAGTGAAGGTGAAGTTTCTGGGAAATTCCGCCTGACGATTATTCACATAGAGAGCAAGTTTTCCATCTGAGCGGCAGGCTGTAAGAACATCCTCCCACTCATCTCCGGTAAAATCTGCCACAGCAGTACCCCAGGGATTACGACAAGCAGCGATGGGATAGTTAGGCAAGAAGACCTGACCCGAAATGAAGATAGTACTGTCCTTGCCAGAGCGGTTCAAAAGCTGGGCATAGAGGAGTCCTATGAGCAGCATCCCACATCGCAACATGCCCCAAAAATACAGCACCCTCTCACGATACGAGAAAAGTTGTACCTTTGAAGAAGGTCAAAAGTTTATGGAAGGACGCGAGGTGTATTCAGTCAAAGTGCGCGCAGGAAAGCGAACTTATATCTTTGACGTGCGGACTACGCGCAATCGCGATTATTACATCACTATCACGGAGACGCGACGAGATTTTTCTGGCGAAGTTAGCCAAAAACAGAAGCTATTTCTGTATAAGGAAGACTTCGTGAAGTTTCAGCGGGCTCTGGATCAGGTCATTTCTCATGTTCGGACGGATTTGCTGCCTGATTATGAGTACGAACGCCCATCGGTAGAGAAGGACGAGGAAGGTCAATACTGATTCGTGTCCCAGGCGCTAACCGCTCCGCCGTCAATCGGGCCGCTCCACCGTACAGGTGTTGCAGGCGGGTTGTGAGATTGGACAAGCCTACACTCTTATCTACTTGGGCTGGGTCTATTCCAGGGCCGTCATCTATGACTTCAATCTGTATTCTCTGAGGCGTCTCCGTTATGCGGATGGTGAGATGTACAGGACGCGTCAGTCGGCTTACCGCATGCTTTATGACATTTTCCGCTAAGAGCTGAATGCAAAAGGGTGGCACTTCCACAGCTGGACACGGCTCGGGAATTTCCCACAGAACTACAAGTCGCTTGCCAAACCGCTGCTGCTCTACAGCTAAGTAGTCCTGAACGAGGGTAAGTTCCTCTACTAAGGGAACAGTAACCTGCTTGGCATGGACAAGCGTGCGCCTCAGCAGGGCTCCGAGTCGGCTCATGAGCGTCTCTGCCAGTACAGGGTCTTCACCGATCAGGGATTGCAGCGTATTGAGGGCGTTGAAGAGGAAATGAGGGCTGAGCTGACCGCGCAAGGCTGATAAATGCGCTTCACGAGCCGCTTCAAATAGCTCCGCATGCCGTAGAGCAATGCTCAATCCCGCAGCAAAAGGTACAAGCCGATGCATATCATCTATGCGCATACGATATTCACCTTCCCATAGCAGAAGCCACCCATACGCTGGCAAAGGCAAAGCCACATCAGGCATAGATAAAAGAGACTCCGTAGAAAAAGGAGGAGCATCCCCCATGCGACGAAGCCATGGACGAATGGTAGGATTGGGGTCTTGGAAAACTTGCATCTGCTGAATACCTGCATAGGAGCGCAAAGTCTCCTCTGCGAAGTCCATAAGGTCCTTCTTTTCTACTCTTTCCCATAGCCGGGGCAAGCGTTCTTGAAGAAGGCGTACACGGCGCTGCCGACTCCGAACAAACTGACGAATTAGCTCTACCGCAAAAAGCCCGATCGCCAGAGTACCTACTCCCCACAGAAGCTTGTCAGAGGGAGAGTTATGCCACACCGACGACCCTAAGCTCATCCCGAGAGCTAATAATCGCAGAGCTATAGTGTCCGGAGGTAAAACCCGCCAAGAACGGTACATCTCCGGTAGATGGCTCGCTATACCTATCCCCGCCATTATCGGCAGAAAAAGAGGCGAACGGATAACCACCCATCCTATCCATGCAGCCGTATGAGCCGCAGCGAAGCTGCGAGGCAAAGTAAGGGAGAGCAGGCCCAGAATAGCCTCAGCCGATACACATGACACCGCTCCCTCAGTAAAGTGAGGCAGAACAACAGCAGGTAAAAGAAGTAGAGCATATCGCCAGAAAGACATCAGTCGGAATGCGCTCCACCACATCCAGGCTGATAGGGCTATTTGAGCATACAGAGGAGAGTTATTAGGTAGCCGTTGCGCCCAGAATAGCCATAGCCCCCCTAAGGCCGTGAGTCCCCCCAAAAGTCCCATGCGGGCTATCCATCGTTCTCGCCAGCCTTCCCCTTCACCTGTAAAAAGAAGAATAAGCACCCCTCCTACAAGCACTCCTAATAGAAGCCATTCCGTCCAGAGATATTCTAAATCATGCTTCGCCCAACCTAAGGGAAAAGGAGGCAAGCTTTCTACGAAGACTAAATGAATACTACTGCCCCGCTGTACTTCATAGAGATACAATCGGTATGCAGCCTCCTGAGGGGGGATTTGTTTCAACTCGCACACAGGCTTGTAGTCTATCCGCAGGAGGACGTCTCCCTTGTGCAGAGCGCTTTCAGTATAGTAGGGCAGAGGATTTTCAAGAATCCATACACACTTATCCGCAAGCTTCCACACATGCCCGTCAGTGAGTGAGGGCTGCCATCCAGTCAGGAAATGCCAAATGCCGAGAAAAAGTCCTGCCCCGACGAGCCAGAGAAGCCGATTCACTGCACACGAGCTATGTGCAGGGTGTTCGTGCGGAGACGGGCACGCAGAGGCATGGATACAGTAAAGATAACAGTATCACCCGACTCTACATGTCCCAAATCTCGCAATATATGAAGGATATCCTGAATAGTTTCAAAGGTTCGTTCATGCCGCCGATAGTAATAGGCCCGCACTCCCCACAGGAGATTGAGGCTGCTCAGGATGCGCGAGTTAGGCGTGAAAATGAATATATCTGTCTGCGGTCGCCATCGGGCGAGTTGAAATGCCGTATATCCCGAGTAAGTCAGCCCCACCAGCGCCCGTGCCCCTACTTCCGAAGCCAAAGTACATGCCGTCCAGCACACCGCATCTGAATGATAGGTCGGCGAACTTGGACTCGGCTGCCCAGAAAAGCGATAAATCTGAGGTTCTTTTTCAGCTTGATACAGAACGCGCTGCATTTGCCGAACAGCCTCCACAGGAAAAGCCCCCACCGAGGTTTCTCCGCTTAGCATAACGGCGTCTGCCCCATCCAGCACTGCATTTGCGACATCTGTAACTTCTGCTCTGGTGGGTGTTAGATTCTGAATCATACTCTCCAGCATTTGAGTGGCTACCACTACGGGTTTGCCCATGGTATTGCAGGTACGAATAATGCGCTTTTGCCAAAAAGGTACCTCCTCTACTGGAATTTCCACCCCTAAATCTCCACGAGCCACCATGACCCCATCACTAAGCGCTACAATTTCTTCTAAGTTTTCCAGGGCCTCAGGACGCTCAATCTTAGCCATCACTCGTATGCTTGAGCCAAAGCGCCGAAGGGTATGCTGAACCATCTGAATATCAGAAGGATATCTAACAAACGATATGGCTACCCAATCTACCTCTTGGCGAATAGCCTCCACGAGGTCCCCCCAATCTTTGTCTGATAAAGTCGGCAGCGAAATCGGACGCCCCGGTAAGTTGATACCTTTGCGGCTGCCAATGCGATCCCCTGCTATTACTTCTAACTTGACGGTGCTCTTTTTATCCGTTTCCAGTACGCGTAGGCGAACCCGCCCATCTTCTACCAGCACAATATCCCCTTTTTGTACATCCTGAGCTAAGGTCTCGTATTCCACAGGCAAACTATTTGCATCTGGACGGGTGGAAAAAGTGATCACATCCCCCGGGCGAATAGGCACCGCTTGCGGTAGCTTGCCTACTCGCATCTTTGGCCCTTGGAGGTCTGCTAATAAAGCTACTCGCGTGCCTAACTGGAGATTGAGGCGACGCACTTTGTTGATGACTTCCACATGAGTTTCCCATGTACCGTGGCTGAGGTTAAGCCGAATGACATCCACCCCCGCTTCTATGAGCTGCCTGAGCACCTCCTCAGACTCGCATGCGGGACCAGCAGTAGCGATGATTTTCGCTCTATTGTAAGAAATCATAGCGTTTGCTGAGAAGTAAAGTAGTCATTTACCCAAGCTCTCAGAAGCTGTACGCCCTCCTGTGTATGTGCCGAAACGAAAGTTTGCCACAAGGCGCCTTCAAATGCACTAAATAACCTCCGGCGCTGATGGTATCGCATAGACTGATTGAGCTTATCAGCTTTATTCGCTACGAGGATATAGCGAATGTCACGGGCGCGAAGCACTTCTATCCACTCTTTATCTAATCTCTGAGGCGGCAGGCGACTATCTATGAGTACGCATACCAGCGGACGAACCTCTTCAATAAATCTGAGTACCTCTCGACGCCAGCTATATCGCTCCACTCGCGCTACAGCTGCATAACCATAGCCGGGCATATCCGCCCACAAAAGGGCTTCATTCGGCAGCTCATATAGCCGTACTGCATGGGTACATCCGGGCCGCTGGCTAACAGGCGCTGTATTGTAGCCGAGAAGGCGATTTAGGAGGGAAGACTTGCCTACATTAGAACGGCCAGAGAGCGCTACCACAGGCTTATTTGGCACCCTGTCTCCAAAGTGATAACTGCGTACCATAGCTTACCACCTTTCTCCGGCCCTTATAGGGAGACAAATGCGATTTTCTGGCGGATACGGCAGACAAATGTAGTTGGGATTATAGGCACAGTAGGGAAAATAAGCCCGATTGAAGTCTAAACAGGCGCTCTGCCCCTGTATCTCTACTGGAACGTATCGCCCCCCTTCATACGTAAGACCATAGGCAGCTGTTGAATCCCAAAAAGCGATGTAGGTTTCTCCTCCCTTTCCTCCATACACGAGGAGACGCGCAGGCTTAGTGCAGGAATCCAAAGAGGGCAGTTCCACTTCTACCCTACCCACCACAGGAGCAAGGGCATTAGGGAGGGGGATATATCGTCCCTGCAATCGCCACATGCTATCCACGGAGAAATAATTCAGCTTGGAAAACCGCTCTCGCTGCTCCGAAGGAATCGGAGAACGGTCGGAGCTCTTGAAGAGGCTGTCTTTTTGCCGTCGCAACTGCTCCAAAGTGTAAAAGTAATTCCCACCGCCTAAACTACAAAGGCCGTCAAAAGGCTGCTTCTCTGGTGACCGTTTCGGCAAAAGGAGCAGGCCAACTACGACCCCCACAACTAACAAGCCCATCCAGAATACCCGACGCATCAATCCAATTTAAGCCGATCCATGAGTCGCAAAAGAGGCTTCGTATAAAGCATGGTGTAAAAATGCAGATTCTTGACGCCGTGGGCGAGCAGGTCGATCGCTTGTTGATAGGCCCATTCTAATCCAATCTCTAATACCTCTCGATCATCCCGAGCTGACAGCACCGCATGGGTAAGTGTTTCAGGGATGGAAATGTGAAACGAGCGAGGCAAAGAATACACATGATCTCGCTTAGTCAATATCTTAATGCCAGGAACGATAGGAATAGAAACGCCCATGTGACGAGCCCGTTCTACGAAGTCATAATATACAGCATTATCAAAAAACATTTGCGTGATTGCGTAGCTTGCGCCAGCTTCCTGTTTGCGTCGCAAGTTGATAATATCAAAAGCTAAGTTAGGCGCCTGGTAATGCTTCTCTGGGTATGCCGCTACTCCTATGCAGAAGTTGGTCGGCTGGGCATCGGTGAGATCATCTAAGTAGCGGCCTTTATTCATAGCTGTGATTTGTTCTACCAGTTCGTAAGCATACTGATTGACGGTACGGTCAGGACGAGGCGGACGAGCGTATTTTTCCTCTCCTTGAAGAGCGAGAACATTTTCCACACCGAGATAGTGGAGCTCTATAAGCGCATCTTCTGTCTCCTCCCGAGTGAAGCCATGACAGAGCAAGTGCGGTACAGGCTCAATCCCATACTTGTGTTTGATAACTGCACAGATACCGAAAGTACCAGGGCTGCGGCGCTTAACTCGGCGCTTGAAGGTACCGTCAGGCTGCTCTTGCCAAACGACTTCAGCAGCATGACTGGTGATATTGATATAGCGAGGACGATGTGGAATGAGGCTTTCTACGGCATCATATACTTGTCGGATGCTGCTGCCCCGCCGAGGCGGGATAATCTCCACGCTAATAAAAGGCGCCTGAGCTGTGGCTAAGATTTCTGCGACTTGCATAAGATGCCTCAAAGTTCCCAAATCTCTGCAAAATACCGAATAAGTCCTTCCCTAAGAAAAGCACGCTGCTCTCCTGGGGTCCATGAGGGTAAAGGGCGCAGCCGCTGCCACTGCGGCCAGCCTTCCGCATCTACGCCTATTTCTCGCATATAGCCCGCTCGCTCTAAAATCACCAAAGTACCTAACTGAATGAGTTCAAGTTTGACTAACTTTTCTTCTCCCTCTGGAAACCTTCCCATGCGGTTGAGCCCCACTAAAAATAGAAGCAGTTCCTCAGAGATTTCAGCGCCAAAGCGTCGCTCTACCTCAACAGCTAACCTATCCCATGTAAGCATGTATGCGATATTAGCGCTTATACCTTGTGCCGACTCATGGCGTAAAGCCTCTGCTCTTAGGATGACCTGGCAACTCGCAAGCCTGTAACTATCTACGCATGTGTTATTAGGCACTGGAAATCAGCACATTTTACCGATGCAAAAAGTAAATTTGCAACTTAGTTTACAGTTAGCCCGTATATTTGCCTGTGTTGAAGAGATATGACCTATATGCGAGTCCTCCTTGGACTCTCTCTGCTATGGGCACAGACGATAGCTACGAGCGAGCCATCTCTGCAAGTATGCGGCTCGCCCGGAGTTTTTCAGATCACAGTCAGTAATACTACGCCGAACACCCTTACAGGCGTACAACTCGGAGTTCAGATGCCCCCTGGCGTATTGTATCAGCCAGGCTCTGTATCGCTTCCTGCCACCTTAGTTTCTGCCTCGCCCCAGAATCAGCCCGTTTTTGCTTTGCCTGACATTCTACCCGCCCAGTCCATCACTTTCACTTACCAAGCCTATGCGGGGTGCGATGTGCTTCCTTTCCTCGCTGACCAAAATAATCAAATCAAAAATACCTATACCCTCACTTGGAGCGGCGGAGGTAGCTATACCTATACCCCCTCCTATCAGTACAGCATCACGAGCGGTTCTTTACAGTATTCCGTCATAACTAACCAGACCCACGTCGTTCCTACGGCGCCGACGACTTTCACCCGCACTTTTACTGTAACTAATGCTGGAAATGCTCCTATTTCCGGCTTCCAACACATAGAGACCTCAGGCGCTAACCTGGTAATCACGGGGTCCTCAGGGGGAACTGTGGTTTCACATACCGCTCATGCCCTTACTCTACAGTTCGGGGCCTTATCCCCTGGTCAATCCGTAACCTTCACTGTAAGCTACAGCGTTGAGGCCTGTACGCAGTTAGGCTCTTCTTTCATGCTGCAGTGGGGCTGCCACAGCCAAACCTGTCAGACGGTAAATGCCACGGGCGGTGTGACCGTAAGTGCCAGCGGACAAACGCCTAACATCACCACGGGGAGTTTTCCTCCCAACGGAAATGCTATTGTGATGATTGATGAGAAAAGCTGCTACGGTGATCAACCCGGCAATGGAACTCGTATGCTTTTCCGAGCAGCAAACATCGGGTCTGGTACAGCGTATAATGTAAAGGTCACCTTATTCATTTCAGAGTTTCCGAGTAGTGCGTATGACCCGAACATGATAGCCCGAATAGATACGGGCAGCATAACTGTACGCATCGGAGCCAACGGCGCTTCCCTTCCGCGGCACATACTTCATGCTGAGGCGGGCGGCTCTACAAGCTGCTTCGGCGTCTCCAATGTCGTCCGGAAGCTCACCCTTCAAGCTCCTAACCTCGGCCCGAATGATACTCTCTATATTGAATTCGACCACTATTTGTGCGACATTTCTGCCTGCCATGGATTTACCCGACCAAATATCCGTAGCGTCGGATGGGAGGTTTCATACAAAGGCGCTTGTAATGAATCCTATACAGCCACTGGTGGAAGCAACTATCGAGCACAGTTCAACGCGCCTCTCACAAATACTCATCCAGGCACAGTAAATGATGGTCAAAACTTCAACTTATGCGTAACTGTGGGAGAAGAGCCTGGCAACTATACCGAGTGGTTTGCCAATCCGTGGTATCTCAATACAGGCGGCGCTCCTGCTTCTCCAAACTATCAGTTTCAGTGGGTATTTACCCTGCCGCCAGGTGTCTCATACGCAGGCGGACCCATCAACTGGATAGGCACGCACTGGAATAATACCAGCATTCAGCTCACATGGACAGCCTCTAGCGTAAATGTAGTCGGCAATACAGTAACCGCCGTCTTTTCACATAGTAATCGTCCCGGTGACTGGCAAACTGCCTGGCCTACCGGCTCCTTCAAAAACTCCCAGGTCTGCATCCCGCTTGTGTTGAACTGCGGCACTGCCGGCTCTTTTACGATTACAAGTCAGCTTCTCTTCAACCCGAACCCAAGCTGTAATCCGACAGGATTTTGCTACGGCATGCCTCAGACGACTACAATTAGTTTGAACTGCCCTATCCCCTGTCCGCAAGGCATGCTAATGACAAACTTCACTTTCCTCCGTACCTCTTATGGTCTGCCTGATAATAATAATGACGGCATCGCCGATGGAAGTGGCACACTTGACATGACGAAAATCAAGCTTGACCGCATGATGGTCACGGATACCGCCACCGCTTATTTTGAAGCTCAGGTGCAGGGCGGCCCTTGGCAGCATGCATGGACGGTGTTGGAATTAGGTAGCGAAGGCGACCGCTTCATACCGATAGATGCTTATGTGCGCATCCGGAAAAATGGCGGTGGTCCTATCTATCAAGGTTTAGTGCCTCTACTGAATAGCAATCTATGTGGA
This sequence comes from Bacteroidia bacterium, assembly GCA_025057135.1. GTDB lineage: Bacteria > Bacteroidota > Bacteroidia > SpSt-205 > SpSt-205 > SpSt-205. The sequence goes on along the minus strand of JANWXY010000002.1, from coordinate 32,553 downwards.
GCCTGGCCTAACTGCAATCGTTTCGCTGTGGACCTGCGTGCCAGTTCATTGACCGGAATAGGAATTGTTCCTCCTGGATTTATGTGGGACCCAGGAGACTCCGTAAAGGTATGGCTTCGGGTCAGCGTTCCTATTGCGAATAATCCTGGCGGTTTCTTAGGTCCGGTAAATGCTATACCTTACTTATACACTACTAACTTACCAACTGCTCTGGGCGCTGACTTGGCTCCCCACCCACCGGCTCAAAGATATGCCTGTGGCAGCTGGGGAGCGACGATGGAACTCGTAGGATACTATTTCTATACTACTGACCCCATTTTGCACGAGCCTCAGGGATGTGATACGCTCACTTTGAACTTATACCACTACCTCAGCATCGGTCCGTGCTGCTCCAATTACTGCTCAGGCAATCTCTTCCCCTTTGAATATCGCCTGTGGTCTCTGCCCACACAAGTGGATGTAACTCTACCAGCAGGTTGGAGATACGTCCCCGGGAGCGCCTATTTAGATCATCAGAGAACTCAGGGCAACTCTACTGGCACATCGGCTACCTGCGTGAATCAGACTACTGCCCCCGGCAGCGCACCTCCCGTCAATCCGAACGCTTCTCCTCTTGTTTTCCCCTTATCTCACCTCTTCAGTAATAATGGAGGACCTCATATCGGGAGTGACGATGGGATGTTTGGGATACTATTTTTCAAGGTCGTGCCCACTTGTGCGTCAGTACCGGATACGGCTCTACCGGTAACTTACACGGTTCATTTTAGCGGTAGGCTGAGCGAAAGCTCTTCCTCACCTGCGCCGCCAGGAGGAGTTCGGATTAGATATAAAGGGCCACGGCTCTCCATCCAGGCTGTAACAAACCCCGTAACCGCCACCCAGAATATCGTGGAATGGTACGTCAAAGTCTCAAATACCTCCAATGTGGCAGCTTCACCGAATACCTTCTTATTCTTCCAAACGCAGTACAGCACCCTGAATGTCACTCAGGTAATAGACGCAGGAACCAATCTTCCAGTCACCCCCTCCGGCGGTTATTATCCCATAGGCACAGTCAATCCAGGGAGCGATAGATACTTTTATGTCCGAGCACAAATCATCTCATGCGCACCGATAGATACGCTCTGGGCACGAGTTGGCTGGGATTGCGGAGGATATCCCACGAGCCTCTCTAACTACACCTGCCTAAACTCTGCGCCGAGAGACACCTTGACTTTCATCCCTACCAATCCTCTGGTGCAAATCAGCTCTACAATCACTCCCAACCCAGCTGAACTGTGCGATACACATACAGTCGTGGTTACACTCAAAAATGCTGGGACAGGTTATGCCTACACCCCGTATTTATACTTCGTCTTGCCCACGGGCATGAACTTGGTGCCCGGCTCGTTTGAAGCTGCCTATCCTACGGGAGGCACATGGACCCCCATAGCAGCCCCCAATAGCTTCTTCGTGCTGCGCTTTTGGAATCTAAGCAGCCAAATACCCGCTCTATCTTCTGGATTTCCTCACTTAGCCCCTAATAATGAACTTCAAATCCGCTTCAAGGTCGTCACGACCTGTAACTATATCAGTGGGAGTCAGATAGCCTTCTTCTCAGCTTATATGAATGTGTGTAATCAACTTTCCTACCAGATCAGCTCTTCTCCCGTAATCGCTCTATCAAATGTGATAGTCCCCTATCAAACTGACATTTCTGCTCCCAATCTCACGATTACTGGTTGTCAATCCGTACACACTTACACAATATCCATCACAAACCTCGGCACAAGCAGCACTACGATAAATGACAGCGTAAGGGTGACTATTCCTGCGGGCATATTTGTCACAGGAAGCACCATTGGAATTCAAAACTTTACCCCTCATGCTCCTACCATCACCAGCTCTGGCGGGAATACGATTCTAACCTGGGGCTTGGAGGCAGGACACGGACCAGGGACAGTGATGAGCTTCGGCTTCCAGTTTCAAGTAGCGCCGTCCCTTCCGGCTGGTACATATCCTCTCACCATCCAGACCGTCATCAACGCTAATAGAACCTGTGGAAATACCACCTGTAATGTCTTTTATCCCACAGGAACGCAAAATGGCACTATTACAGTCGTGCGGCCTGCTGGTCTCTGGACGGGTGAGATAAATAGCGACTGGTTCAATCCTAATAACTGGGGCGACTGTGAGCTCCCCACCTGTACAAAGGATGTGACTATACCTGATGTCGCAAATGATCCTGTCATCAACGGAGGCACAGCGTATTGTAGGGACATTACGATAGAATCAGGGGCGGTTTTGACCATCACAGGGACCGGTCAGTTGGATATTTGTCGAAACTACTGGCTCAAGTCTGGTGCCACTCTGTCTGCTCAGACCAACTCTCACATTCGCTTCACTGGACCAGCCAATAATCAGACTTACCGCCGAGATGGCACAGGCGACCCATACCATGTGAGCGTGGCTCAGGGAACCCCTGGCTTTAGGCTTATCCTCCTCTCGCCATTAGAGTTTGATGGGACGCTTACATTGACTCAGGGCATAATAGACGGTTACACTCATGGGCATGAGACATATGCACGCACTGGCTCCGCAAGCGTCGTAACGGTCGGGAATACCAATAGCTACATCTCTGGCATACTCCGCCGCAGACTAAATAATAGCGCCATAGATGGATGGTATTACCTACCTGTAGGTCACTTCCCGAGTGGGAAAGGTTATCAGAGAGGACAAGTATTATTTAGTGCAGCCCCCTCAGCGACACATCTAACAGCCCAGTTTCTGCCCTGGCCCGGCATACCTCCAACATGCGTAACTCAAACGGATTGTGGAGCAAACTTCGGCACTCTACCCAACTTAGACAATGGCTACTGGATAATAGAGCGCATCGGCGGTACCGTTCCTGCGTACCATATTCGCCTCTTCGCTACTAACTACACAAATGCCTCTGGTAATGGTTATGCGATAGTCAAGCGACCGACGGGCTCATCTGGTCTTTTTGCTTTCCATGGGGTGTGTGAAGGGGCACCATACGACCAGCCAAACCAAACCGGAAGGCTGCAAGTACCCGACTTTTCAGAGTTTGCTATTGCACAGAGCCCCGTCCCTCTCGCGGTTCAATTCATCCGTGTGAATGCTACACCTAAGCGCACCTCCGTAGAAGTGGAGTTTAGTCTGCGGCAGGATTGGAATTTGCTTTCTCAGCATGAAATAGAACGCTCTATGGACGGGCTCAGCTGGACCATCGTAGGATCTCTGAGGAAAGAGGATTACATCCACAGAGAAGGAGATATTGGATACTATGCGTGGAGAGACTTTGGCGTTGAGGCAGGTAGGCGTTATTTCTACAGGATTAGAGCTGTGGAGAATACAGGAAGCAGTTATCTGTCGCCAGTCGTAGAAGCCGTAATAACTCAGCCTGGACAGCTTTTTGCCACGATAATACCTAATCCTTCTGAAAATGAAGCCTACCTTGAGCTGAGTGAAGGCGGACATACCATTCGCATTTGGGATGCTACGGGTAAGCTAGTCTGGGAGCACTGGGCTAAGCAAGAACGAGTACCACTTCCCAGCGAACGGCTGAGTGCGGGAGTGTATGTGGTAGAAGTGGGAGAGCTTCGGTTGCGCTGGATGAAGCGCTGAGATAGTTTAGCTCTGAGGATGAAGGGCAGCTGCGCGCAGCTGCCCTTTGTAGTGTGGGGGGGGGGGGGGGGGGGGGGGGGGGGGGGGGCCCCGCCCCCCCCCCCCACACGCATGCTCCAAACCAAACCCACCCTCCCCCGACTCCCACTCACATCCATCTCGTCTTCCCCAGAAGATTTAGTACCTTCAAGTTATGCGTTATTTTTCTCTCATTTTCCTTAGCAGTATAGCAATCGCCCAAGCAGGTTATGTGGAGGAAGGAGAAGCCTCCTACTATGCCCCCAGCTTTCATGGACGGAGGACCGCTTCTGGCGAAAAGTATGATCGCTGGGCCTTGACCGCCGCCCATCGTACTCTGCCCTTTGATACATATGTGCGTGTGACAGATAAACAGAGTGGCAAATCTGTCATTGTACGAATCAATGACCGCGGTCCGCACAAAGCAGGAAGAATCATAGACTTGTCTGAAAAAGCTGCACAGGAGCTGGGCATGATAGCTCGGGGCGTAGGCATCGTGAGAATAGAGGTAACGCAAATTCCTAACCCTCAGCCGGCACCAGCGGGTCAAGGCACATTTTACGAACCTGACGGAAAAGCTCTCCAACCCAAACCCTTTGGAGTACAAATAGGTTCCTTTTCAGAAGAGGCTAACGCACGCACCTTAGCTCGGAATGCCAAAAACGAAACCAAGACCATTTCGTTTATCTGGAAATCCACCTCTAATCGGCGGACGATATACAAAGTAGTCGTCGGCCAGTTTTCCACACGAAAAGAAGCAGAGCGCCTCCGAGACCGTCTCAAAGCTGATGGATGGCAAGCCTTCGTCGTACATTTGCCAGTATGAGTAACCGAAGCAGTGGAGCCTTCTGGGCATTCCTCGCAGGCGTAGCTGTTGGAACCCTTGTGGGAGTTCTAATTGCACCGGATAGTGGCGTCAATACTCGCCGTCGCCTTCGTCGCAAGCTGGGCGAGTATTGGGATGCCCTCCGCAGCCGTTTCTCTGGCTCGGGCGAACAGCGTCCCTCTTACGAAGAAGTCCGACAAAAAGCCTTCATGGAGAGCGGACTCCGCCCAGACGAATATAAAAAGGCTGAGCAGCTCCTCTTAGAGATAGAAGGGCTTTTAGGGGAAGTGCGAAGCACTACCAAATAACCCGTATCTTTGTCTCGGATATGCGGAGCGGAATTGTAGCCTTGGCATTTATCTGGTTCGCCTGTACAACTGTTAGCAAAGAAGGAGGCTCTCAGACCTCTACCTCAACTGCGGAAACTACCGCTACTCAAAAAGCAAACGAAAAAAACACTTCCTCTCCTGCCTCCAACGAGCCTATCGCTAAGATAAAGTTTGATAAATACGAACATGACTTCGGCAAAATCCGCGAGGGAGAAAAGGCCTCTTATCGTTTTCGCGTAACAAATCCAGGTAGCGTCCCGCTGCGCATAACGGATGTAAAGCCTTCATGCGGATGTACATCCCCAGGATGGACGAAAGAACCAATACCTCCCGGTGGTGAAGGGTATGTAGAAGTAGTGTTTGACTCGCAGGGACGCTCAGGAGAGCAGATGAAAACTATAACCGTATTTGCTAATACAGACCCTCCTTCTCATATCCTTCGTTTCCGGGGTATCGTAGTCCCTCAAAAGCAATCCGAAAAATAAAGTAAATATGCTAATCTGGCTGGATACAGGCCCCACCGGGCCCGGAAGTGGAGTACTCCTAATGCAGATAGCCTTTTTTGTTGGAATATTCGCCATATTTTACTTTTTCATCATTCTCCCTCAGAAAAGGCAGCAAAAACGGGAACAAGAGTTTAGAAACTCCCTCAAAAAAGGAGATAAGGTTATCACAACTTCTGGCATACATGGGGAAATCGTCTCTGTGGACGGAGATACTTTGCTTTTAGAAGTGGACAAGAATGTCAAACTCCGAATAGATAAAGCCGCGATACGTGCTTATGCGCAGTCGTCAGAATCTAAATGAGAGTCTTTCTATATGGAGTGGCGGCCACTGTCGCTATCCTCCTATGGCTGCTCATTAAGTTAGATAGAAACTACAAAGTATCCCGTACGGTTGTCGTCCAAGTGCCCATATCCGAGCGTCCAGTACTAGTAAATGTAGATATTGAGGGAAGCGGCTACGACCTCCTCTACGAAAGCAACATAGATACGATAGCTGCCGCAAGGTTATGTATTGCCCCGCCTGCCGCCAGAGGTAATCTCAGTATGCGTTGGAACCTCAGAGAACTGCATCAGTTAGGCATATGTCAAAAGCTGCGACGCATTTCGTACAAGCCTACTCTCCGATGGATACTACCAAGCGGAGTAGATTTTGTTTCACCACCAAACTGGCTATCAGACACTATCTGGACATTTGCAGACAGCCTGCCCCCTTTGAGCTATGAACTGGTCGCTAAGATTGGATACCATAGATATGCAGTGCCTTTGCCCTCTCACTGGGGAAACTATCCTGAAACGCTTTGGGTGGAAGCGCATACCGCCAAGTATATCTATGCGTCTGTGGAAGTTACTCCCCAAGCCATAGGCACAGAAAACTATGCCCTCCTTCTGACTCCGAATCGTGTGCAAATACGCTTCTGGGCTCCTCAGTCCATGGCAGACCGATGGAAGCCCGAAGACTTTCAAGTGATTGTAGATATGCGCAAGGTACTCGCTGGCGATAGCGTTGTCTTCCCTGAGTTACATAAGTGCCCCTCTTATGTTCGCCGAGTAGAGATTACCCCTTCGGCACTTAGCTTTACTCGGGTGTACTAATGCGGGTCATAGGGATAACAGGCGGCATCGGGACTGGTAAAAGCTTCATTCTTCGTCAGATTGGGGAACTCGGGTTCCCAACATATAGCGCCGACCAGCGGGCTAAACAGCTCATGGAACAAGACCCTGTTTTACGCCAAGGCATACAAAACCTTCTCGGTAGTGAAGCATATACCGAGACGGGAGAACTTCGACGGGCATACATAGCTGAAAGGATATTCAAAAATACCGAACTTCGTGAAAAGCTCAATCAGCTAATACACCCCCGAACCATCGCAGACTTCGTAGAATGGATACAAGCACGCAAAGTAGAAGGGCATATCGCGGTATTCAAAGAAGCCGCCCTTACCCTAGAAGCAGGGGGCACCAGAGGCTTAGATGCCTTGATTCTGGTATATGCTCCCCTAAAAGTGCGCATAGAGCGCCTCTGCAAGCGAGACGGACTCTCTGAGATACAAATTCTCCAACGCATGAGGGCCCAGTGGACAGAATGGAAAAAGATGGCTTACGCTGACTTCGTTATTATAAATGATGGCTACCAACCCCTGCGCCCTCAGCTCATCCATTTTTTCAATCGGTGGGATATCCCTCTGCCATCTACTTTTGCATGAATGATACGTGCCTACTGTTTCCAACCCTATAACCAGATACGATGGAATGATGGAGAGCTTTCCCCCGCCGAAATGGAGGTCTTCTCGTGGATAGATAGCTGCGGTGCCTCCAAAGAAGCTCTACAAAAGATAGAAGAGCACTTCAACATTCGTTTCCCTTCCAAGCAAGAGCAAGCCGAAATAGAAGCAAGCTCTCGGTATCATGAGGAGAACCAGCAGTTACGCATAACTCTTCGTCTGATAGAAATACGTCCTTTCACAGAGGAGCTGATATTGCAGGAGCAGGACTTGAGTATTATATGGACTCCTGAGCGGCTATTCACGCATAGAACCCAAGATAGTCGTGTCTTTCAAGAACTTGTGCGGCGTGTCCGCTCAAACCCCGAACTCCATGACTCTTCTCTCCGGCTTTTACTGGCTCTATTAGGACAAATAGTAGATGTTGATGCTGATAATATAGAACTTATTTCCCAGCATATCCATCGCTTTTCTGCTGCGCTTAGAGATGCAGATTTTTCAGAGCGTGAAAAAATTATTCTGGCTGTGCAGTCTGTGCAAGAGTATCTTATCCGCTTGCGAGAAGGGTTATTTGATATTCAGCGCGTCCTTTCGCTTCTGATTCGTTCCCAGAAGCTGACAGATTCTACCCGAGAATCTGTCCGAATTTTGCTCAAAGATGTCAGCTCTCTCATAGACCATACCAGCTTTAGCTTTCAGCGCTTAGAGTCCATCCAAAATACCATCCTGAGCCTCATCAACTTAGAGCAAAACCGTATCATCAAGATATTCACAGTTATCACAGTGGCCTTTATGCCCCCTACTCTCATCGCCAGCATATACGGTATGAATTTTCGGTTTATGCCAGAGTTAGATTGGGAATGGGGATATGCTTTTGCGTGGATTCTGATTGTGGGCTCTTCTATCGCGACGGTATGGTATTTCCGATGGCGCCACTGGCTGTAAGAGAAGTGACTACCACACCGTAGCATGATAGCCTCGCTCAGAGATAGGCTACGAGGAACTCGCCAGCACTACTCGTGAAGAAGATAAAACGGCGTGGTCGGCTTCATTTACTTTACTTAGGCGTACGCCATAGCCAGAATAAGGCGAGAGGGAAAAAAATAAGATTAGGAATCCAAGCGCCCAACCACGCCCATCCCGATATGCCAGAAAACGCACTTTTGGCAATCGCAAGCAGAAAAACATAGATAAATGCCAACACAAGTCCTAAGCCTATCTGCAAAGCTACCCCTCCTCGCCGTTTGCGAGAAGCCGATGCAAAACCGATAGCTGTCAATCCCACAGTAGCAAAAGGAATCGCTACACGCTCGCTCAATTCTATCTCTAAAAGGCTAGCAATCTCTCCTCCGACATATTTCTGCCGCCGATATTCCGCCCAGAGCTCTGATAGAGTCATTGTCCGAGTGTAAAGCTCTGAGCGGATGAGGTCATCAGGCGCAAGGGGCAAGGTAGTATCCATCTGGGGGATATAACGGGGAGCCTGCCCCGACTGAAAATGCCATACGCGTAGGAAACGCCAGCTCTGTTTCTCAGACAACCACTGTATCTCCTCAGCAACAAACCTCTCTTCAAGCTCTGAGTTGCTTATCCGTTCTATGTGAGCATTGAAACCGATGTAGTCAAATTTATCAAAAGCTCTGACAAAAAAATATCCTTCCCGAGTAAGCTTCACGTGAAGCTGCCTTTTATCAAAATACACACGACTCTTGATGAATTTGTATTCAAACTCTTCTATGCGGCGCACATTATGGGGAGTGATGAACATCTGGAAAAGCAGACTCACTATCGTGAGAACGCCCGCACTTGCGAGATACGGCAAAAAGATACGCCAGAAACTCACCCCACCAGCTAAAAATGCTACTATTTCTGACCGCTGCGCCAATCGGGCAGTGAAAAATAATACCGAAAGAAATACCATGAGAGGTGTGAGCAGGTTAGCATAAAAGGGAATAAAGTTTTGATAGTAAATCAGAAGCGCATCAAAAGGTACAGCCCGCTCAATAAAGTCATCTATCTTTTCCGCTACATCTATCGCCACTAAAATAATCACCAGAAGGAAAATGCTCCCTAAAAATGAGACGAAAAAGTTTCGGAGTATATAGATATCCATGCGACGCATACAACCGCGGACTGTACCCTTTCAGACGAAGGTACGCTCGTTTCTCATTTACGCATTCCCTAAGCCAGTCAAACGATAGAAGAGAGCGCGCTCCTACCGCATAGAATAATGCGAACTCCTAACGGTGACCCTCTCTGAGAGAGAGCTATTATTTAGGTCACTGATACGACCCTCAGGACTTTTCCTTCATAGCGATAGTGCGCAGCTCCTGCAACTTGAAAAGCGCCTCTATGGGGGTGATAGTATTGGGGTCTATTTCCAATAGTCGTCTGCGTAGCTCTGACTCTACATCAAGTGGTATATGAAAAAGTGTGGGCTCTCTTTCGCTGGCAGGTATAGGTTCGTGCTTCTCCAAATGGCGCAGCAACTCTCTGGCTCGAGCTAATACAAGCGGAGGAAGTCCTGCTTTTTCCGCCACAGCGAGTCCGAAGCTCTTACGAATGGCCCCGCGTCGCAGCTGATGTAGAAAGATTATTTTATCCCCCCGCTGCTCTACCGCCAAATGATAGTTTGCAAGCCTTGGGAGTGCTTTTTCTAACTGGGTCAGCTCATGATAATGTGTCGCAAATAGAGTCCAGGGGCGGCATTCCGCATTGTTATGAAGGTACTCTAAAAGGGCCCATGCGATAGAAAGCCCATCATAGGTGCTTGTACCCCGTCCTACCTCATCCAGTATGACGAAACTTCTGGAAGTGGCTTGATGAAGAATGTGGGCCGTCTCTTGCATCTCTACTAAAAATGTACTCTGACCAGCCGCTATATTATCGGAAGCCCCTACCCGACTGAAAATCTGGTCCACCGGATATATCTCGGCTTTTTCAGCTGGGACGAAGCTGCCTATTTGCGCCAAGAGAATAATCAGAGCATTTTGACGCATATAAGCAGACTTGCCAGCCATATTCGGACCCGTAAGGAGCAGAATGCGAGTCTCTGGTGTGAGCAGAAGGTCATTGGGCTGATAAGGAAGGTGGGGGGGCAGAAACCTTTCAATCACAGGATGCCGCCCCTGCTTGATGTACAGACGAGGCTCTGAGACGAAGCTCGGACGAATATATCCAAACTGACGCGCTACCATCGCTAAGGCAAGGGTCACATCCACCTCCGCAACCCATTGAGCTATCTGTTGAAGGGATGGTACATACTCTTGCAGAGAATGAAGTACTTGCTCATAGATTTCGGCTTCCCTCTCGGCTACGACCTCCTGAGCAGAACTGATTTCCGCATTCAGTCTGTCAAGTTCATCACTAGTATAACGAGCTGTACCCTGAGCGAGCTGCTGACGCAGCCGATACTCCGGCGGCACTTTGGAGAGGTACGAAGCTGTGATATGAAAAACAAAGCCCAACTGGCGATTCTCCTGAATCTTCAAAGTGGGAATACCTAAGCGTACTCGCTCTTTTTCTTCTAAGTTCTGTAGCTCCTCCTCTGCATGCAAGAGAAGGTATCGGGCTCGGTCTAACTTTTCATCTATACCCTCACGAATGACTTTACCTTCCCCAGGCTTTTCACCTACATGAGGAGGCTGGGGAGAAATAAGAAGATACTTTTCCAAAAAGCCTATAACACTGGACAGCTGAGCAAAAGCCTCAGGAACAAAATAGCCTTCTGGCAGATTTTTATGCAGATGCTGACAAGCTTGCAGCCCAAAGTATAGATGGGCTAACTCTCGGGGTGTAGCACGCCGAGCACTAATACGAGCTACACGCCGCTCTAAATCACCTATCCGCTGGAGGAGGGTTCGCCATTCCGCATGCCTTTCTTCATGGTCATAGAAAAGCTGGACTCGGTCTAATCGGCTCTCTATTTCAGAGACCTCTCGTAAAGGCATACAGAGGCGGGAACGCAAAAGACGCAGTCCAGCAGAGGTCACCGTAAATCTCAGTACATCCAGCAGGCTTTTACCTTCTTTGTGGAGTGGGGCTAAAACTTCCAAATTTCGCAAAGAGTCAGGATGTAGAAAGAAAGCCTTCTCTAAGGGAAGCTTCCGAGGAAAGCCTAAATGAGAAAGCCCTACTTGCCTCAGCTCGCGCAGATAGTTCAAAAAAGCAGTAAAAGCCTTCTGAATAGGAGCTTGAAGCTGAGCAACCAAAGACGGAGGTATAGGGTAACCATACACTTCACCAAAGAGAGCACTCAGCATCTCTGTATCAAAGTACCACTCAGGCAAACTTTCAACCCTCTGAGCCTGAGCGTGTATAGATTTCCAGAGTGACTCTTGACCACTATAAACGACAGCTTCACTCGGCGTGAAAGCAGATACAATACCCTGTATATCGCCGAGAGAGCCTACATGATACAAAACCCTTCCCGAACATGTAACATCCGCTAAGATAATCACTGCCTCGGTGGGACTATATGCCCAGAAAACAGCCAGATACGAAGTAGAGGTCAGCTCTTCACTGTGCAGCCACAGAACCCCAGGAGTGACGACCTGCGTAACCTCACGACGAACGATCTTCTTGGCTTTTTTAGGATTTTCTACTTGGTCGCATATTGCCACACGGTAGCCTGCTTCTATCAGGCGCGGTATGTAGGTTTCCAAAGCCCGCACAGGGAAACCTGCCATCGGTATATCCTCTGCCTTGCCATTATTACGACGCGTGAGGGTGAGCCCAAGTGTGGAGGAGAGAAGTTGAGCGTCTTCTTCAAATGTCTCGTAGAAATCGCCCACTTGAAAAAGTAAAATCGCACCTGGATGGCGCTCCTTCATGGAGCGATACTGTTCCATTAGGGCCGTCGTATCAGACATACGGCATTTCCTTGAGAAGGGCTTTCATGATGGCTTTTATTTTTTCAGCCTCTTCATGAAGCTGAAACCACCGCTCTCGGGGACGCATACTGAGTTGGTCATAGGAAAGCTTGGGAAAATACAGCGCGCTATTCAAGCTAAATTTCGGAATTCGGGTCATGCGTATGGGTAAGTTCAAAACGGGGTTTTTCATCAAGGGACGCACATAGGCTGGCTCAATCAGCTTCACCCATCTGAGCATCCAACTCGGGATATAAAAGTCTTTACCCCATTCTTCTGCCCCTCTATGAACGGTAATAAGTATAGGCGCATTCACAGCCAACGCAAGCTCTACAAACTTAGGCGAGCGAAACGGCCGAATGTCATACACGTCCCCCAACACGCAGTTATCCCCCTCTGGGAAAAGGGCAATATCGTTTATGGGACCATCACGAAAAGCTTGTATGACTTTAGCGAAGGTAGGAGGTTCCGTACTTTGAAAAAACGCTCTAAGTACCCATCGGCTTGCACCGAAGCGGTAAAGACCACGATGAAATATACCTAATGCGGTCCTATGTTTTCCTCCTTCTAAAAGAGCCCCACGCAGAAGGGCAAGTATAGCAGGTATCCATCCTAAAGTGCCAGCATGACTGATAGCATGTACAACCTTGGGATATTTTTGCAAAATTTGACGCAAAGGTGGATTAGAACGAATGATTATTTCATCAAATAGCAGTGGATAGAACCACCTCGTACGAGCATATAGCGTAGGTAAATGAATCGGGAGTCCTACCTGCGACATACTACAAAATAATAAAAGGGGAGAGAAAATACACTCTCCCCTTGACACTGTACAATTTTATTGACAGTAGGTGTATTTATTCTTTTACAGTTGAACGAACAACTCTCTGGGAAAGCTCGTCACGCAGAGCCACATATCCATCCGCCCCAGCCTCTATACTGCTCGCTTGATTGTATGCATTCCATGCGTATCCGTACAGACCGTTTTGCTCATAGAAAGCCCCTAAAGTCACATAATCCAGAGCTGAGCTGGGATTTAGGGAGCGGCGGAGAGCTTCTTCTTCTCGTTTGAGAGCCGCAGCTTGATCAGAAGGTAGCACACGGAAGCAAGCATTGGTAGAGTGAAGCGTAGGATGACGACGAGTACTCACTCGCCAGTAGTAGCACGTACCAGGCTTGACCTTATTCTCCAGACTGAACTCTACGGAAGTTTGTTCAGCTGGAACCTCACGAGTTAGGAAGATTTGACCAGACTCATCCAAGATTTGAACAATATACCCCTCTGACCCTGGCACACGATCCCAGTTGAAGACGATACGATCGGCAAAGAAAGCGCTCTGAACTGGCGTGCGCGGCGTGGGGGCCATCGTAGACCGGGTTACAGCGCCGAGCGTTTTACCCGAAGCGCGGCCAGCACCAGAAGCCACTGCCTGATTCAGAACATATCCTGTATATTTAGAAGCGTAAGCATTATCATCTGAGCTCGTCCTCTGAGATAAAAGCTGAGTAGGAGTGTATGTACCTGCTTGGCGAATCTCACGAGCTTTGTTTCCAGGGAATACCAGGGCGACATATGCGTCTTGGCCCACTCTTATCTTCTGCTGTTCCGAAAGCTTCATTCCGGCTGTGGCCTTAGTCCAGCCGCCAGCTTGCTCTACTTGAACATCACCCCGTGTCGCAAGGACAAGTATGCCCTGAGCATACGCGAACGCAGAGAGCAGGATGCTCCCCACGACTAACCTGAAACTTGAGTACCGCATAGGATGAAATAGCTGCAAATATCACGCCATAAAACGAGGACGGCGAGGACAACGCCAAACTTCTATTTCCCCTCCTATCAATATCCCCCATAAAAGCACTTCCACTGGAAACCAATAGCCTCTCCCCCCCAGCCAAAATGTCAGCTCCACAGCCCCCCAAAGTAGAGCTACCTGAAGCGTCCTTATAATCAAAGCTCGCCAGAAACCTCCATGGATTTGAGAGCTTACAATAGAGAGCAGTAAATATGCCAAAAAGCATGCCAAAATCGCCTGAAAAGTTGGTATTTCTTTGAGGAAATCAAGATTAGTCAGCATGGCAGTAATATTCGCGTGAATGACGACCCCATACATGTCAGGAAGGCTACGATTTAGAAAGGACTTGTTGAGAGGGCTAAAGAAGATATCTTCCATTGTCCTGCGCATCGGGTCTGCCACGCCCATGAAGATAGCCTTGTTTTGAAGCCAACCAATAGATAGACTATCAGTAATCACCTCTTCCCCACTGAGGAAGTAAAAGTGAGATAAGTTCCCCCTGTACCGAATGGGTAGGCGAGCTGGCAGTGTACGAAGAGTCTCTCTCAGAGAGGGCACAAGGGCAAGAGCTACGCTTGCTCCGAGAGAAAATGCCGTATCCTTTCCTGCTATGGTGTATAATAAGCATTCACGCACCAGACGAGCAGTGGTATCTCCTTGGAGAAGGTTCGCAAAAGCTTGAGAAACACATCGGGTAAATATCCCTTGGCTGACAGACACGACTGGTGCCTTTTCTATCGGATGGGACAAGTCTAAGCTGCAGGCTAAGTATATGGAGGTTCGCTCAGAAGCCGCACATAATGCCTGCATCCACAGGGTATCCTCATGAGGGGACTTGAGATGGGGAAAGATAGCATCTATCGCGATTACTTTGGGCTTAGCCGCGCTGAGCTTGAGGAGCAGCTGGGCAAGCTCCGCTCGCCCCAATTGAGCGATATCTACAATAACAATCTGCGTATCCGGAGGCACAGACGAAAGCCGAGAATACATAAGATCATGAATCCTCCACCCCCATCCTCGAGCAGGAAAAATGTGCTCCATCAAGAGTCCTCCAGAAAGCACTACCACCAAGCGAAAGAGCCATCCCAGCAAGTCGTAAAGATTCATGAGAGTGCCTGCTTATACAGCCTTATCGTCTCTTTTATGCCATTGTAGAGAGCATCCGCAATCAGGGCGTGTCCGATGGACACCTCAGCAAGATGGGGTAAATTCACACGCAAAAAACGCAAGTTGAGGAGATTGAGGTCGTGCCCTGCATGAAGCCGAATACCTAAATCTGCGGCCTTCTGCGCAGCTCGTATGTATGGGGCGATTGCTTTTTCGGGGGACTGAGAAAAATCATGAGCATAGGGTCCCGTGTACAGTTCCACACAATCTGCCCCGATGCTTGCGGCGGCTTCCACGTGTTCTGGATCAGGGTCTATGAAAATGCTTACACGAATACCCCAATCCTTGAGCTGGCTGACAATAGGATAAAGAAAAGCTGACTGTTCTTTTACTTGCCAGCCATGATCGGAGGTGAGAGCGTGGGGTGGATCAGGAACGAGAGTGGCTTGGGCTGGACGCACCTGCCGTAGAAGATTCAGGTACTCAGCCGAAGGAAAGCCTTCTACATTCAGCTCCACTGAAATGGCATCTCGTAGCGCATAGACATCGGATTTGCGAATATGTCTCTCATCGGGCCTGGGATGAACAGTAATACCGTCAGCTCCGAAGCGTTCGCAGGTTTGAGCGAAAACTACCACATCTGGGAGATTTCCCCCGCGAGAGTTTCTCAGAAGGGCGACTTTATTGATATTGACGCTGAGACGAGTCATTCAGGGATATCAGTGAAGTCTAAAGGATAATCCACGACTACCTTCCATGGGAGTCCAGCTGCTGGGAGTCTTTCTAAAAGGGGTTCAGGCGGTAGCTGTTCTACATTCCAGACGCCTGGCTTTTTCCAGCTACCAGACACTATAAGCTCAGCGGCAATGGCAGGAGGTACGCCAGCCGTATAAGCCACTGCCTGAGCGCCGCAGTCTGCATAAGCCCACTCATGCTTGATGTTTGTGTAGATGAAAGCGGTTCGCTCTTGACCATCTTTTATGCCGCGCAGCTGCACACCGATGGAGACCCACCCTTTGTAATCAGGCGCCAAACTCGCCGGATCAGGTAAAAGACGCTGTAAAAACTTTATGGGGACTATTTTACACCCCTCATAATCTACAGGGTCTATGCGAGTAAGGCCAGCATTCACGAAAGCGTTGAGATGCATGAGATACTTTTCTGAAAAAGTCATCCAAAATCGCGCTCTACGCAAGCTCGGAAAGTGCTTTACTAACGACTCCAATTCCTCATGAAAGATGAGATACGCTTTTCTGACCCCAATCTCGGGAAACCGTACATCCTGAGCGACAGAGAGAGGAGGCACTTCTACAATCTCTCCGTTCAAATAGTAACGCCCTGTTTGAGTGATTTCCCGAAGGTTTATCTCTAAGTTGAAGTTTGTGGCAAAAGGTCGCCCATGGTCGCCGGCATTGCAGTCTATGATGTCCAGATAATGTATCTCATCAAAGAGATGCTTAGCCGCATAAGCTACAAACGCATTCGTTACCCCAGGATCAAACCCAATTCCCAATACGGCCGAGATGCCAGCTCGCTCGTACCTCTCATGGTAAGCCCACTGATACTTGTACTCGTAAAAAGGTATATCAGGGGGTTCATAAGAAGCTGTATCTAAATAATCCACCCCAGCTTCTAAGCAAGCCTCCATGAGCGCGAGGTCCTGGTATGGTAAGGCTAAGTTCAGCAGCAAAGCGGGCTTATGTTTTTTGAGAAGGGCAACTGTCTGGGAGACATCATCTGCATCCAGCTGTTCAGGGATGATGCGAGCCTGGGGGTGCTTCTCAGCGATGGCTTTGCACTTAGAGAATGTGCGGCTCGCTAAAACTATCTCAGGGAATAGGTCTGGACGCCTCGCCAACTTACACATCGTAACCTGGGCGACAGCCCCCGCTCCTACAACCATAACCTTCGGCATGTGGCAAAGATACATAAGCCCTATGCGCCTATTCATGATAGGCTATTAGCTGTGTGTCCCTATTTTTGTGGAATGCGGTATATCCTCCTCTTGGGAGGGCTTTTATTAGCCCAACCTACCCATCCCAATCGTGCCTATGTGCGCACAAGTCAAGCCCCATTCCTTCATGGAGTAGCCTCTGGCGACCCTCTCACGGATCGCGTTATCCTGTGGACTCGCGTCACTCCTCCTCAAAACTGGACGGGAGACGTGTCCGTCAACTGGGAGGTAGCGGAGGACCCATACTTTACACAAATCGTCGCTAGTGGGAGTTTCAGTACAAATGCTGACAGAGATTACACCGTCAAAGTAGATGCGACAGGGCTTCAACCAGGACGATGGTATTACTATCGCTTCAAGGCCCTCAATGCGACTTCTCCTACGGGTAGAACCCGCACTCTGCCGTCAGGTAGCTCCACCCGACTACGCATCGCCGTGGTATCCTGTGCTGATTACCAGAACGGTTTCTACAATGCTTACGAAAACATCACCCTCAGAAACGATATAGACTTAGTCGTTCATCTCGGGGATTACATCTATGAATACGGACCATCCCAAGGAGTTGCTCGCCCGGCTGAACCCCCGAGAGAGATTCTCACCTTAGAGGACTATCGAATAAGGTATTCCCACTACCGCTTAGACAGTAGTCTCCAATGGCTTCACCAGAACTATCCTATGATAGCCGTTTGGGATGACCATGAGTTAGCCAACGATGCCTGGACGAGCGGAGCTGAAAATCACTCTCCTAGTTCAGAAGGCTCATTCACGGCTCGCCGAGCGGCCATGCTACGGGCTTATCATGAGTGGATTCCGTTTCGCATGCCTGACCCCAGTGACTCTCTGCGCATTTGGAGAAAGTTTGAATGGGGTGATTTAGCCTCTCTGATCATGCTGGATACACGCCATTACGGAAGGGACCAACAAATGCCCAGCGGTCTGATAAATGTAAATGATGCTACCCTAAACAACCCCAACCGCGCACTACTCGGGACAGTGCAGCGAAACTGGCTGTATAGCCAGCTAAAAAGCGCCCCTACTACCTGGAAGCTCATAGGACAGCAAGTGATGGTGGCTCCCCTGCGGGTAAATGTATTCGCCAATTCTTTTATCGTAAATGCGGACCAGTGGGACGGCTACCCTGCAGAAAGGCGACGGCTCATGGATACAATCATTCAGAATAACATCGCAAATGTAGTGATCCTTACAGGAGATATTCATACTTCTTGGGGAAATGACCTACCTTTCGGTCCTGGAACTTATAACAGTACGACGGGAGCTGGTTCCACAGCCGTGGAGTTCGTAACTCCGAGCATTACCTCCGCTAATGCTTCTTTCTTAGGCAACTTTAATAATGTCTCAGTCGTTCAATCGCAAAATCCTCACATAAAGTATGCAGACCTAACTCGGCACGGATACGTACTGATAGACATCACACCTCAAAAAGTGCAGGGCGATTGGTATTATGCTAATACAATCAGTCAGCCTATCCCCGGCGAAACTCTGGGAGCGAGCTGGTATGTGCAAGCTGGGGAACGCTTCCTAAGACAAGCCTCAGGCCCCGCAACGGCTCCACCAAACTACAATCCGCCACTTATCCCACGGTCAAGCCCCTCCAGTAGCCTTTCCTTACCTGAGGTCTCACTGATTGGGGTTTATCCCAACCCTGCGCAGGATTTCGTCACCTTGCAACTTTACACACCGACAGGTCAGCCCACAGAAGTTCAGCTCTACACCTTGGAAGGAAAGATGGTAGGACGATACATGATTCACCCCCAGTCGGCCGGCACCCACTATTACCAAATCCCCTTAGATGGACTTTCTGCGGGCGCATTCCTTTTGAAGCTAAGGAGTCAGTCTGAACATACTTATCGGCTACTCAAGCGATAAGCTACTTTTGTAGAATGGAAGAGGAAAAAAGGCAGAGGGCTGAGAAGCTGATTCGAGAGCATATGATAGTGGCAATGGGAGCGGGGCTAGTCCCACTCCCGTTTGCAGATTGGGCTACGACGACCGCCGTACAACTTAATCTCGTTCGGAAACTGGCCAAGGTATATGATGTCCCCTTCTTTTCTGGCTTGGCCAAAGGGCTCATAGCGAGCTTGGTAGGGGCGACAGCTGTGCGTGGCGGCGCTTCTCTCGTAAAACTCATCCCTGGAATAGGCTGGATGATGGGCGGCTTGACCGCCTCAGCACTGGCTGCAGCAACAACTTACGGCGTAGGAAAAGTGTTCGCTGAACACTTCGCCAGTGGGGGCACGCTACGAGACTTTGATACAAATACCGCCAAGAGAGCTTACGAACGAGCATTCAGAGAAGGACAAAAAGTGTATGAAGATGTCCGAAATCAACCTCCCACGCCTACGCCTGAGGACCCCTATGAACAGCTCCGAAAACTCTATGAGCTTCACAAAGCAGGAGTCCTAACTGCCGAAGAATACGAAGCCCAAAAGCGTAAAATCCTGGAGCGCTTGTGAGGTTTTATGTACAGTATGTAGCCCCCCAGATACCCGCCATACAGCGAATGGGGGAAGTACCGGTTTACTGGTTTCGTAGCAAAGAGCCTTTATCGTATGTAGGCATCTCTTGGTCTGCCCCTTCTCTGAGGACCTATCCTGCTGGTTTGCGGCGCCTGTTGCTTCGCCTTTTGACCGAGGAGAATGCGCACTATCCTGTCGGTCAGCTTGCGGAGCGTCTCCACCGCCTGGGCTGGGATATGGGATGGGGGAGCAATAGAGATTCAATCTTTCTGACAGCGGAAGGTTTGACAGAAAATCTGTCATCGGCTCTGGGGCTTCTGTATGAAGCGGTAGCATATCCTACCTTATCAGGACCTGCTGTGAGTCACCATCTAAATCGGCTCATAGAGGCTGAAACCCGCTCTCGTGCGAATCCCACCTATCAAGCCGATGCTACCCTCCAGCATTACCTCTGGGGCCAATCGTATCGCATTACCGCTTATGAGTCCATAGAAACCCTGAGGCGCATAGATACGACGCTTCTCACTTCTTACTATGAACACTTCATAAGGAAGGGCTTGAACGGAGTCGTAATTGCCGCTCCCTATCTACCTGAGTCTCTCTACAAGTGGTCTGCATGGATTGGCTCTGTGGCCTACACGATGCCTTTATCCCTTCAGATGCCAGAAGTATGTGAAGCCCTCCCTTTTCCAAACGCTAAGCAAGTGTCCCTCCGCATAGCTTATCCATGGGTACGCCCCATACATGACCTATACGGATATTACAGAATGGCGCTTATGAGATTAGGCGGATACTTCGGCGCCCAACTGATGCGGTCGGTTCGCGAAGAGGCTGGCCTCACATACGGTATCCACGCTTATCCCGACAACTGCGTGGCTGGAAGCTACATAGTGATTTCCACCGAAGTAGCTAAAGAGCGTGCCTCAGAAGCTGTATCTCGCATTCACACAGAGGTAGAACGGTGGTCTAAAAATCCTTTCCCCACCGAGGATATTCTGATTGAAGTACGAAACTATCTGCTCCTTCACTCTATGCCTGAGACGCTCAATGAATGGGCAGACCGAGTCTTACGCATCGTAGCGGCTGGCTTCGGCCCCGAAAAAGTTATCCAACATGCCCAGCAAGTAAATGCTATTTCAAACTTATCAGACTTTCCATTCATAGACCTCCCCACTCATCCAGTCGTCCAAGTAGCTGTGGGGGCAGAGGCTTCTATTTTTGCTGCGGAATGCGTATAAGAGCGGGTATTGTCGTATTTCCTGGAAGCAACTGCGACAGAGACCTGTACTATGCCTTAGAACGAGCAGGCTTCACGCCCCAGTATATATGGCATGCTGAGCCCACTTTGCCTCCTCTGGAGGCAGTATTCCTGCCTGGGGGCTTTTCATATGGTGACTACTTGAGAGCTGGGGCGATAGCCCGATTTGCTGCCGTCATGCCTGCCGTAGAATCCTTTTGGAGAAATGGAGGCTTCGTCATGGGTATCTGCAATGGCTTTCAGATTCTATTGGAGGCAGGATGGCTACCAGGTGCTCTGCGCCGCAATACACACGGACGCTTCATCTGTCAGACTATTACTGTACAAGCCGCAGAAAAGAGCCCTCTGACCCCGTATATCGGAGAACGGCTATACCGATTGCCCATAGCTCATGCAGATGGACGATATGTACCCAACGAGACCCTACCTGCATGGAGCCTACAATATGTACCCGCCCCTGCACCGAATGGCAGCTATGCTGCCATCGCTGGTATTGGAAATGCCGAAGGGACGGTATTTGGATTGATGCCTCACCCTGAGCGAGCTTGCGACCCCTATCAAGGGAACTCTGATGGCTTAGACTTTTTACGCGGCATAGCCCGCTACCTAAACGCCCGGTAGTGACTCAACGCAGCCTCTTAGGACTTGTAGCCCTTGGCTGCATACTGACACGCCTATGGGCACGAGACCCCCTATTGGTCACTGCTCTGGAAGTTACTGCTACGATTGCAGGCTATATCCTCCTCACAGGAAACGGAAAAGAGAAGCATTCTCCCTCTGTGCCTTACCTTTTGTATGCAAGCGCTTTCATGGTAGCGGTTGGAGGGATTATGTTATTCGTACAAGGTACTCATTCCATTTGGGTATTCGCAGGCTGGGAAATGGTCAGTATAGCGGGATGGGGCTTGATAGCTTTTGGACGCCGACTAAGTCCTCGTAGTCTAGAAGCTGCCTTTATCGCTTTCATGACTAATAGACTAGGCGATGCTTTTTGGCTTGCTGGGGTGTTTTCTGGATCGTTTTCAGCTGGCGTCTGGATAGGAGTCCTTATCAAGGCAGGCATATTTCCTTTTACTTTCTGGCTCGTACAAGCAATGTTAGCTCCGGCGCCAGTTTCTGCGCTATTACACTCAGCACTGCTGGTAGGGATGGCGGCATACTTACCTATCCGCTATCCTGCTTTCGTGGGGCATGGGCTTCCAGCTTGGGGCTATATCGCTCTGTGGGTAGCCAGTCTGATGGGAAGTCTCGGAGCGGTACTCAGTCGCAGTTCCAAGACCACCTTGGCCTGGACAACGGCGGCGCATTTGGGAATAGTTCTGTATCTAACTCCGCAACCTGAGCGTGCGCTCTCTTATCTCTTACACCATAGCTATCTGAAGGCGGCTCTGTTTCTTCTTTTAGATAGTGCACAGAAAAGGGCAGGCTTCTCTCTTCATCTCACACTTTTGTGGTGGTTTGCCTCGTCCCTCCTTTTTATGAGTGAAGCCCTCACCGATGAAAAAATACTTTTGACTGAACTAATCACTGCCATAGCCCTGGGACAAGCATGGGCTCGCAAGGAAAAAAATCTCAGACTGAACTTTCATATTTCAGAAGTAGCGCCACTTTCGCTGCTTTCCTTGGCAATCCTTCATATGGAGATGCCTCCATGGCAGACTCTATTGCCTATTGCAGGGCTAATCACAGGAGCCTTTTTCTATTATGACAAAGTAAAGCTCCGATTGGACATGCTCCCTCTGCAAGTAATGAGGTTATGCTTTACGGGTTGGGAAATGTTCAGTCGATGGGCTTCTCTGGCAGATAGTAAACTAAACGCAGGCTTAGACGGCATGGCTCGCAGAGCTATTAAGTTAGGTGATACCTTTGCACGAGCGGAAGCCCTGCTCTCCCAAAGAGGGTGGCTCAGAGCTGCACAAATGATGCGCCGAAGCATGGCATTCCTCTCAGGAGAGAGTAGTCAAGCCTATACCCAAGCTTTGAGTTGGGGTCTCCTACTAACGCTGATTATTGGGATGTTATGGAGGCTATTGCACTAAATGCTCTATGGCTATCCCCCATCGGGGCAGCAGGAGTAGCACTTTTGATGTCTCGCAGAGCATTAGGAGTCTTTTCTATCATACATGGCGGTATCCAAGGGATAGTCTGGCTTATTCTCTATGACCTAAACGAAAAAGCGGCTGTGGCGGTACGCTCACCATGGTTTAGCATGGGAGGAGAAGAGTTTTTCTACTTTATCAGTGCCCACCCCACTAATCTCGCTCTTCTCCTTCTCACTATCGTAGTCGGGCATGCATCGCTTCTATACGGGCAAAGGTACATTGGACGAGTTCAAGAGTTTTCAGCGCTGCTTTTCTTAGTGATGGGATTTTCACAAGGCGTATTTTTAGCGAAGGATATCTTGCTATTTTTCATTTTTTATGAAGCGGCGCTCGTGCCTGCTTTTCTGCTGATTTATGGCTGGGGCAGCCCTAAACGAAAAAATGCTGCTGTGAAGTTTGCTCTTTTCACCCTTAGCGGGTCGATTCTATTTCTGATTGGGCTACTGATTGGTTTGCGGGAGGTACCAAGCGGCATTAGTGATGCCTGGTATTCTGCTCAGCTGCCGCCTTTATCGTGGATACTTATGTCTGTGGGACTATCGGTAAAGCTACCTTTGGTTCCCCTACATAGCTGGCTTGGAGATGCCCACGTAGAGGCAGACACTGCTTTATCAATGATGCTGGCGGGGATTCTACTCAAGCTGGGTGGATATGCTCTCCTTCACTGGGTATGGGTAGCACCGACGGCGGAAGAGGCCCTCATCCTCAGAATAGCCGGCGGGATAAGCCTCGTATATGCAGCCGCTGTCGCAACGGGACAGTCGGACCTCAAAAGGATGATTGCTTTCACTTCTATCGGACACATGGCCATGGTGGCTATCGGTGCAGGGGCTCAAAGCGTGTATGGCTTACAAGGGGCGTATCACCAGCTTTTCACCCACGGCATCATCAGCGCTGGACTTTTTGCTTGGGTCGGCTGGTTGGAGAAGTCATTTCACACACGACAGATAGATAATCTCCATGGAGTTCTCGCTCATCGCAGCTGGAAGCAGTTTCAAGCGGCTCTACTAAGCTTTGGTGCCATAGGCGCCCCGGGGATGGCGCTTTTTATCTCAGAGCTCATGATCATATGGGGCGTAGCAAACGGCACGAACTGGGCTTGGGCTCTCCTCCCAGGAGCAAACATAGTACTCACAGCCATATACTTCCTCAGGGCATATCGTAAGTTAGCGGCGCCTCCCCCTCCTACTATATCCTCCACGAGTAAGGCATTTGTTCAGTATCAGTTCATCGTATGGGGGTTTATCGTTCTATCTATCGCCGTAGGCATATACCCGAAAATATGGTTAGAGCTTCTCGCACATGTGGGGGGTTGAGTGGCTCTGGCCTGAGCTCCTGCTTGTTGGGGCTGGGCTCAGTCATCGCTGGCGGTGGCTTCCCCCGGTTTTCATATTGGGCTATGGTGTAGCTGCTTTTGGACAAAGGGAAATAGCTACTGCCCTATTTTATACATCCGAGATAGCTGTGGAAATGCTCAGTGCATTTGCGGCACTGACGGCGCTGGTATGGATTTTACACCCTTTGAAAGGGGCTGCTGCATGGGCGCTACTTCTGCAGTTAGGAAGTTATGGCCTTCTTCTTCGCAGTTCTCATTTAGCTTTTACGTGGACCTTGATGGAAAGCGCAGCAATAGGCGGCTATTTTTTCGTCGTAGGCGCTCATGTAAAGCCGGACCGTTGGGAAACAGTCATTCGGTATCTCACTTGGAGCGTGACAGCTTCTGCTCTTGTTTTTTTGGGCATAGCCTTTCGCCTCGCTGCCGAAAAGCCCATCACCTATCCACTATCAAGTGGGGGATATTTTTCCGATATGCTACTTCTCACAGGCTGGTCAATAAAGATAGGCTTTCTCCCTTGGCACTTTTGGCTAATCAGTCTATATCGCAGCCTTCCTGTGGTATGGGGAGGATGGTTTGCAGCGGTTCCAAAAGGGGCCTTACTCCTAAACCTTCTCTCTGCTCTCAAAGCAGAAGGGCTGCACTTAGAAGTGGTCTACGCTTTGGGCGCTGTATCGCTTTTAGGCGCTTACGCCCTCGCATGGAAAGCTGCGGAACGGACGGAGATGATATTCTGGGGAAGCTTCGCCCAGAGTGCTTATTTGACCTTAGCTATGACCGAAAAAGGGGCTTTTGCGGGTTGGAAGTTTTGGCTGGTGTATAGTGTAGCTACGCTTTCAGCCCTATTGTATGCGCAGCGGCCATGGCGAGGACAGGTAGGCTCAGCTGTTGGACTTCTCATTTTAGCGAATCTGGCGGCCCTTCCGCCAGTTTTAGGTTTCTGGGTCAAACTACAACTCTTCTGGACTGGAATAGAGTATTTGCCTCTGCCTTTTCGGTGGCTTCTAATCGGGACAGCTCTAATAGGTACGATAGGAGGCTTTGCCGTGTATGGAAAAGTCCTCTGGTACTCATGGGAGAATCCCGAAAAAGCCGCGCCAAACGCTTTTTGCAAAATACTCTATCTATCTTCGGGATTAGCCCTGATGGCCTTAGGCCTGCGCGGGCTGGGATAGGGGGGATGACCCGAGAAGGCTCTTTTAGGCACATCTCAGCTGGATAATAGGGCTTTATTATATCGCCGATAACTCGATATATATTTGCCTTATGATGATAGCCACTTTTATCTGGGCTATATGGGCTCAGATTCCCTGGTGCGCTACCCCTGCCAGAGCACACCCTCCTTCCATGGGTAGGGCATTATTGGAAAAAGCCGCCAGGCAAATGCAGCTAACTGATACTCAGCTATGCCGCCCCTCTCGCTTTGTAATACCCGTGGTTTTCCATGTAATATACTCAAGCAGTCGCGACCGCATTCCATATGAGCGCATCCTCGGTCAGATGTATACGTGCTTCGAAGATTTCAGGCGCATACCTGAGAGTCACAGCTTCACTTCTGCAGGTGTAGATACAGAGATAGAATTTTCCCTCGCAACGAAAGATGAGAATGGAGCCCCCACCACTGGTGTCGTATATTGGAAATATAACGACCCGCCACTCAACTGGAGCGTACCGAGGTTTTGTGTGGATCAGGATTATGCGATGAAACAAGCGACGGGCTGGGACCGCTCCCGGTATCTGAACGTATGGGTCGTGCCGACAATCTGCGTGGAAGACTCGCCCGGAAACTGTAATGCTTGCGACTACATAGCAGGATATGCGGAGTTTCCGATAGGCTCATCTGGGGAGACTTATGGCGTAGTACTGGGAGCAAACTTCTTCTGGGGCTCCAGCTATGGTTCTACGGGACGTACCCTTACGCACGAACTGGGACACTGTTTAGAGCTATATCATCCTTTTGAGGATGGATGCGGCACATTTGACTGCCTCAATAGCGGAGATGCTATATGTGACACCCCTCCCACGAGCGGGCCAAACTATACCATCGCCCGACAGAATACATGCAACAATGACTCCCCAGACCTACCCGATAACCCTCGCAATCACATGGACTATATAGAAGACAGGGAACTGGCAGGCTTCACCGAAGAGCAAAAGCTGCGTGCATGGATGGCTATTCAGTCCCCCTCTTCTATCATACCGCCCCTGATTTCTCCTAATATACCCCAACTGACTGGAACAGGTCCTTATGGATTAGTAAAGGCTTACTTTTCTACCAATCAACGCACAGGCTGCGTTGGGCAACCAATCCAGTTTCTGAGCCATTGCATGGGCATGCCTCATCAGTATCAGTGGGACTTTGGCGGCGGAATACCAAATGACCCAAACTCCCCCTGCCCAATCGTTACCTTCCCCAATCCAGGTATCTATACCATACAGCTTATCGTCCAAAATTTGAGCGGAAGGAGAGACACCCTCCGCAAGGTAAACTACATCGCTATCTATGACACAGCCTATGGGCTACCTTACCTTGAAAGTTTTGAAGGACCTACTTTCCCTCCCGAACATAGCTCCATAGAAAATCCTGACAAAAAACGCACCTGGGATAGGTTTAGAAGCACTTCCTCCCCTCGGGGCGCTTATGGCCTCTCCAATAGCTGCCTGCGTTCAGTTTTCTTTTTCTATTCTCACTATGGCGAAAGAGACGCTTGGATATCTCCCCCCATCGCCTTACCCGCAGATACTCATCAATCCGTACAACTGAAATTTTCATGGGCCTACGCATGTCTCAACTACGAGAGTAACTCTTCATACGAGCTGGACTACACAGATACGCTAAAAGTGTATGTGAGTACAGACTGCGGACACACCTGGTCTGTCATTTGGGAAAAGGGCGGACGAGATTTATCCACCCATCCGATGGGCTGTATAGAAGCCAGAGGTACAGCGAATAACTCTTTATTCGTCCCAAGTAATGACCTTTGGAAAACCGACAGCTTACTTCTGGATGCTTACAGGGGAGAAACTGTTCGCCTGCGATTTGAGGGGATTTCAGGTTGGGGCAATCACCTCTATCTGGACGACATCCGAGTAGACACTCTGGCTCGTAGGGCCTCCGGACTTGGGGTAGCTCCATCCTCTAACCTCCGTATGTATGCGCACAATGGCGTACTCTACTTGAATACCCAAGAACCTATGTCCAACTTAGAAATCCGCATATACGACATGTCCGCTAAATGCCTATGGCGTGAGCAACTCGCTACTCTACTCACTGGTACCCATCACATAAACCTGCCAGAACTTTCATCAAGAGGCGTGTATCTCATCCATATCCAGAACGACGAGGTCAGTAAAGCTATCTTGTATGCCCATCCGTAGCTATTGGGGGAGGGAGTATCCTTGATCTCTTTACCCGAGTCTCTTATATTTGAGTCGCATGCTGCCTGTAATGAAAAGCCGCTGGATACCTAGCCCTGCATCCGCAGAAAATGCCGCTCGGATGCGTGCCTTGATAGAGCAGCTCCACGCCCATTATCAAGCCGCCTTATACCAAGGTAAAGAGAAACACATAGAAAAAGCGCGCCGAGAAGGAAAGTTTTTAGCCCGAGAAAGGATAGAATACTTGCTGGACGAAGGTTCGCCCTTCTTGGAGCTTCTTCCATTAGCGGGATTGGGAGGAAAAACCTCCTCTCCTGGAGGAACGCTGGTGGGCGGTATTGGACTTGTGTCGGGACGCTGGACGCTCATCACCTCCAATGTCGGTACTGAAAAAGGGGGAGCCATAGACTTACCCACTCTTCAAAAAAGCTTGCGGCTAAACGAGATAGCTTTGGAAAACGGTCTCCCCGTCATAAACTTTGTAGAGTCAGCGGGGGCAGACCTGCCCGAGCAAGCCAAGATATTCAACTACGGGGGGGCTATTTTTCGGGAGATTACTCGCCGCTCCAAGGCGGGCCTGGCTACTATCTCTATCGTCATGGGAAACTCCACAGCAGGAGGAGCTTATGTTCCAGGTATGAGTGATTATACGATCTTTGTAAAGGGTCAGGCAAAGGTCTTTTTAGCTGGTCCGCCCTTGGTGAAGCTCGCCACAGGGGAGGTCGTAGACGAAGAGACGCTCGGCGGTGCTCACATGCATGCTACGCAATCAGGTGTGGCAGACTTTCTCGCTGAAAATGAGTTAGATGCTATCCGTAAAGCTCGGGAACTGATGGCTCACTTACATCCCATAACCCCTTCTTATCGTCCTACACCTCACCCCAAGCCCCCTCGTTATGAGCCCGAAGAGCTTTTACAGATTATCCCCTCAGACCCTAAGCAGCCATTTGATATCAGGGAGCTAATTATCCGCATCGTAGATGACTCGCGATTTTTAGAGTTCAAGCCATTATGGGGACCTACGCTCGTCACTGGTTGGGCGGAAATCTATGGTTATCCCGTCGGCATTATTGGGAATAATGGTGTTCTTTTCTCAGAAGCTGCTAATAAAGGGGCTCACTTCATTCAGTTATGCAATAGAGAGAAGAAACCTATCATATTTCTCCAAAATATCACGGGATTCATCGTAGGAAGCCGTTATGAGCAGGAGGGCATCATCAAACACGGAGCCAAGATGATTAATGCCGTTTCAAATAGCGAGGTGCCGCACATTACCCTGATGGTTGGCGCCTCTTATGGAGCAGGAAACTACGCCATGGCGGGGCGAGCTTATCGGCCGCGTTTTCTTTTCTCCTATCCTAATAGCCGAATCGCCGTCATGGGACCTGAACAGCTCGCAGGTGTGATGGAAACTATTCAACGTCAAGCGGCTGAGAAAGCTGGGATGCCCTTTGACGAGCAGCAAGCAGCGATGCTACGACAGCACCTGATCCAAGAAATAGAGCGCACCTCAGACGCTTGGTACAGCACCGCTCAACTGTGGGATGACGCCGTGATTGACCCGCGTCTGACGCGGGAGTATTTAGGTATATGCCTTGCAGTGGTTTATCAAAAGCCCATAGAACCTTCCAACATCTATGGCGTTTATCGCATGTAATCGCCAGAAAATAAAGCCAACATCGTATGAGTGTGACTATTGAGCGACTACTCATCGCTAATCGTGGAGAGATAGCCCGTCGTATCATAAAGACCTGCCGAAAAATGGGTATTGCCACCATCGCTGTGTATAGCGACGCCGACCGCTTCATGCCTTTTGTTCGGGAAGCGGATGAAGCTTATGCGCTGAGCGGTAGCACCTCCGCCGAGACTTATCTACACATAGATAAGATTCTGGAAATAGCGGATAGAGCAGAAGCAGATGCCATTCATCCTGGATATGGCTTCCTGTCAGAGAATGCTGCTTTTGCTCGGGCTATAGCTGAGAAGTCCGCTGCCAGACAGAGAGAAGGAAAGAAACCCCTCATTTTCGTAGGGCCGCACCCTGATGCAATAGAGCAAATGGGGTCCAAAAGCAACGCCAAGCTTCTGGTGAGTTCGTACGGAGTACCGACGATCCCCGGCTTCCAGTGCCGAGGCGCTCAAATAGATGAGATCATACAAGCAGCACGGGAAATAGGCTTTCCAGTTTTACTCAAAGCGGCCGGGGGCGGTGGAGGAAAAGGCATGCGTATCGTGTATGAAGCGAGCGAGCTTCCTGCCGCATATGAGTCCGCTCAAAGAGAGGCCCAGAGTGCCTTCGGCGACAGCGAGATAATTCTGGAAAAATACTTTCCTTCTGCCCGACACATAGAGTTTCAGATTTTAGGCGATAAGCATGGACACATTGTCCATTTGTATGAAAGGGAATGCAGCATTCAGCGCCGCTATCAGAAAGTCATAGAAGAGTCTCCTTCACCAGTACTTTCCGAGGCAGAGCGCCAGGCTATGGGGCAAGCTGCTGTACAAGCAGCCCGAGCTATACAGTACGATAATGCTGGCACAGTGGAGTTCATCCGCACCGCTCCGGGCGAGTTCTACTTTTTGGAAGTAAATACTCGCCTACAAGTAGAACATCCCGTCACAGAAGCTATCACTGGTTTAGACTTAGTAGAGTGGCAAATCCGTATAGCTGCGGGAGAACCCTTTCCCTACCGCCAAGAGGACATACCTCGTACGGGATATGCCATAGAAGCGCGCCTCTACGCAGAAGACCCGAAGGTAGATTTCCGCCCCTCCACAGGACGCATTTTATACTGGCAGGTACCAGACCTGCCCTATCTCCGTGTAGATAGCGGGATAGAAACAGGCAGCACCATATCTCCATTTTATGACCCCATGATAGCCAAGATTATTGTCCATGCGCCCTCTCGTGAAATGGGTATAAAACGACTAGGCTACGCTTTGGGACAGTTAGCGTGCGTAGGACTTGCACATAATCAGCCCTTCTTACGCGCCCTGTGTGGCGACCCAGAGTTCATCCGAGGAGCATATGATACCCGATTTTTAGAACGCCGAACTGACCTTCTCAGCGCTGATTACATCGGGGATCATACCCTAATCGCCTGGGCAACAGGGCTGACAATATGGCGAATGGTTAGAGCAACCGTAGAGCGCCCCTATCTACCCACCCTCTTACCTAACTGGAGAAATACTCCCCAAGCCCCCCTCCCTTATGGATGGAAGATAAAAGATAAGATATTTACCGTGGAGTGCCGAGCCCTTCACAATCAGCACTTCTCCTGTAAGATTGCTGAAAATCAGGAGGAAGTTCGCTTACTTTCTCATACCGCTCAGCGAGTTATATACGAGTGGCGCCGCCAAAGAGTGGTTCTTGATATTTTCCCCTCTGACACCGACGAAGGCCTGTATTGGATTTATCAATCGTTTGTGGGCAGTGCTGAGGCAAAAGCGTTGCCTCGTTTTCCAGACATAGCTGACAGCCAGCAAAGAGGCACATATACTGCACCTATGCCAGGCCAGATAACTAAGATATATGTCCAGCCCGGCGAGCATGTGGATGCCGGGCAGCCTTTACTTGTTTTTGTGTCTATGAAAATGGAAAATTTGATTGAGGCGACCGAACCTGGGCGTGTAGAAGCTATTTTCGTCAAAGAAGGCGACACCGTAGAAGCAGGCGTTCAGCTCCTTCAAATCCAATCAGCGAAATGAAAGCCTATTTTGAAGATATACAGCCGCTGGAGGCATTTCAATGGCAGTTTTTACACTGGGAGCGCTCCGAAGATACTCTTATCCTCACCTTGAATGTTCCAGAGCGCCGAAACGCCCTCAATCCTATCCTCCTAAACGAGCTGGCATATGCCTTAGCTTATGCTCATACAGAGGGTGAAATACGATTTGTAAGACTGCGTGGTAATGGAGACATATTCTGCTCTGGGGCTGACCTACGGGCACTAATGGAGGGGATACAAACAGCCTCTACCGTCCCCACAGCTAAAACTCTCATTGTCATAGATGATTTACTCACTGCTTTTGAAAAGCCCCTGATCGCAGAAGTAACAGGAGATGTTTTGGCTGGTGGCATGCTCCTTCTCACAGGAGCTACCTTTGTAATCGCATTTAGGGGATGCCGATTTTCTCTGCCTGAGGTGCGAAGGGGATTATTTCCCTTTCAGGTGCTAAAAGCTCTCGCTCAGTATATGCCGCCGCGATTGGCTCTTGGATGGTGCCTCTTGGGAACGGCTTACACCGCTGAGGTACTCCATTCGTGGGGGATTGTCACCCATCTGGTCGAGGATAAAGATGCCGTACTGCCCGCAGGTGATGCCTTGATAAAAGAGCTACGATTAGGTGCCCCCTTAGCTATGCAGAGAGGGATTCACGCCTACCGACGATTAGATAGCCTTTCGCACGCTGAACTGAATGCCCTCCTTGTAGAGCTTGCGGGAACAGAAGATGCCCGAGAGGGAATATTGGCTTTCCGCGAAAAGCGAAAACCTCAATGGAAAGGGCGGTAATCTCCTAAAAAGGCATCCCGAGACATCGGTAGGCTGCACACTTACCAATATCTCGGGACGGAAAGCTTAGTATGTAAGGTTACTTCACTGGCTTCTGATTTCTAGCTGGATATTGACCTCATCGCGGATAAGGTCATCAGCTTTCCCTTTATAGGCTATGCCCCAGTCTTGACGATTGATATTGAAGTTTGCGACGGCGTGTAAAGTTTTCGGCTGAGTATAGTGAAGGACTGCTGGAAACTTGATGTTTTTTGTCTGACCCCGAAGGGATAAGTTACCCGAGAGGAGTATTGTATCTCCCGCCCGCTTTTCACAGCCAGTGATTTCAAAACTACCCTCTGGATATTGACTGGTGAGGAAAAAGTCTTCACTGCGCAGATGACTTTCTAATTTGGTTTTTAGGTCGCCTTTGAGGTCAGTTACCTGTAGGCCATTGAGGTCTAAGATCACTTTGCCCCCAGATATGCATCCAGTAGAGTCCAACGAGAGTTCACCTGACTTTATGGGAAAAATAATCTCGTGCCTGCCGGTGACTTTGGTCCCGATAGCGAGGACTTTGCTATTCTGTGGTGAGATTGTGATTGTATTCCCCGAAGTAGAGGGGGTTGCTTGCGGTTCAGAGGTTTCAGCTTTTGGTGCTTGAGGTGCTTGGGTACATGCGACCCATAAGGTAAAACTGATGAGTGCTGTTAGGCTTAGGGATTTCATATGCGGACGGAAACAAAAAAACTTTTCT